>JAKFVH010000185.1 GCA_021732285.1 Reyranella sp. | reverse complement strand
CGGGAGCGCGCCACTCCAGTGGCGCGTCTTCTCATATTCGGACCGCGGGCCTCTGGCCCGCTCATGACTCATGAGGCGGGCCAGAGGCCCGCGGTCCGAATCATGACGCGCCACTGGAGTGGCGCGCCCCCGGCAAACTACGGCTTGAAGTCTTCGGGCCGGAGCTCGATCGGATCGCCGTGCCGCGTGCGGTCGGCGGCGTGGTCCCAGGCGTCGTGGTAGCGGGCTAAAAGGCCCGCGTCGGCGATGCCCTTTTCGGTGACCAGCCGCTCGAGGGCGTTGAGCCAGTGAAAGTAGTAGGTGGCACCGGTGTCGGGATCGCCCGCCGCTTGCGCCCGCTTGATCTCGTCGGCAAGCGTCGCCGCCCATTCCGGCCAGGTGAACAGACCGCGCTTGTGCAGCGCCACCGCCATGGCGAAGGCCTGCGCCTCCCAAGGTTCGCGGAACACCGGGCCTTCGGCATCGCTCGGGATGCCGGCGATGGGGATGGTCTGACGATCCGTCATGCCGGTTCGAGATAGGGCTCGAAAGCGTCGATCGAGATCGTCAAGGTCGGATCGGTGTCCGGTCCCCAGATCTCGCGGCCGTCGAACACGACCGTATAGAGCCACTGCGGATCGTCGCCGCGATCGGTCGCCACCGAATCGGGGTAGGCGTGGCAGCCGTGGATCAGCTCGACCGTACCGACCTTGTCGCGTGCGTAGCGCGGCAGGCGGGTGTGGGTCAGCGGATTGATGTTCCTGGTGCGCACGCGGTCGCCCGGCTTGAAGCGGGCAGGGCCCTGCTGCTGGCGGAAGAAGGAATTGCGCGTCATGCCGGCGTCCACGACATCCTTCGTGAGCTTGCGCGGCAGGGGCTTGGCCGGCCCGAGCGCATGGCCCGCCTTGAGCTCGGCCTCGGTCACGTAGCCGCGCAGCAGCAGGTTCTTCTCCATCGCCAGCTCCCAGCGCTGGTAGTAGGAGACGGAGAGATAGGTCCGCGCCGGCAGCGTTTCCTGGGCGTAGCGCGAATCGTCGATGTGCCAGGCGCCGGCGTAGCCCATCGCCCGCTGCATGGCGAGCACGCGGCCTTCCCACGTCTCGTGGAACGGCGGCTCATTCTCCTCGGCCTCGACCTTGCCGAAGCCGTCCATGCCGCCCATGTCGTGCACGCCGTTCATTTGGCGATCTCCGCCGGTGTCAGCGCGAGTCCGGTGCCGATCATCGAATCGCGGGTGACGAGATCGGCCAGCCGCTCCTCGCTCCACTCCTCGGTGCCGGCGGGCCGCATCGGCAGCACCAGGAAGCGCGTCTCGGCGGTCGAGTCCCAGACGCGGATCTCGGTTTCCTTGGCAAGCTTGACGCCGAAATCGTCGAGCACGCCGCGCGGATCCTTGACCGCGCGCGAGCGATAGGGCGCCGACTTGTACCAGACCGGCGGCAGACCGAGCATTTCCCACGGATAGCAGGAGCACAATGTGCACACGATCATGTTGTGGCGCTGCGGGGTGTTCTCGACGGCGACCAGGTGATCGCCGACCGGGCTGACGTAGCCCAGCGTGCCGACCGCGGCGGTGGCGTCCTTCAGGAGAGCCTGCCTGAAGGCAGGATCGGTCCAGGCCTTGGCGACGACCAGGGCGCCGTTGCGCGGCCCGACCTTGGTCTCGTAGGTCTCGACGATGGCGTCGAGTGCCGCCGGGTCGATGTAGCCCTTCTCGGTCAGGATGGTTTCCAGTGCGCGCACGCGCAGCTGCGTCTCGGACAGTTCCGAGCCATGCTCGTGGGGATCATCGTGGTCGTGGTCGGCCATGGGACGGGGCCTCTTGGGGTACACAGGAACTGTCATCGTAGCCGAGGCGACTCCGGGATCAAGGCGTTGTAGGCTCGGGTGCGACTGCAAGGAAACTAGGGGAGATGGCGATGTCGTTGACCGGCAATGTGGTTCCCAGCGCGCCTTTTCCGGCGCCGATCGCCTTCTGCGGTTGCGAGATGCTGAACGCGGCCGCGGGCCTCAGCCCGCCGGCGCAGCCGCACGGGCACGGACAAGGGCACGCCCATCCGCGCCGCCGCGAGGTCGTGGTCAACGGCAAGCGGGTCAAGACCATCGACGTGCACGCCCATTGCTGCGTTTCCAAGGCGATGGCGCTGGTCAAGCATCCGCTCGAGGCGCCGGGGCTGCTGATGGACGACACCAGCACGCGCATCGCGGCCATGGACGCGCAGGGCATCGACGTCGAGGCGCTCAGCATCAATCCCTACTGGTACAGGGCCGAGCGCGACGTCGCGGCCGAGCTGATCAAGGTGCAGAACGAGACCCTGGTCGAGTTCTGCGCCGCCAATCCCGAGCGCTTCGTGGCGTTCGCGACCGCCGCGCTGCAGCATCCCGAGCTTGCCGCCGAACAGGTCGAACATGCCGTCAAGAAGCTCGGCTTCCGCGGCGTCGGCGTCGGCGGCAGCGTCGGCGACGAGGAACTGGCCAATCCGCGGTTCCATCCGTTCTGGGCGAAGTGCGAGGAGCTGGGCGTCCTGGTCTTCATGCATCCGCTCGGCACGCGCGCGCTCGAGCCGAGCGGACGGCTGGACGGCAGCGGCCTTCTGACCAACACCATCGGCAATCCGCTGGAGACCACGATCGCGCTGTCGCACCTGATCTTCGAGGGCACGCTCGACCGTTTTCCCGGATTGAAGATCTGTGCGGCGCACGGCGGCGGCTTCCTGCCGTCCTACGCCAACCGGTCGGATGCCGTGATCCGCTGCTTCCCCAATCGCGTCGGCCCGTTGCCCAAGAAGAACCCGACCGCCTACCTGAAGGACGGCCAGCTCTTCTTCGATACCATCGTGTTCACGCCCGAGGCGCTGCGCCACCTGATCGCCGAGACCGGTCCGGGCCAGATCATGATCGGCACCGACTATCCGTTTCCCTGGACCAGCACCGAGGTCGACCTCGTGCTCAACACGCCGGGCCTCAACGACGATCAGCGCATCGCCATTCTCGGAGGAACAGCGGCGAAGCTGCTCGGTATCAAGTAGTCATGCGCGGACCGCGGGCCTCTGGCCCGCTCATGATCATGATGCGGGCCGGAGGCCCGCGGTCCCAGCCTCAGTGCAGGCCGTAGAATCCCATCGCGCCGCCGGCCATGATCTTGCGCTGCGCCTCGGCAGACAGGCCCTTCATGCGTTCCTTCAGCATCTCCGGCGCGCCCGGGAAGAAGCCGTCGCGGTGCGGATAGTCGGTCGCCCATAGGATCTTGTGCGGGCCGATGTACTCGGCCAGCGAGCCGATCGAGCCCTCGACCGGCTCGAAGGAGATCCAGCAGTTGCGCTGGAACAGGTCGCTCGGCCGCATCTTCAGGCCGGAATCGTTAAAGCCCTTGTCGTCGAAGTGACGGTCCATGCGGTCGAGCCACGGCGCGATCCAGCCGCCGCCCGATTCGAGGAAGGCCACGCGCAGCTTGGGATGCCGTTCGCACACGCCGCCCCAGATGAAGCTCATGGCCGCCAGCATCATCTCCATGGTGTGCGAGATGATGTGCTGCGCACCCCGCCCGTCGAAGCGGTCGACACCGACCGTCGGCATGCCGCTGTTGCCGCCTTCATGGATGCCGATGCAGAAGTCGAGCTCTTCGGCCGCGCTCCAGAACGGCTCGTAGTCCGGGTCGTGCAGCTTGCGGTCGTTGTAGGGATTGGGCCGCAGGAAGCCGCCGCGGAAGCCGAGCTCCTTGCGCGCGAAGCGCATCTCCTGGATCGCCGCCTCGATCGACTGCATGGGCAGCATGGCGATGCCGAACAGGCGGTCGGGATAGGGCTTGCAGTAGTCGGCGAGCCAGCGGTTGTAGGCGCGGCACATGGCGGCGGCGAAAGCGGGATCGCTGACGGCGCCGGCGAACAGGCCGAGGCTGGGATAGAGGAAGGCGGCGTCGATGCCGTCGAGATCCATGTCGGGAATGCGCGCGTGCGGATCGAAGCCGCCCTTGCGGCCGTCCTTGTAGTCCATCGCGTCGGCGGCGACGACACCCTGGCGCGCGCCCACGCCGCCGATGCCGCCGAAGCCGGCGCGGCTGCCGAGGATCTTGTCCTCGAGCAGCAGGCGCTCCTTGCCGTTCTCGTCCTTGACCAGCTTCGGCGCGCGCTCGCGATATTTTGGATCCATGTAGTCGTTCCACAGCGTGAACGGCTCCAGCACATGCCCATCGGCATCGATGACGTCGTACTTGCGGCCCATGTTTCCTCCATCCGGCTTGCCCGCCGGTTTGGTGGAGAAATCATAGTGATTCCCACTCGCCAGAACAGGCTTTAGGCTGCCGCCAACTTCAAGACGGGAGAAACGCATGGACCTGAAAGGCACAGTCGCCGTGGTCACCGGCGGCAATGGCGGGCTTGGGCAGCGCATCTGCCATGCACTGGCTGCACAGGGCTGTCACATCGCCGTCGTCTATGCCCAGAGCAAGGACCAGGCGGACGGCGTGGCGCGCGACCTCGAGAAGCACCAGGTCGGCGCGGCCGCCTTCGCCTGCGACGTCACCAAGCGTGACCAGGTGCAGCGCATGGTCGACGACGTGGTGAAGCGCTTCGGCCGGCTCGACATCCTGGTCAACGATGCCGCCTACAACAAATCGATCCCTTTCAAGGACCTCGACAACCTCACCTACGAGGAATGGAGCAAGATCATCGACATCAACCTCACCGGCCCGATGCTCGTGACCAAGGCCGTTGCACCCGTGATGAAGCGGCAGGGCAGCGGACGCATCGTCAACATCTCCTCGGTCGCGGGGTTGGGGCCGACCGGCTCGTCGATCGCCTACGCCGTTTCCAAGGCGGGCCTGATCCATCTCACCAAGTGAACTGCGTGGCGCCCGGCCTGCTCGAAGGCACGCGCGCGACGGCCAACCTCAGGCCGGAGGTGGTCGAGACCGGCCGCAAGGCTTCGCTGCTGGGCAAGGCGGCCGACAAGGACGACTGCGCCGATCAGGTCGTCACGATGTGCCGCACCAACACCATGACCGGCCAAACCCTGGTGATCGATTCAGGCCGCACGTTTCATTGATGGGAACGCGGGCCTCTGGCCCGCTCATGCTCTTCCGGACCGCGCGCGTCTCGCGCGCTCATGAGCGCGCGAGACGCGCGCGGTCCGGAAGAATAAGACCATGAGCGGGCCAGAGGCCCGCGCTCCCTTAGCGGAACATCGGATCGTTGAGCGCCCAGCGGTTCTGCTGCTCGCTGAAGACCACCGGGAACAGCTCGCGGAACAGGCGCTCGATGCGCGGATCGGTCGGGCTGGTGGCGTCGGTCCACGCCGTGGTCTGCGACATCGCCCGGTCGTTCCGGCAGTAGATCGCGTACACGTAGAAGCGGCCGGGCGAGCCGGGCCGGAAGCGTGGCGGCTCGCCGGCGCACACCGGATCGCTGTTGAGGTTGAGTGCCGGATCGAACACCAGCACCAGGCGATAGTTGGGCCTGGGCGGCGGCGAGGGCGTGTCGTAGGTGAAGGTGAGCGCCGGCCGCGGCTTGGCCCTCTGCATGGCGGGCAGCAGGTCGCGCGCCACGATCGCCGGATCGATACCGGGGAACGGATTGCCCGCCAGCACGACCTGGAAGGGCTTGCCGTCGGTCGCGGCGAAGAACTCGCGATAGTCGTACTGCGGAGCGTAGTAGGTGCCGCCGATGATGGCGGCGAAGCCGGCCACCGGCGCGGCAAGCAGCGCGAACAGGATGGTGGCAAAACGGCCAGGGCGCATGAGGACCTCCAGCGCGGCCTGACTTTGGGCCCGCCCCTGGTCCGTACAAATCAAATCTTCGCGATGGTCGCGCGAGGCGCTCAGAGCTTCAGGTCCGGCACGCTGATCCAGCGCTGCTCGGCGACACTGCGATAGGCGAGGTCGGCGAGCTGAACGGCCTTGGCGCCTTCGACCAGCGTCGGGAGGTAAGGCGCATCCTCGCCGACGTGGCGCAGGAAGGCTTCCCAGCACTGGCGGAAGGGGCCCTTATTGTCGCCTGCGTCAGGTACTTCTTTCCAATCCGCCATCAGGTCGACGCCGCCGGGCCGGGCCGCCTTGATGAACGCCTCCGGCGTGTCTGCCGCCGACTGGATGAAGCAGCGGAAGCGCCCGGCAACCGCCGAGCCGTTGGTGCCGTCGATCTGCACCACCATGGTGTCGTCACGGCGCGGCCGCGTTGCCCAGCTGTTGGTGATCACGCCGATCGCGCCGCCCTGCAGCTTCACCAGGGCGTAGTTGGTGTCCTCGGCATCGACTTTGTAGCGCTGGCCGCTTTCGTCGACGCGCTCGGGGATCGCGGTGGTCATGACCGCGCAGACATCGGTGATCGGCGATGCCAGGCGGTCGATCATGTAGCGCCAGTGCGCCATCATATCGAGCGCCAGCCCGCCGCCTTCGGCCTTCTTGTAGTTCCAGCTCGGGCGCTGGCATTCGTGCTCGCTGCCGTCGAAGATCCACGAGCCGGCATCGATCTTCACCGACAGGATGCGGCCGAAGAAGCCTGACTTGGATACGGCCAGAAGCTTGCCGTAGCCGGGCAGGAACAGCTTGTCCTGGATGACGCCGTGCTTGAGGCCGGCGCGGTCGGCCAGCCGCGCCAGCTCCATCGCCTCGTCGACCGTGGGCGCCGTCGGCTTCTCGATGAAGATGTGCTTGCCGGCGGCGATCGCCTGCCGCACGCGCTTGGGCCGGTCGCCGGTGGCGGCGCAATCCATGAAGATGCGGTCCGGCCCGGCGAACGCCTCCTCGAGCTTGGTCGTCCAGCGCTGGTTGCCGTGGTCGGCTGCGAGCTTGGCGATCCGCTTGGCGTCACGGCCGACCAGCATCAGCTCGGGGATCAGCTTGTCGCCGTTGGCGAGCGGCAATCCGCCCTCGGCTGCGATGGCTAAAAGATTGGCCATGTGCTGGGTCGTGCCCATGCGGCCCGTGGCGCCGTTGATGATGACGCCGATCCGACGATCGCCCATGTCCGTCCGCTCCAGTTATCTCGGCGCCACTTCCTTGAAGCGCCGCAGGGTCTCGATCTGCCGATCGAGCTCCGGCATACGATACATCGGATAGAGCATCACGATCTGCGCACCGAGACGCTGCCAGCCATGCGCGGCGGCGGCCCAGCGCTGCGGATCGGCCTCGTCGAAGCGCAGCCAGCCTTCCAGGCCGAACTTTGCCGGATCGCGCCCGAACGCCTTCAGGTGCTCGCGCAGGGCAGCGAGCTTCGGCTCGGCGGCCTCGGGCGAGAGGATCGGCATCCAGCCGTCGCCGATGCGGGCTGCACGCGTGACGACGGCATCGGACGAGCCGCCGAACCAGATCGGGATCGGCCGCTGGACCGGCACCGGCAGCATGTTGACGTCGATCAGCGTGTGGAACTTGCCCTTGAAGGTGACCAGGTCCTCGGTCCACAGCCGCCGCATCACCTCGATCTGCTCGGCCTGGCGCGCGCCGCGCGTCTTCCACTCCATGTCGAGCGCCTCGTACTCGACGTGGTTCCAGCCGACGCCGACGCCCAGCCGCAGCCGGCCGCCACTCAATATGTCGACCTCGGCCGCCTGCTTGGCGACGACACCGGTCTGGCGCTGCGGCAGGATCAGCACGCCGCTGCACAGCTTGATGTTCTTGGTGACGGCCGCGATGAAGGCCATGGTCGTGAAGGTCTCGTGGAAGGGATCGTGCTCGCTGTAGGTCGGCTTCCAGTCGCCACGCGGCGCCGCGCCAAACACATGGTCTGCGACCTCGATGCAGTCGTAGCCGAGGCCTTCGGCGGCCTGCGCCCAATCGCGGATCTTCGCGGGGTCACGGCCTATGTCACGCGTCGGGAAGAGGGCGCTGAGCAGCATCGATGACTCCGGTGTCAGGGGCGGTCTGGCCAACCATTGTTCGCAAAATGGCTTGAAACTTGCAAATATCGGGCGGGGCAAGTGAAGGGGTCGATCATGGTCAATCTCAGGAAGCCAGTGGCGTTGCCAGTCGCCTTGATCATGGCCGCGGCCAGCGTTGCCGGGCTGCTCGGTCCAGCGACCGCCAGTGCCCAGACGACGATCAAGGCGGTGATGAACTCGGACCTGAAAATCCTCGATCCGATCTGGACGACCGCCTATGTCCAGCGCGGCTTCGGCTACATGGTCTGGGACACGCTGTTCGCCCTCGACGAGAAGCTGCAGGTCAAGCCGCAGATGGTCGAGAAGTGGGAAGTGTCGCCTGACAAGCTCACCTGGATCTTCACCTTGCGCGATGGCCTGGTGTGGAGCGATGGGACGCCGGTCACGTCAGAGGACTGCATCCAGTCGATCAAGCGCTGGGGTGCCCGGGATTCGATGGGCCAGAAGATGCTGGCCTCGGTCGCAGGCTTCGAGGCAGCCGACGCCAAGACCTTCAAGATGAAGATGAAGGAGCCGTACGGCCTGGTGCTGGAATCGCTCGGCAAGCCATCGTCCAACGTGCCCTTCATGATGCCCAAGCGGGTCGCCGAGACCGACCCCTTCACCCAGATCAAGGCCGAGGACGTGATCGGCTCGGGCCCGTTCATCTTCATCGCCAAGGAATGGAAGCCGGGCGAGAAGGTCGTGTTCGTGAAGAGCCCGACCTACAAGCCGCGCGCCGAGCCGCCCTCGGGCCTGGCCGGCGGCAAGACCGTCAAGGTCGATCGCCTCGAATGGATCTGGATCCCCGACGCGCAGACGCAGGTGGCGGCGCTGCAAAACGGCGAGGTCGACATGCTCGAGCAGCCGACGCCCGATCTGCTGCCGCTGATGGCCAAGGACAAGAACCTTAAACTGCTCAACGCCAATCCGCTGGGCAACCAGTATGCGCTGCGCTTCAACACGCTGTTCAAGCCGTTCGACAATCCCAAGATCCGCCATGCCGCCATGGTCGCCTTCAACCAGGAGGACTTCCTCAAGGCCACGATCGGCGATCCCAAGTACTACAAGCTGTGCAAGGCGGTATTCGTCTGCGGCACGCCGTTGGCCAGCGACGAAGGCATGGCCGACGTGCTGAACGCCAACGCCGCCAAGGCGAAGCAACTGCTCCAGGAGGCAGGTTACGACGGCACGCCGGTCGAGCTCATGCAGTCGACCGATCTCACGGTGCTGACCAACATGGCGCCGGTCGCCAAGGCCCAGCTCGAGGCCGCCGGCTTCAAGGTCAACATGCAGTCGATGGACTGGCAGACGCTGGTGGCGCGCCGCGCCAAGAAGGACCCGCCGGACAAGGGCGGCTGGAGTGCCTTCATCACCTCGTGGGGCGCGGCCGACATTCTCAATCCGGTGAGCGCGGCCTTCTTCAATGCGTCGTGCGACAAGGCCCTGTTCGGCTGGCCGTGTGACGAGAAGATCGAGAAGCTGCGCGATCAGTTCTCCAAGGAATCCGATCCAGCCAAGCAGAAGCAGATCGCAATCGAGCTGCAGAAGTACTGGGTCGAGCATCCGACCCACGTCCATCTCGGCGAATGGTACCAGCCGATCGCGCTGCGCGCCGACATCGAGGGCGTGATGATCGCCCCGGCGACGGCGTTCTGGAACATGAGCCGGAAGAAGTAGGCTTCATATTCGGACCGCGGGCGTCTCGCCCGCTCATGATCATGAGCGGGCGGGACGCCCGCGGTCCGGAAGATTATGAGGCCAGCTTCGCGGCCTCAGTGCGTGCCCGGCTGACACCTTCGCGCGCCATATCGGCGCACAGTCCGGTATAGGCGGTCGGATCGAGCAGTTTTTCGATCGCCTTTCTGTCCATGTGCGCCGTGAGGCGCGTGTCGGCGGCGAGAAGGTCGGAGAACGACTTGCCCTCGACGAAGGCCGCCTGGGCGGCCTCATACACGACGTCATGCGCATGCTGGCGGCCGATCGCGGCGCCGAGATCGAGCATCACGGCTTCGGCCATGATCAATCCGCCGCCGAGATCGAGGTTTGCCCGCATGCGTTTGGGATCGACGCTGAGGCCGCGCATGATCTCGCCCAGCCGGGCCAGCATGTCGCCGGTGGCGATGCAGGCGCGGGCCTCGGCGCTGTCCATCATCAGGCTGGTGGTACGATCGGCCTCGTGCTCGGTCGTCATCGCCTCGAGCGCCAGCGGCACCAGGCTGCGCACCTCGGCGGCCGCGGCGATGACGTCCTGGCAGAGCTTGGGATTGCGCTTCTGCGGCATGGTCGAGCTGCCGACGGTGCCCGGCGGCACCGGCTCCTCGACCTCGCCGAACTCGGTCTTCATCAGGGTGTAGACCTCGCGCCCGATCTTGCCGCAAGTCGCGGCAAGCAGGCCGAGGATGCAGATATTCTCCGCCAGGTGATCGCCCAGCGTGCGCGACGGCACGGTCATCGTGCCGAAACCGAGCCGGCGGCCGATACCGGCCTGCACCGGCGGGCCTTGCTTGCCGAGCGAGGCGAAGGTGCCGGCGCCGCCACCCAGCATGGCGACGAACAGGCGGGGGGCCGCCTGGCGCAGGCGCTCGACGTGGCGCAGCAGCTCGTCGATCCAGACCGCGACCTTGTAGCCGAAGGTCGCCGGCACCGCGTGCTGGCCGTGCGTTCGTCCCGCCATCGGCATGTCGGCGGTACGTTCGGCGAGATCGGCCATCGCTCCCAGGATCTCGACGATCTGGCGCAGGATGATCGCATGCGCCTGCCGTAGCACCAGAAGGTCGCCGGTCTGGGTAATGTTCTGCGTGGTCGCGCCCCAATGCACCCAGCCGCCATGCGGCTCGCCGACGGCGCGGCCGAGCTCCCAGACCAGCGGCACCAGCGTATGACCGGTGCGTGTAAAACCTTCATCGATGCGCTTGCGGTCCATCAGCTCGAGCTTCGCATTTGCAGCAATCGCCTTCGCGGCTTCTGCGGGGATGATGCGGAGCTCGGCCTGGGCGTGGGCGAGGGCGGCCTCGACGTCGAGCCACGCCTGCCAACGGTTTTCCAGCCGATAGAGCGCGCGTATGCCTGGGTCGGAGACCCGTGTCGCAGTTGGGAGCGTGTCGTTGGTGGCGGTCATCCCTGATCTCCGGATCTGCCTTCGAGGTGCCGCAATCAATCGTCTATTCAGGAAGCAGGCTGGTCAAGCTGGCGCGCTGTTCCTAGTGAGACAGCGGCCATGTATATTGGGCTCCAATTGGAGGCGGGTGAACTCTCACCATGACGACACTGGAAGATATCGAGAGAGCCGTCGCGGATCTGTCCACTGATCAACTCAAGCAGTTTCGCGCTTGGTTCGAGCAGTTCGAGGCCGCGCATTTCGATCAAGCCATTGATCGGGATGCCAAGTCGGGCAAGCTCGACCGGCTCGCTGAGCAAGCGCTTGCAGACTTTCAGGCGGGCCGCGCTCGCGAACTGTGAAACACTTTGCCAGCCCGTCATTCTGGCAGGCGTATGCCAAGCTCCCGCAAGGCATCCGCGCCTTGGCCGACAAGAACTACGCCTTGCTGAAAGACAATCCGAGACATCCATCGATGCAGTTGAAGAAGGTCGGCCGATTTTGGTCGGTGCGGGTCGGCAGCCGCTATCGCGCTTTGGCAGTCGACGTTGACGCCGGCCTGTTGTGGTTCTGAATCGGTTCGCATGCTGACTACGACGCAATGATTTGAGCGGCAAAGCCAATTGCGTCGACTCGGGAATCTGACCTACCGTAGGTCCGACATCACCTGAAGAGATCGGCCCTCCCACACATGGCATCGAAAAAGAGCTTGCCCGCGTCGCCGGGTTTCGACGCGCTCAAGTGGCGCTGCATTGGTCCCTCGCGTGGCGGTCGCGTCGTCGCCGTCTCGGGCGATCCCGTCAACAAGATGGTGTTCTATTTCGGCGCTTGCGCCGGGGGCATCTGGAAGACCGAGGATGGTGGCGTGTTCTGGCGCTGCGTGTCGGACGGCTTCATGGGCAGCTCGGCCGTCGGCTCGATCGCCGTGGCGCCGTCCGATCCCAACGTGATCTACGCCGGCACCGGCGAGACCGCGATCCGCCTCGACGTGTCCTACGGCGACGGCATGTACAAGTCGACCGATGCCGGACGCAGCTGGAAGCATATCGGCCTCGGGAACAGCAAGTTCATCGGCCGCATCTGCATCCATCCGCAGAATCCCGACCTCGTCTATGTCGCCGTGCTGGGCGACATCTTCGGGCCCAACGGCGAACGCGGCGTCTATCGCTCCAAGAATGGCGGCGCGACCTGGGAACGGATCCTCCATCGCAGCGACGTCGCGGGCACGATCGACCTCACGATGGATCCGAACAACCCGCGCCTGTTGTTCGCCTCGATGTGGGAGGCCAAGCGCAACTTCTGGAACATTTCCAGCGGCGGTCCGGGCAGCGGCCTGTTCCGCAGCACCGACGGCGGCGACACGTGGGAGGAGATCTCGGCCAAGCCCGGCCTGCCCACGGGCATGCTGGGCAAGATCGGCGTCTCGATCTCGCCCGCGCGCTCGGGTCGCGTGTGGGCGCTGGTCGAGGCCGAGGGCGACAAGACCGGACTGTATCGCTCCGACGACTTTGGCATGCGCTGGACCATGGTGTCGCCCAACCGCGACCTGATGCACCGGCCCTGGTACTACACCCACGTCTTTGCCGATCCGGGTCACGGCGACACGGTCTACGTCACCAACCTGCAGATGTGGAAGTCGACCGACGGCGGCGCGACCTTCAACGAGGTGACGACGCGACATGGCGACAACCATGATCTCTGGATCGATCCCAAGGATCCGTCGCGGATGATCGAGGGCAACGACGGCGGCGCCAACATCTCGTTCAACGGCGGCGCCACCTGGTCGACGATCTACAACCAGAAGACCGCGCAGTTCTATCGCATCGACGTCGACAACCAGTATCCCTACCGCGTCTACGGCACGCAGCAGGACAACACCTCGATCTCGGTGCCGAGCGCGTCGGAGTGGGGCGTCATCACCTTGGCCGACTGCTCCTATCCCGGCACCGGCGAATCGGGCTTCATCGCCGTCGATCCGCGCGACCACGACATCGTCTATGTCGGCGCCATCGGCTCGAGCCCGGGCGGCGCCGGCGCGTTGCAGCGCTATGATCATCGCACGCGCCAGATCCAGCTCGTCAATGTCTGGCCTGAGGAGTCGACGGGCATCGCGCCCGAGGACCTGAAGTACCGCTTCGCCTGGACCTTCCCCATCGTGTTCTCGCCGCACGATCCCGGCACGCTCTATGCCGGCGGCAACTGCGTGTTCCGCACCCGCGACGAGGGCATGAACTGGGAGCGCATCTCGCCCGACCTCAGCCTGAACGATCGCAAGCGCCAGGGCGCATCGGGCGGGCCGATCACCCGCGAGAGCGCCGGCGCCGAGGTTCATGCGACCTGCGCCTGTGTCGTCGAATCGCCGCATCGCCGCGACGAGATCTGGGCCTCGACCGACGACGGCCTGGTCCATGTCACGCGCGACGGCGGCAAGAGCTGGAAGGACGTCACGCCCAAGGGCTTGCCGGAGCTCGCCTATGTCGGCTGCGTGGAAGTCTCGCCGCACGACGCCAACACGATCTACGTGGCCGCGACGCGCTACAAGCTCGCCGACTACCGGCCGCACCTGTTCAAGAGCACCGACGGCGGCAAGAGCTGGAAGTCGATCAACGGCAACCTGCCGAAGGACGAGATCAGCCGCGTCGTGCGCGCCGATGCCGTCGCCAAGGGCCTGCTCTATGTCGGCACCGAGACGGGCATCCATTTCAGCCTCGACGATGGGGCGACATGGACGCGCATGGTCGGCCTGCCCAACGTGCCGGTCTATGACATGAAGCTCAAGGGCAGCGATCTGGTGGCGGCGACGCATGGCCGCTCGTTCTGGATCCTAGACGACGTGACGGCGCTGCGTGGCCTGGCCCTCATTGAAATGTCAGGGGGCCGCAAGGGCACGCGTCTGTTCGCGCCGCGCACGGCGATCCGCACCAAGCTGCACTGGAGCGCCGGCGCCAATGTGCGCACCGGCGTGGCCTACGGTCCCGCCTTCGGCATCGACGGCAGCACGGTGATGGTCGAGCGGTCCGACGGCACGCGCTATCGCGAGCATCTCGATGTCGGAGAGAACCCGCCCAACGGCGCCATCGTCTACTACTGGCTGTCGGAGAAGGACACCGGACCGGTGACGCTCACCTTCCGGGATTCGGCGGGGCGCAAGATCGTCGACTGCACGAGCAACGACACGGCGCTGCCGCCGGCGCGGCGGCCGGATGCCAAGCCTGGCCTGAACCGCTTCGTCTGGGACATGAAGTATCCCGGGCCGACCAGGCTGGACTACGGCCTGGCGCCGCCGCGTCCGAAGCCCTTGGTGCCTGATCCCGAGAACCCGCCGGGCCCGACGGTGGTACCCGGCAGCTACGGCGTGGAACTGACCGTGGGCGAGAAGGGCAAGAGCAAGAGCCACGCGGCAAAGTTCATGGTGGTCAAGGACCCGCGGCTGCCGACCACGGCGGCCGAGTACGCGGCGCAGTTCGCCCTGCACAAGGAGCTGATCGCGTCGGTGTCCAAGCTGAAGCAGGCGGTCAATCGCCTGCGCAAGATGAAGCGCCAGCTCGAGGAGGCGACCGGCCATCTCGGCAAGGGCGAGCGCGCGCTAAAAAACCGCGCCGAGGGGATCGTCCGAAAGCTCTCGGCCATCGAGAGCGTGATGGTCGACCCGCATCGCAAGTCGGTGCGTGACGTGCTGCGCAATCCGGCGGGCCTCAACGACACGCTGATCGACATGGTCGCCATGGCGACCACCGCCGACCGCCCGCCGACCACCCAGACGAAGGAAGTGTCGCGCGAGGTCATGGCCAAGGTCGACAGCGAGGTCGCCAAGTTCGAGGCGCTGGTGAAGGACGACATCGCCCAGCTCAATGCCGCACTCGCCAAGGCCCGCGTGAAACACGTGATGGCGGAGTAAGACTTCCTCCCCAGCGCGGATGCCGCGCTGGGGAGGTGTCGCCGTCATACGGCGACGGAGGGGTCAGAGGCCCCAACGTCGCGTGCCCATGATCCCTCCGGCCGCTGCGCGGCCACCTCCCCATCGCAGAGCGATGGGGAGGCGGTAGATCGTTGACGCTTTGCAGCAGCGCGCGCAGGCTCCGGTCCGCAAAACGGGAGAACGCTCCATGGCCGGTGATGTCGACACGCTGACGCAACGCTCCGCTCAAGCCGCCGATTCGCCCGTCGTCGAGACGGCGTCCGGCCGCGTCAAGGGCCTCACGTCGGACGGCGTGCATGTCTTCAAGGGCATCCCTTACGGCGCCTCGACGGCAGGCGCCAACCGCTTCATGCCGCCGCGCAAGCCCGAACCGTGGACCGGCGTGCGCGAGGCGGTGGCCTACGCCGGCCGCTCGCCACAGGCGCCTGCCGCCCAGCAGCGGCCGGAGCTCGCGACCGTGTGGGGTCCGGTCGATACCCTGCCGGTGGGCGAAGACTGCCTGACGCTGCATGTCTGGACGCCCGGTCTCGACAATGCGCGGCGCCCGGTGATGGTCTGGCTGCATGGCGGCGCGTTCTCGTACGGCTCGGCCAACTCGCCGCGCTACGACAGCACGCGACTCGCACGACGCAACGACGTCGTGGTCGTGGCGGTCAACCATCGCCTGAACATCTTCGGCCATCTCGATTTGTCGCAGGCGGGCGGCGAGCGCTTCGCCCAGTCCGGCAATGCCGGTGTGCTCGACCTGGTCGCCGCGCTCGAATGGGTGCGCGAGCATGCCGGCCGCTTTGGCGGCGATCCAGGCAATGTCACGATCTTCGGCCAGTCCGGCGGCGGCGGGAAGGTGAGCGCGCTTCTGGCCATGCCGCGCGCCAAGGGGCTGTTTCACAAGGCGATCATCCAGAGCGGCGCCAGCGTGCGCTTCGCCGAACGCGAGCGCACGACACGGCTGGCCGACGCGGTGCTGAAGCATCTCGGGCAGCGGCCCGACCAGCTCGACGCGCTGCAGGCCCTGCCGCTGGAGCGCCTGCAGGAAGCGGTCGTGCCGGCACAGGCGACGCTGCCGCGCCCGCGCCAGCCGCTGCTCGACCGCTACAACTTCGGGCCGGTGATCGACGGCGCCGTTCTGCCCGGCCAGCCATTCGATCCCGCGGCTCCCGCGCTGTCCGACGACATCCCGCTGATGATCGGCGGCACCAAGGACGAATCGGCGATCTTTTTCGCACCCGATGACCAGGTATGGAACCGCTCCATCACCGAGGCCGAGCTCGCCGATCGTGTCGGCAAGGTCGCCGGCGCGGCCACGGCCGACCTGCTCGCCTACTACAAGCGTCGCGACCCGGCGGCGAGCCCGACCGACCGGCTGATCACGATGCTCAGCATGTCGAACTTCCATGTCCGCTCGGCCCTGCTGGCCGAGCGCAAGGCCAGCCGCGGCCGGGCGCCAGTGTGGATGTACAGCTTCGACTGGGAGACACCGGCCTTCGGCGGCCGGCTGAAGTCATCGCACTCCGTCGAGGTGCCGTTCGTCTTCGACACTCTCCACGTCATCGGCGATGGGCATCGCAAACCAGGCGCGCAGGCGCTGGCCGACCGCGTGTCGAAGACATGGGTCACGTTCGCCCGCAACGGCGATCCCGCCAACGACGCGATCCTGGCCTGGCCGGCCTATACCGCCGCACGGCGGGCAACGATGGTTCTCGATGACAAATGCCGTGTCGTCGACGACCCGGATGGCGAGGTGCGGCCGCTCTGGAGTAAGGTCGCCACCGGCTGACACAGTGAACTGACGGAGGTCGCTATGGCGCTGCGCAAGTTCATCATCGAGCGTGACATCCCCGTAGTCGGCAGCCTGGAGCGCGAGCAGCTCCGCGGCGCGGCCGCACAATCCAACGGCGTGCTACGCAAGCTCGGCCCTGACATCCAGTGGGTCGAGAGCTACGTCGCGGCCGACAAGACCTTCTGCGTCTACCTGGCGAAGGACGAGGAGATCATCAAGGAGCACGCCAAGCAGAGCGGCTTCCCGGCGACCAAGATCACCGAAGTCCGCAAGATGATCGATCCGACGACCGAGCACGGGTAGGCAGGGGGAGCCCGGACCTCCAGGTCCGCTCATGGTTTTCCGGACCGCGAGCTTCCAGCTCGCTCGTGAATCATGAGCGCGCAGGGAGGTCGCGTCAGACGCGACCCAGCGCGCGGTCCGGAAGACGAAGACCTTGAGGCGAACCTGGAGGCCCGCGCTCCCTCAAGCAGCGTCAGCCGGGCTTGATATCGGCGGCCTGGATCACCTTCGCCCACTTCTCGGTTTCCGTCGCAAGGAAGCGGCCGAATTCGGCGGGTGTCATCGGCATCGGCACGCCGCCGAGATCGAGGATGCGTGCCTTGATCTTGGGATCGGCCAGCGCGGCGGTGACGCTCTTGTTGAGCTTGTCGACGATCTCGCGCGGCGTGCCCACCGGCGCACCGAGGCCGGCAAAGGCGCTGGTCTCGAAGCCGACCAGGACCTCGTTGATCGTCGGGATGCCCGGCAGCAGCTCGAGCGGCGCTGGCGTCGAAACAGCGAGGGCGCGCAGGCGGCCGGCCCGGATGTGCTCGATCGATGACGGCAGGTTGTCGAACATGACCTGGACCTGGCCGCTCATCAGGTCGGCGAGCGCCAGCGGTGCGCCGCGATAGGGCACGTGCTGCATGGTGATGCCGGCCATCATTTTGAACCACTCGCCGGTGACGTGCGCCACCGAGCCGGTGCCCGCTGAGCCGAAGTTGATCTTCCCCGGGTTGGCCTTGGCGTAGGCGATGAACTCGGGGACGGTCTTGGCCGGGAAGTCGGGCTTGACCACCAGGACCTGGAAGACGCGATAGATGCCGGCGACAGGCGCGAAGTCGCGCAAGAGATCGAAGCCGAGCTTGTCGTAGAGCGTGGTGTTGATCGGGTTGTTGGCGCCGATCACCAGCAGCGTGTAGCCGTCCGGCTGAGCGCGTGCGACCTGCTCGGCCACGATGTTGCCGCCGGCGCCCGGCTTGTTCTCGACGATGACCTGCTGGGAGAACTGCTCGCCGAGCGACTGCGCGATCAGGCGGGCCAGGATGTCGATCGCCTGACCGGCGGCAAAGCCCACCATCAGGCGCACCGGCTGTGCCGGATAGCTCTGTGCACTGACTCTCGAGACAACGGGCAGCGCGAGCGCGCCCGTCGCCAGTTGCTGGAACTGCCTGCGGCGAAGTCTCACCGGATCCTCCCATCGCCGGCTTATTTCTGCCGGTCGGCCCAAGTCTACGCCTTTTCGGATCAAGGCAGTAGCAAGGCGGTGTGCGGAAACTCACAGAATGCCGTCGCTCAGGCTGGTAGCCAACGCTGCAGATCCTGCCTCCTGTCATCGGAGCCGGCCAATGATGAACAACCTCTTCAACACGATCGTCGTCGCTGTCCTGGTCGGGACGGTCGTCATGACCCCGTTGCCGCAGCCGTCAACGCCGTCCGTGGCCTCTCTTCCACCCGCAACAGTGTCTACTTCATCCGCCATCGACAGTGCAGCCGCCAAGGCCGCGATCGAAGCGTACGGCTACAGCGAGGTGAGCGTGCTCGTTCCCGGGACCGACGGCACGTGGCGCGCCAAGGTCTACAGGGGCGCGACGGAAATCCAGGTCACCGTGGACGGCACCGGCAAGGTGTCCTTCCAATAGTCCGGCGAGGCGTCTATCGGGGCAGCGTGCCGAGCAGGGCGTCGAGCAGGTTCCAGCGCGGCGGCCGATCGGACCGCGGCTTTCCCTTGATCCAGTAGTCGATCTGCGCCTTGCGAAAGCCGTCGGATGCCTTGAGATCGAGCCATTCGTTGAGATAGTGACGGAAAATCAGGGCGCCGGGTGGCACCAGATAGACGAACAGGATCGGCCCCCTCATGTGCTGCGGCGCGACGGCGGTGAAGCCGGGATGGGCCTCCGCCCAGGGTCCCGCCTGTTGCAGCGTCCAGACCACGCCGTCGACCTCGCCGCTGCTGAGGGCGGCTAAAACATCCTCGCCGCGCAGCACCGTGACACTGGCCTTGGGGAAGAGGCGGTGCACCGTCTGCACCAGCGCCGGGCCGTCCCTGACGGCGAGCTTCAGGCCAGGCATCGCGGCGATCTCGCCGTGGTCGAGAAAGTCGCGCGCCCGCCCCGAGCGCACGATCAGGGAGAGCGGGCTTTGATAGTAGGAGTGCGAAAGCGCCAACGTCCGAAGCCGTTCGTCGGTTTCGTAGATGCCCGACATGGCGACATGGATGCGCAGTTCCTGCAGGTCGCGTTCCAGATCGGCCCATACGTAGGGAACGAACTCGAGCCTGACTCCGAGATCGCGCGCCAGTTCATAGGCAAAGGAAATGTCGAAGCCGACGAGCTCGCCGCGGCCGTTCCAATAGCTGAACGGCGGCACGTCGCCGTTGTAGCCGACACGCAAGACGCCGCTGGCCCGGATCGCCGCCAATGTCGGGTCGGCGTTGGGCGAGACCGAGGTTTGCGCCGTTGCCGGCGGCTTGATCACGGTGACGTGGAGCCCCTTCGCGAGAGTTGGATCGATGGTGAGGGCTTTTAGCGGGTTGCTGACCGGCTGCAGCAGCAAGGGGCGCAGCGCCAGTCCTCCTGCGATCGCAATCCCGAATCCCGCAACCATCACCACCGCGGCGACGGCCGCGCGATGGGGGCGCAATCGCACCTTGCGGAAGTAGATGAGGGGAACGAGCGTCGTGGCGAAGCCGAAGCCCACGACCGACAGCACGACCTGGCCGTAGCGCGTCACCGTCCAGGTCTCGAGGAACAGGTCGGTCAGCTCCGCGGGCAGGTGCAGCCAGCGGCCGATGAAGATCACGCCGTCGACGATGGCGGTCGGCGAGCCCATGCCTGAGAGGAGCGACCATAGCGGCAGCAACAACTGTTCCGTTGCCGACAGCGGCTCCTTGTACTCGTAGGCGGCGTAGAGCATCAGCAGATAGAGGAAGTAGTTGCCGAGCTGGGCCAGCACGTAGCTCAGCGCCAGCACGGCCTTGATCACGTTGCTGCGCTCCTCGCTGTCCGGGCAGCCCGCCGCGTCGGCGATGCGCTCGGCCGCGCGCTGGATGAACGGCAGGGCCACGACCGAGAGGGTGGTGACGACGGCGATCACCAGGGCCGGCCGCAGCTCCTTCACGATCTCCCGGTATCCAACTGGCACAAGGGATGCCATCACGAGGGGCAGCACGACGAAGGCAAGCAGCAGCGTTCCGATCAGAAACAGGGCGACGTAGAGCAGGAGGCCGCTCAGCCGCGCCGGCTCGATCGTGCCGGCGGCAACGGCGAACAGGGCGAACACGCCGACCGGGGCGAAGCGGACGATCCAGCCCCACAGCGTGACGCTCGCCACCTGGATGGCTTCGAGGACCTCAAACAGCGCCGACTTGCGTTCGATCTTCTGGATCGCGATGCCGTAGACGATGGCGAACACGGCGACCGCGGGCACGTAATCCCGGCCCACGGCGTCGATCAGGTTGGCCGGGATCAGCATTTTCAGGAAGTCGGCATCTTGGTGCGCCGCAGCCGCCGTCAGCACGCTGGGGTCGGGTGTCGGGGGAATGACGCGCGCCAGCAGCCAGATGCCAACGAGCGTCACGCACCACATGAAGAGGTAGACGCTCCAGCCCGCGCCGAACAGGCGCCTTGCCTCGGCCGGCGTCAGCCGTCCGAGGCCGTAGATCAGCGCGCAGAGCAGATAAGGATAGACCGCGATCTGCAGCATCATCGCATAGGCCGAGCCGACCGGCTGCAGGACGCTCGTTCGCTCGCCGAACACCACGCCGGCGACGATGCCGGCGAGCGCGCCAAGCACCACCCACAGCGGCAGGGGAATGGCCCTGACGCGGTGTCGGATGGGCTTGGCTGCCGCGGTCACGCAGGTAAGCCGGCGACCGGCACCGATGGCCGCCGGTCGGTGTGCGCCTGCAGGAGCCTGCGGGCGTCGCCGTCGCGGCCGGCCTTGAGATAGGCCGCGAGCAAGGTGTTCTCGATCAGGTCGCGTTGCGCGCGGCTGCCGCCGATGCGCACCGTCTCGGCCAGCGCCGGCTCGAGCACGGCAATGGACTTCGCCCAGTCGCCATCGCCGTAGGCAGCAAGGCCGTTGGCCAGCCGCGGCACCACGTCGCCCGCCGGCGAGCGGCCGGAGGCGGCGCGCTGCTCGAGCTCGGCGACGTATGCCGCGATGCCGTCGCGATCGCCGGCGGCGACCGAGGCGAGCGCGCGGTGCACGTCGACGAAGGCGATGCCGGGCTTGGGAAAGGATTTCTGGCCGTAGGCGTGGACCTCGTCCCACAGCGAGGGCTTGCGGCCGTGACCGGCCAGCTCGGCGCGCCACAGGAAGGCCGGCGCATCGGTGGCGACATTGAGCGCCGGGCCCCAGGCGCCGCCGGGATGGACTTGCGCCTGGTAGACCTGCCAGGCGCGGTCGGTATCGCCCAGCATCAGGGCGACCAGCGCCACGTGCCAGGAGATGTGGCAGTGCATCAGCCCCTCGCGCGGATAGGTCGGCAGCCAGGTGTCGAGATAGTCGAGGGCCGCGCGGTCCTTGCCCTGCTCGTAGAGGACATGCACCTTGATATGGGCGCCGTGAGCGTTCCTGGGGTTCGTGGCCATGCTGCGCTCGATCAGGTCGAGCGCCTCGTCGAGCCGGCCGTACTCCTCCAGCGCAAAGGCATAGACGGCCTGGAACCACCAGTCGTCGGCGAGATGCGGCTTCAACGCCTCGAGGAACTCGACCTGCTCGGGCTCGCGGCCCTGGCGGCCGCTGAAGCCTATAAGGCCGAACACGCCGGTGGCGGGGGAGGCGACCATGGCGTCGCGCGGATACCGGGCGAGATGGGCGCGCGTGGCAGCCAGCGCCTCGACCGGCTTGCCCTCGATGGCAAGGCACAGCGCATCGACATGGCTTTGCTCGCGCGGCGTCGCCTTTGGTGCGAGCTCGCGGGCGCGTGCCGCCGACTGCCGCGCACCGGGAACGTCGGCCATCAGGAAACGGGCGCGGGCGTGCGCGGCATGGGCTACGGCAAAGTCAGGATCGGCCTCGACGGCGCGACCAAGATGCGCCAGGTCGCCATGCGCCGCCGACAGCAGGCAGTCGACGCCGGCGACATAGGCGTCGCGTGCGGCGGTCGACCTCGTGCTGAGCGGAAGGCCGTATCGATCGAGAAGCATAACGCGGTTTCCCCGGGCTGAATGGCAGTGTTATTGCTCTGATCTTCTTGGTGCAGGAGGTCTCGTGTCCAGTGAATTGAACGGGCGGGTTGTGCTCATCACGGGGGCCAGCCGGGGCTTGGGCGAGGGGGCAGCGCGCGCGCTCGCCGAAGCAGGCGCGGCGGTCATGCTGGTGGCGCGCGACGGCGCGCTGGTCGCGAACGTGGCGCGCGACATCGCGGGCAAGGGCGGTCGTGCCGACGCCATGGCCTGCGATGTGTCGGATTATGCCGCCGTCGAGAAGGTCGTCGCTGCCACCAAGGCGCGGCTGGGCGGGCTGGACATCCTGGTCAACAATGCCGGCGTGATCGAGCCGATTTCGGAGGTCGCAACCTCCGATCCCAAGGTCTGGGCGAACAACATCACGATCAACCTCGTAGGCGCCTACAACGTCGTGCGCGCGGTGCTGCCGGACATGCTGACCAAGGGCGGCGGCACGATCGTCAACGTTTCGTCTGGCGCGGCCTACCGGCCGCTCGAAGGCTGGAGCGCCTACTGCGCCGGCAAGGCGGGGCTCGCCATGCTGACCCGGTCGATCGAGCTCGAGACCAAAGGCAAGGGCATCCGCGTCTTCGGCTTCTCGCCCGGCACGATCGACACCGAGATGCAGGTCAAGATCCGCGCCTCGGGCATGAACATGATCAGCCAGATCCCGCGCGCCAACCTCTCGCCGGTCGAGCACGCCGTGCGCGGGCTGGTCCATCTCTGCACCAAGGCGAGCGACGACCTGATCGGCCAGGATGCGTCGATGCGCGATGATGCCTTCCGCGGCCGTATCGGGTTGGCCTCCTAGGGCTTGCAGGGTACCGTAGGACCATAACGAGGGAGGCCGCGATGGCTGACACAGCAGGTGAACTGGAAAGACCGCAACTGCAGCCCGTCACGCAGGGCTGGATCGATCAGCGCGTCTTCGACCTCTATGACGAGTACTGCCACGGCCGCATCGACCGGCGAGCCTTCCTGACGCGGGCGGCAGCGGTCACCGTGGGCGGCCTGGCGATGGCGCAGTCGCTGCTGCCGCGATACGCGCGGGCGCAGACCATCTCCTTCACCGACGAGCGCATCAAGGCGCGCTATGTCACCTATCCCTCGCCGGGCGGCAGCTCGGGCCAGATGCGCGGCTATCTGGTGCAGCCCGCCGGCAACGGGCCGTTCCCGACCGTCCTGGTGATCCACGAGAATCGCGGCCTCAACCCCTACATCGAGGACGTCGCGCGCCGCGTCGCCGTCGCGGGCTTCCTGGCGCTGGCGCCGGACGGCCTGTTCCCGGTCGGCGGCTATCCCGGCAACGACGATGACGGCCGCACGCTGCAGGCCAAGCTCGACCAGCCCAAGCTGCGCACCGACATGGTGAACAG
>JAKFVH010000258.1 GCA_021732285.1 Reyranella sp. | reverse complement strand
CCCGACCCTAACCCGGATATCGCCGGTGACCGCCGCAAGGCCGCTCCCTCGCTACAGCGCACCCGAGGGGCGCGCTCGCTCGCGGCCTTGCTCCCGCCCCAGCTACACCACCACAGGGGACACGACCCCCGAACCCCCGAATCGCAGTGAACGCATCAGCCGATGTCACGGAGGCCTGGGACCGAATGCGCTTTGGCCAATCCGGATCGGTCCAGTGACTGACAATTCAGGACCTCTGGTTGGGGTTGCCGTCTGCAGGCATTGAGATCGTCAACGCCGCCGACGGCAAAGCCGCTGATCCCGCCTACCCGGGAGGAGTCGGCCGACCGAGCGGGCAAGCCGAGCGTCTCCCGTACCGCTGCCAAGGGCTAACGTCTACGCAGGTGTATTGGGACGCATCCGGTCGATGGCCTTGAAGGCACGCCGGGCATGATCCAGCAACTCGCCGTCGGTGGGATGGTCCATGGTGCCAGTGCCGACCAGACTAGCTCTGAGCGATGGGAGATGCCTGTCGACGTGCATGAGCAGTTCTTGCTTTGCCACCGACGGGCCGACAAGCAGCCATTCGCTCGTGCCCTGCAAAGCCTCTTCGATATGTTTGAAGAAGCTCGCGTCGAGTGACATGTGTCCCGACCCAATCACGCCTGCCTTGTGGTGAATCTGGCGGAATGGATTGTGCGCCTTGATGTGCTCGCTTTCCACGTCTGTCGCATTGAAACGGAAGATGCGGGCTTCCTTGGAATCCATCCAGACGATTGCGTGATTGTGCGTCATTCGTGCTCCGTCGCGTTACTGGAAGCACATTCTCCGCCTTTGGCTGATCGCAGATTGATCCAGGTCAAGAGAGGGTCGTGAGTTGGAATCGAGAGTGCAGCCCTTTGATCTAGATCACGGTGGCCAGGGACACTTGGCCTCACGCTGGGGCTCTTTGAAGGAACCGCATGTTCTCGATCGGAACCGGACTCGTATGGTCATACGCGTGTTCGCGAGTGGGTGCTGGGCGGGGTGACGCGGGATCTCCTGCTGCGACCTGCCCGTTGTTCATTCCTGTCTCATTGATCTTGTCTGCCGCGAGCGCTTGACCTGCCTCAAACACCGGCTCTGCGCTTCAGGGCACAGTAGTGACGGGTGATGGAGATCCGTTCCAGCACATAGGAGTTTGGACCATGCTTAAGCGTATGCTCACCGGCTCTGCGGGATTGGTGCTGTTGGCGGCTGCGGCAACGTCGGTCTCCGCGCAATCAAAGTCGGGGGTGAATCTCGGCTCCCTCACTTGCACTGTTGCAGGCGGCGTCGGCTTCGTATTCGGCTCCTCCAAGGAGCTCACCTGCCTGTTTAGTCGAAGCAATGGTGTTGCCGAGCGCTACAGCGGTACGATCAAGAAGTTCGGCGTCGACATCGGCTTCACCAAAGAAGCGCAGATGGTCTGGCTCGTCTTCGCTCCCGGCAATGTCGGGACCGGCGCCCTGGCCGGCTCCTATGCGGGCGGCACCGCGTCGGCCACGGTGGGAGTGGGCGCCGGCGCGAATGTGCTGGTCGGCGGCAGCAACAAGCAGATCTCCCTGCAGCCCGTGAGCGCGGAGGGCAGCGTCGGCCTCAATGTCGCGGCCGGCATCGGCGAAGTCGACCTGCATTACGTGAAGTAGCGTCGTTGCATCTTCGTCCATAGTTCCATTGCAGTGTGGCCTCATGAACGATCTCCGCGACATCGGTGCGGCGTCGGCCGCGCAGCCCGTCGGTCAGGATCTAGTGCCGGATGCGGCATTGGTTCTCGTGCCGACGCCGCAGCGTCCGATTGCCAGTCCCGCCGCGGCGCACGTCGGGCGTTGGTCGCGACGGTTGCTCCTGGGTCTACTCGTCGCGGCCCTCGCGGCGGCTGGAGGAACCTACTGGTGGCTGCACCGGGTGCCCCCGCTGCCGGCCGGAATCGCCTACGGCAATGGCCGGCTGGAAGCCGATCCGATCGATATTGCCACCAAGTTCGCCGGTCGCATCCTGGAGCTGCGCGTCGAGGAAGGGGACATGGCGAAGGCGGGCCAGGTCCTCGCCATCATGGATACCAGGGACCTCAACGCCTCGCTCAAGAAGGCCGAGGCGCAGGTCGAACAGGCCAACAAGACGATCGCCGAAGCCAATGCAAACGTCGCCCAGATGCATACGCAGGTGGTGCTGGCCCAGCAGCAGATGGAGCGCGCCGAGACCCTGCTGAAGAACGGTTGGATCACCCGCGAGCTGTTCGACCAGCGCCGTCAGCAGCTCGAAGGCGCGCGGGCGGCCGAGCTGGCAGCCAATGCCCGGGTGCTCGCCGCCGAAGCCGTGCTCAATGCCGCCCGCCACGACGTCGAGCTCTACAAGGTCAACATTGCCGACAACACGCTGATGGCGCCCAAGAATGGGCGCGTCGAATATCGCATCGCCAATGTCGGAGAAGTCCTGCCCGCTGGCGGCAAGGTCTTCACGATGCTCGATGTCGGCTATGTCTACATGGACGTCTACCTGCCGACCGCGATGGTCGGCCAGATCCATGCCGGCAACGACGCGCGCATCGTGCTCGACGCCCGGCCCGACTGGCCCATCCCGGCGAAGGTGAGCTTCATCGCCTCGCAGGCGCAGTTCACGCCCAAGATGGTTGAGACCAAGACCGAGCGCGACAAACTGATGTTCCGCGTGCGGGTGCGCATCGACCAGAGCCTGTCGCTTGCCCACGCCGACGCCGTGCACAGCGGCTTGCCGGGCGTGGCTTATGTCAGGTTCGACGACAAGGTGGAGTGGCCGGAGCGCCTGCAAGGGAGGCCGTAGGGATGTCCGTCCCCGGCGCCTTCACCGTCCGCATCGACGGCGTCAGCCACCACTATAGCAGCGTGGCGGCACTCGACGGCATCACGCTCGACATCCCCGCCGGGCTCGTCACCGGGCTTATCGGGCCGGACGGCGTGGGCAAGTCTTCGCTGCTGGGCCTCGTCGCCGGCGCCAAGCGCATCCAACAGGGCCGCGTCGAGGTGCTGGGCGGCGATATGGCGAGCGCCCGCCATCGCCGCACGATTTGCCCGCGCATCGCCTACATGCCGCAAGGCCTGGGCAAGAACCTCTATCCCGAGCTCAGCGTGCGCGAGAACATCGACTTCTTCGGTCGCCTGTTCGGCCAGGATCGTCACGAGCGCGCCGCGCGGATCGACGAGCTGCTGGACGCCACGGGGCTGGCCGATTTCCGAGATCGCCTGGCGCGGCAGCTCTCGGGTGGCATGCGCCAGAAGCTCGGCCTGTGCTGCGCCCTGATGCACGATCCCGACTTGCTCATCCTCGACGAGCCCACCACGGGCGTCGATCCGGTGTCGCGCCGGCAGTTCTGGCAACTGATCCAGCGCATGCGCGCACGCCGCCCTGGCATGACCATTCTCGTGGCGACGGCCTACATGGAGGAAGCGGAAAGCTTCGATTGGCTCATCGCCATGAATGCCGGCCGCGTGTTGGCGAGCGGTGCGCCTGCACAGCTCAAGGCAGAAACCGGTGCGGCCACGATCGAGGAGGCCTTCATTCGCCTGCTGCCCGACGGACAGAGGGACGGCCATCGCGAATTGAAGATTCCGCCGCGGGGCGCCTTCGATCATGAACGCGTCATCGTCGCACATGGTTTGACGCGCCGCTTCGGCGACTTCGTCGCCGTCGACCATGTCGATTTCGACATCGAGCGCGGCGAGATCTTCGGCTTCCTGGGCTCCAACGGTTGCGGCAAGACCACGACCATGAAGATGCTGACCGGTCTCTTGCCGGCCAGCGACGGCAGCGCGGCGCTGTTCGGACGACCCATCGATGCAACCGACCTGGGCTTGCGGGCTCGCGTCGGCTACATGTCGCAGTCCTTCTCGCTCTACACCGAGCTCACGGTCCAGCAGAACCTCGACCTGCACGCCCGTCTTTTCCATCTGCCGGCAGAGCCGGCGCGGCATCGTATTGAAGAGCTGATCCGGCGCTTCGGGCTTGGCGAGTATGTCGGGCAGCTTGCCTCCACCCTGCCGCTGGGAATCCGCCAGCGCCTGTCGCTCGCCGTGGCGATCGTGCATCGGCCGGATCTGCTGATCCTCGACGAGCCGACGTCGGGTGTCGATCCGATCGCCCGCGATGCCTTCTGGGAGCTCCTGATCGATCTGTCGCGCAACCAGGGCGTCACGATCTTCGTGTCCACGCATTTCATGAACGAGGCGTCGCGTTGCGACAGGATCTCGCTGATGGATGCAGGCCGTGTGCTGGCCACCGGCACGCCGGCGGCCCTGGTGCGGCAGCGCGGCGCCGAGGACCTCGAGGACGCGTTCGTGGGCTATCTCGAGGAGGCGGCGCAAGCGCGGGCGACGACACCGGGCAAATCTCCCTCAGTCGAGCGGCCGCGCCTCGCGGCGCCATCTGCCGCGAACCCGTCGCCGCCGTTCAGCGTGCGCCGGATGCTGGCCTATACGGTTCGCGAATCTCTGGAGCTCCTCCGTGACCCGATCCGATTGGCCTTCGCGCTCGGCGGCACGGCCTTTCTCATGCTGGTGTTCGGCTTCGGCATCACCACGGATGTCGACTCGCTCACCTTTGCTGTGCTCGATCGCGACAACACCTACGAGAGCCGCGCCTATGTCGAAGAGCTGCGCGGATCGGCCTATTTCCAGGAACGGCCGCCGCTCAAGGACGCGGCCGATCTGCAGGATCGCCTCAAGAGAGGCGAGGTCACCGCCACTGTCGAGATTCCGCCGGGCTTCGGCCGTGACGTGAAGCGGCTGCGGCCGACCGAGGTCGGTGGCTGGATCGACGGGGCCATGCCGTTTCGCGCCGAAACCATCCGGGGATACGTCCAGGGCCTCCACCAGCAGTATCTCGCCGACCGCGCGATCCGAGGTCATGCGGCGAATGCCAAGGGCGCCTCGGCGGCCAGCATTGAAGTCAGGTTCCGCTACAACCAGGACTTCGATAGCGTCTACGCCATGGTGCCGGCGATGATCGCTTTTCAGCTTGCGTTCATCCCCGCCATTCTCATGGCGCTCGCCGTCGTGCGGGAGAAGGAGCTGGGGTCGATCGTCAATCTCTACGTCACGCCGGTCACCCGCCTCGAATTCCTAGTGGGCAAGCAGCTCCCCTACATCGCGGTCGCGATGATCAGTTTCGCGATGCTCTTCCTCATGGCGCTCTTCGTCTTCGATGTGCCGCTGAAGGGTAGCTTCTCGCTGCTCGCACTGGGCGCGCTGGTCTATGTCACGGCGACCACCGCCTACGGGCAGGTGATCTCGGCTTTCACTGGCACCCAGATCGCGGCGCTGTTCGGCACCGCGATCCTCACCGTGCTGCCAGCGACGATGTTCGCCGGCATGCTGGTCCCGGTCTCTTCCATCACCGGCTTCGGCGCCGTCCTCGGACACCTGTTCCCGATGACCTATTTCCTGCCCCTGAGCGTCGGGACCTTCACCAAGGGGCTGGGCTTCGTCGACCTGTCCGGCCAGCTGCTGACTCTCACGGCGTTCGTGCCGGCGTTCACGCTGCTCAGTCTCGTGCTGCTGCGCAGCCAGGAGAAGTGATCGCCGTGCGCACCCTGTCCACAATCTTCTGGCTGGCCACCAAGGAACTGCGCAGCTTCTTTCGTGACTGGGTCCTGTTCGGGCTGGTCATCTACTCGTTCTCCCTGGCCATCATTGCCCAGGCCCAGGGCAATACGCAGGAGCTGCACCATGCCTCGATCGGCGTCGTCGACGAGGATCGTTCCGAGCTCTCGCGCCGCATCACGCGGGTGTTCATGCCGCCGTACTTCAAGACGGCACAGCCGGTCGAGCTCGGAGAAGTCGATCACCTGATGAACAACGGCCGGTTCACCTTCATCGTTGACATCCCGGCACACTTCGAACGCGATGTACTGAGCGGCCGCAGGCCCGCGCTGCAGGTCGCCGTCGATGCGACGGCCGTGATGCAGGCGGGTATCGGCGCAGGCTACATGCAGCGGATCATCCAGACGGAAATCGACGATTTCGTTTCCCGCAGCGTCGGCCCGCGGCCGCCGTCCGTCAACCTCGCAACCCGCATCGCCTTCAATCCCAATGCCGCCTCCGCGTGGTTCGCCAGCGTCATGGGCATTCTCAACAGCGTGACCATGCTGGCGATCATCTTGGCGGGAGCGGCCGTGGTGCGCGAGCGCGAGCACGGCACCATGGATCACTTGCTGGCCATGCCGATCAGCCCATTCGAAATCGCCATGTCGAAAATCCTCGCCAACGGCCTGGTCATCACCATCGCGGTGGGCCTGTCGCTCTACCTCGTCGTCAGCCGGCTGCTGGCCGTTCCCATCGCCGGATCCGTGCCACTGTTCTTGGCTGGTGTTGTGCTCTACCTGTTCTTTGCCACGGCCGTCGGGATATTCCTGGCGACCATCGCCCGCACCATGCCGCAACTGGGCTTGTTGTTCCTTCTGGTGGCGATCCCCTTGAACATGCTGTCGGGCAGCAACACGCCGCTTGAAAGCATGCCGCCCTTCCTGCGCGCGATCATGCAGGCCTCGCCCTCGACCCACTTCGTGTCGTTCGCCCAGGCCATTCTCTACCGCGGGGCCGGGTTCGATGTGATCTGGCCGCAGTATCTGGCGGTTGCTGCAATGGGCTGCCTGTTCCTCGGCCTGGCACTGCTGCGCTTCCGCAGCGTCGCCGTCCAGAGTTAGTGGAATTGCAATGTCGTCGGCTGCAGGTGCCAGAGCTCGGGAGAAGTGTTGAGCCAGATCATGCTCCAGCGGCCGTATCAGTGCGAGTTTTGTGCGACAGAGGAGAGACAGTTATGAGCGACCACAGCTTGCGCCAGGATATCCTGCACGATCCCCGTCGGCTGTTCCGGTGCCCGCCGCCCGCGATTCCTACGTCGTCACCGCCCTGTCGGACATCACCGACCGATCGTTGCATGCTGCGCTGGCGCGGTTCACCTTTGGCCTGTCGCCGGCGGCCATCTCCGCAGCCTATCTCGATTGGCTGGTCCATCTGATCGCTGCGCCCGGGAAACGCCTTCAATTGGCCGACAAGATGGCGCGCAAGTCGATGCGCTTTGCCGCCTTCGCCGCGCAGCAGGCGCTGCAGCGGGGCAACGCCGCAACTGTCATCGAGCCGTTGCCTCAGGATCGTCGCTTCGCGGCCCACGTCTGGCAGCAGCCGCCGTTCAACCTCTTCTATCAGGGCTTCCTGCTGCAGCAGCAATGGTGGCACAACGCCACCTCCGACATTCGTGGTGTGACGCGCCATCATGAGGATATCGTCAAGTTCGGCGGTCGCCAGCTGCTCGACATGTTCTCACCCTCGAACTTCTTGCCCACCAATCCCGAGCTTCTGCAGCGGACCTTGCAGAGCGGCGGCCAGAACTTCCTTCTCGGCTTGCAGCACCTGTTCGAGGATTGGGAAAGGGCGATCAGCGGCAAGAAGCCGGTCGGCAGCCAAGCCTACGAGATCGGCCGCAATATCGCGGCGAGTCCGGGCAAGGTCGTCTTTCGCAATCGGCTGATCGAGCTGATCCAATACGAGCCGATGACCGAACAGGTCCATGCCGAGCCTGTGCTGATCGTACCGGCTTGGATCATGAAGTACTACATTCTCGACCTGTCGGCGCAGAATTCCCTGGTGAGATATCTCACCGGCCAGGGCTTCACGGTGTTCATGATCTCCTGGAAGAACCCCGACGCCGAAGACCGTGATCTCGGCATGGAGGACTATCGTCGCCTTGGGGTGATGGCGGCGCTTAACGCCATTGCATCGATCGCTCCCGAACGACAGGTGCATGCCATGGGCTACTGCCTGGGCGGTACGCTGCTTGCGATCGCAGCGGCAGCAATGGCGCGCGATGGCGATACTCGGCTCAGGACCATGACTCTGCTCGCGGCGCAGACCGACTTCAGCGAAGCCGGGAAGCTGATGCTGTTCATCGACGAAAGCCAGATCGCCTTCCTCGAGGACACGATGTGGGAGCAGGGTTTCCTGGACGCCAAGCAGATGGCAGGAGCTTTTCAGATGTTGCGCTCCAACGACCTTCTATGGTCCCTGGCGTTGCGGCGCTACCTGAAGGGCGAACGCGAGCCTCTCAGCGACCTGATGGCCTGGAACGCCGACGCCACGCGCCTGCCCTATCGCATGCATTCCGAGTACCTGCGCCACTTGTTCCTCGACAACGATCTCGCCGAAGGCAGGTACATGGTCGATGGGCGCCCCGTTGCGCTGACCGACATCAGAGCGCCGGTATTTGCCGTCGGCACAGCCTGGGATCACGTGGCGCCCTGGCGCTCGACCTACAAGATCCATCTGTTGGCCGATACCGAGGTCACCTACCTGCTGACCAACGGTGGCCATAATGCCGGCATCGTGTCGGAAGTCGGCCATGCCGGGCGCCACTATCAGGTCATGACCAAGAAGGCCGAAGATCGCTACGTTGATCCCGAAACCTGGCTGGCTATCGCGCCGCGGCACGACGGATCGTGGTGGCCGACTTACGTTGCATGGATCAAGGCGTATTCCGACGGCTTGTTGCTACCCCCACCGATGGGCAACCGTTCACAAGGCCTCGCACCGCTCTGTGATGCGCCAGGGACTTATGTGCTGCAGGACTGAGCGGCCAACGGGCGACTCTTGATCAGTCGTCGGCAAGATTTCGCGCTCCGATAAACGGGACCGCCGGACGCTTTGGATCTCAGCCGGCTTGGTGCCGACGCGACGACGGACGGCGATGAGCTCCTCGGGTGCCGCCAATTCGTCTGGGTTCATCGCGACTGGCGTGACGACTGATGCGACCGCTCCGCCGCGTTGGTGCAATCGAAGCTCGATAGCACGGGATCGGGAGGCAGTGATGGCAAACGCGTTGTCTGACAAAGAGCGGGCGTTGATGGATGCGTACTGGCGGACCGCCAACTATCTCTCCGTTGGCCAGATCTATCTCTACGACAATCCGCTGCTCAAGGAACCTCTCAAAAGGGAACACATCAAGCCGCGGCTCCTCGGCCATTGGGGAACGACACCGGGCCTGAACTTCGTCTACGTTCATCTCAATCGCCTGATCAGGAAGCACGACTTCGACATGATCTACGTCACCGGGCCCGGGCATGGCGGGCCGGGCCTGGTCGCGAACGCCTATCTCGAGGGCACCTACAGCGAGGTCTATCCCGATATTTCACGCGACGAACAGGGCCTGAAGCGCCTGTTCACCCAGTTCTCGTTTCCCGGCGGCATCGCGAGCCACGTCGCACCCGAGACGCCGGGTTCGATTCATGAGGGCGGCGAGCTCGGCTACGCCCTCTCGCATGCCTACGGCGCCGCCTTCGACAACCCGGGCCTTGTCGTTGCCTGCGTCGTCGGGGACGGCGAAGCCGAGACCGGCCCGATGGCGACGAGCTGGCACTCCAACAAGTTCCTGAACCCGATGACCGATGGCGTGGTTCTGCCGATCCTCCATCTCAACGGCTACAAGATCGCCAACCCGACCGTTCTCGCCCGGATCAGCCATGAAGAGCTGGACCACCTGTTCCGCGGGTATGGCTATACGCCGCATTTTGTCGAGGGACATGACCCGGAAACGATGCACGAGCTGATGGCCGCCACCCTCGACACCGTTGTCGGCGAGATCCAGCGCATCAAGGCTGACGCTGCCCAGAATGGATTTAGCGAGCGCCCCCGTTGGCCGATGATCGTGCTTCGCACACCCAAGGGCTGGACGTGCCCTAAGGAGATCGATGGCAGGTGCACCGAGGATTACTGGCGCTCGCATCAGGTGCCAATGGGCGAGATGCACGAGAACCCGGCCCATGTGCGCATCCTCGAAGAGTGGATGAAGAGCTACAGACCGGCGGAACTCTTCGACAGCAGCGGTGGCCTCCGGCCTGAGTTGATCGACCTGGCTCCCAAAGGTACACGCCGCATGAGCGCCAACCCGCACACCAACGGCGGCTCGCTTCTCCGCGCCTTGTGGCTGCCGGATTTCCGCGACTTCGCCATCGATGTGCCGGCGCCCGGAGCCGTCACGGCCGAAGCCACACGCGTCATGGGCCGGTTCCTCCGCGACGTCATGAAACTGAGCGCGGAGGAACGGAATTTCCGGCTGTTCAGTCCGGACGAGAACAACTCGAACCGCTGGCAGGATGTGCTCGAGGTGACCAACCGAGCCTGGATGGCGGAACGCTATCCCTGGGACGACCATCTCGCGCCCGACGGACGGGTCATGGAGATGCTGAGCGAACATCAATGCCAGGGGTGGCTCGAGGGCTATCTTCTGACCGGTCGGCACCGCTTCTTCTCGTGCTACGAGGCGTTCATCCACATCATCGATTCGATGTTCAACCAGCACGCCAAGTGGCTGAAGGTGTGCAACCGCATCGCCTGGCGGCGGCCGATCAGTTCGCTGAACTACCTCCTGTCGAGCCATGTCTGGCGACAGGACCACAACGGTTTCAGCCACCAGGATCCGGGATTCATCGATCACGTCGTCAACAAGAAGGCCGAGGTGGTCCGTGTCTACCTGCCGCCGGATGCCAACTGCCTGCTCTCAGTCATCGATCACTGCCTGCGCAGCCGCAACTACGTCAATGTCATTGTTGCCGGTAAGCAGCCGGCGCCTCAGTGGTTGATCATGGACGAGGCAGTGAAGCACTGCGAGGCTGGCCTTGGAATCTGGGAGTGGGCCAGCAACGACCGTGGCGGGGAGCCTGATGTCGTAATGGCGTGTTGTGGCGACGTCCCGACGCTGGAGACGCTCGCCGCTGTCGACCTCCTTCGCAGGCACGCACCCGAGCTGAAGGTGCGCTTCATCAATGTCGTCAATCTGATGAAATTGCAGCCGCCAAGCGAGCACCCCCACGGCCTTTCCGATCACGACTTCGATGATCTGTTCACCGTCGACAAGCCGATCATCTTCGCCTTCCACGGATATCCTTCGCTTGTTCACCGGCTGACGTACCGGCGAGCGGGCCATCAGAACATTCACGTGCACGGATACAAGGAAGAGGGCACGACAACGACGCCGTTCGATATGTGCGTGCTGAACGGTCTCGACCGCTTCCACTTGGTGAGCGACGTGATCGATCGCGTGCCCAAGCTTGGCGCGCGCGCCGCTTACGCCAAGCAGGCGATCCGCGACAAACTGATCGACCACAGGGAGTATATCGCTCGGCACGGCGACGATATGCCTGAGGTTGCCGGTTGGAGATGGGGCCAGGAAGCAGCTTCGGCAGGTGGCGGCTCCACGGAAGCCGACAACGTCTGACCATGCGCGCCAACGGCATCGCCTGAGGGACCGTGACCGGTTGCATCGCCGTCCTCAACGCGGGTTCATCGAGCATCAAGTTTGCGCTGTACGAAGCTACAGATGATGGCGCTCTGCTGTTTCGCGGCCAGATCGAGAATGTCGGACTGGCGCCCCATCTCAAGGCCGTGGATGCTGCAGGCGCCGTGGTGGCGGAGCATCGCTGGACCAGCGGCGCGCTCGATCACCATGCCGCCACTGCCGAGATCCTGAAGGTGGGACGCGAGCTTCTTGCCGGCCGGCCGGTCATCGCCTTCGGGCATCGCGTGGTTCATGGAGGCACCGAGTTCGCCCAGCCGGTGCTTGTAGACCCCGCCGTGATCGAGGCGCTCGCCAGGCTGGTGCCTCTTGCGCCGCTGCATCAGCCGCACAACCTCGCGCCCATCGAGGCGATCGCAGCGGCTGCACCGACAATGCCGCAAGTCGCCTGCTTCGATACCGCCTTCCATCGCACGCAGCCGGCGCTGGCGCAGGCGTTCGCCTTGCCGCGCGATCTCACCGCAGCCGGCGTCCGCCGGTACGGGTTTCACGGCCTGTCCTACGACTACATCGTCTCGCGGCTGCAGGCGATCGATCTCGTCCTGGCGCGCAGCCGCCTGGTGATCGCCCATCTCGGCAATGGCGCCAGCCTGTGCGCCATACGTGATGGACGGAGCGTGGCAAATACCATGGGCTTCACCGCCGTCGACGGCCTCGTGATGGGCACGCGCACCGGCAGCCTCGATCCGGGCGTGCTGCTGTACCTGATGCAGGAGCGCGGCATGGACGCCAAGGCGATCGAGGATCTGCTCTATCGCCGGTCAGGCCTGCTCGGCGTCTCGGGCATTTCGTCCGACATGCGCACCCTGCGCCAATCCAAGGCGCCCGCCGCCGCCGAGGCAATCGCGCTGTTTGTCTATCGCATCGTGCGCGAGACGGGTTCGCTGGCTGCGGCCCTGGGTGGGCTTGATGGCTTCGTCTTCACCGCAGGAATCGGCGAAAATGATGCAGCGGTCCGCGCCGAGGTCGCGGCCGGTTGTCGCTGGTTGGGATTGGACCTCGACGCTGATCGCAATGCCAAGGGGCAGGGCGTCATCAGCCGCGACGGCGCCAAGGTCAAGGTCCTCGTCGTGCCGACCGACGAAGAGCGCATGATCGCGCGCTACACCGGCGCGGTGCTGGGTTTCAGATGATCGGCAGCAGATGAGACGCTCCCGACCTGAGGCAAGAAAATCGCGATCGGGTAGTGAGAAGGTGTCGGCGTCTCCGAAAGATCAGCTGGACGTCGCGCTGTTGTGTCGGGCTTGTCGCGGCGGGATGCAACCGGCCTTAGACGAAGCCAGAGGAGGTGCCAGCGTGGGGCAGCGGACACCTCGGCCACGGCGGTTGCGACCACGACGACGACGGTGCCGACCTCTCAGGTGCCCGTGCGCAGCATGCCGTCAGGGCGGAATAGGCGGGTTGCCGTACGACGGATGCCTGGCAAAACGGCGAGTCCGATGCCGGCGATGAGGCCGAGGTGACTGCCGCGTAAACCGCCCCAGCGTGGCGCCGATCGCCAAGCATAGCCCACCGTTGATCGCGACCTGAATGATCATCCACGGTGGATTCGCATCACGTCCTCTCCACCAGTCGATGCCGTAGCTGTTCGGCGCCGAGGAGGAGCAGCACCGAGGCACTGAAGGTGGGAAGCACGACGCACATGACGCCGGCCAGGATCAGCATCGGCCGCGGCCAGGGCAGACGCTCTTGCGCCGGCACGCCCAGGCCGCGCGCGGGGAGTTGTCGTTTTGGGGGTATGCAAGCGGCGCTTTCCGTTTGCGAGAAAGTCGAGGACGTCGCAGCCCTACATCCTGCGGACCCTTCCGGCAAACGAACTGCCGAAGCCCAGGCCCAGATCGCCGACTGTCCGCACTGCCGCTACGAGTTCGAGAGCCTGCGCCACTGATCGGTCGCTTCACGGCCTGGCCGATCGAGGTGCACCGCCCCGCGGCCTCGCTGCCGGGGGCGCCTTGCGCATCGCATTGCGGAGGAGACGCCCAGCATCAGCTTGCCACGAATGCCTTGTGCGACGGCTCGGGCGAACAAATCCGCCGTTAAGCTCGCTGGAAACGCGCTGAAAACCACGCGCGGTCGATCAAATGGCGACCACCAACGAATGTCGGTCTCGGTGGTTGCGGGGCCCCGATTTGAACCGACGCTGGCCCCCACAACTTTCGATCTTTAACTCGCCTCCTGAGGAGGAGCATTCGGTCGGTCAACCGAAAGAGCGCGCATCGTGGCGACGCGACCTCGTCGTGTGCGAATCATGAGCAAGCTGCGATGGGGTGCGCTTCACGAGGATACACATGCGTCCGACTGCTTCCGCAGTGCTTCCGCGGCCAATCCGAGCACCGCCAGAACAAAATGCGCTCTTGCCAACTACCCTGAAACATCAGAGAAAACTGGCGGACCCGGCGAGATTCGAACTCACGACCTCTGCCTTCGGAGGGCAGCGCTCTATCCAGCTGAGCTACGGGTCCGGCGCGCGGAACATACCGGAGGGGCCCCGGCGGCGCAATGCGCAGCCGTCCGGCGCCGTGGACCGCAAAGCGCCGGTTCCGTAGAGTTTCGCATGGCCACGACTGTCCCCACCGATCGATGAAAGCGCGTTCGCGGCTGAGGTCAGCCCTCTATTCCGCAGCTACCGTGCTGATCGCGCTGGTCGTTCTCGAGGTCAGCGCGTCGTGGCTGATGATGGTCTACTACCGCGCCACCCATCAGCAGAATTTCGAGACCTACGACACCAGCTACCTGTCGGTCGTCAACCTGGCGCGGCGGTTCAGCCGGCTGGTCGGGCTGAGCGAGCCCGCGATCGTGCTGGAGGAGACTTCTCCGTCGCCCTTCTTCCGCGCCGATCCACTGTTGGGCTACAGCGCCGCGCCCGGCGTCTACACCCACTCCTATGCGCGCCGCAACGGCTTCACCGGGGAGTGGGAGTACTTTCGCAACAAGGTGACGATCAATCCCGACGGCTCGCGCTTCGTCGGTGCGCCGCGGCCGGGCAAGCCCACCGTCTACATCTTCGGCGACAGCTGGGTGTTCGGCAACGGCGTGCCCGACGAGCTCACCTTCGCCGGCCGCCTCCACGAGGCGCTGCCCGACTGGAACGTGCGCCTGCTGGCGCTGGGCGGCTATTCGCTGACCCAGGCCTGGCTCACCTTCGAGCGCCTGAGGGAGATCGGCCCCGACGATATCGTCATCCTGGGCTATGCCGATTACTTCGACGTCCGCCACGTCGAGGCGCCCTCGCGCCTGCGCGAGATCGAGAGCTGGCTGAAACGCACCAACCAGCCGATCCCGCCGTTCCAGCTGCCCAAGGCGACGCTGGCCCCCGACGGCCGCGTCACGATGGGCACCATCGACCAGCGCTGCGCCGTGCTCGGCGATTACTGCCAGCGTCCCGATCCTTCGCAGCAGGAGATGACCGACGTCACGGCGGCTCTGGTCAACCAGATCGCCGCGCGGTCGCCGGCCAAGGTCTACCTGCTGCATTTCGCCGGCTCGCCCGACAACCCGGTGCGCCGCCAGGTCAGCCGAAAGGTCGAGGTCATCGCCGCGGTGCGCAGCGAATTCGACTCCGTCGTCCAGGACGACATCATCGGGTTCGATGGCCATCCCGGCCCGTTCTGGCACTACGCCATCAGCCGCAAGCTTTTGAGCAGCATCGCTTGGCAACCTGACTCGTTGCCGGGAACGGCAACTATATCTAGGCCAGTTCTTGAAGACCGATAACAAAATGTGCTTGTGCTGCCCTCGGGCACTTGCATTTTTGTCAAATAGTGCTATATTTTACGTCAAATGACGATGGAGCGAGAAATGCCAAAAGCTGCTGTCTCATCGCGTCCAAGCGCTCCGACGTTCCCCCAGACGTTCGCGGTTGAGGGCGATCGTGAGCGACTGACCCCGACCGCGATCCGCGCCATGCGGAAGGTGGCGGATCATTGGAACCTGAAGGGACACGAGGCCTCGTCTCTTCTAGGCGTTTCACCCAGCACTTGGGATCGGATGAGCGCCGGAAAATGGGAAAGTTCGCTGTCCCAGGATCAGCTTACGCGTGTCTCCGCCATCGTCGGTGTCTTCAAAGGCCTCCATCTGTTGTTCGCTGACAGCATGGCAGACAGATGGGTACGCCTGCGTAACAAGGGGCCGCTCTTCGAGAACCATTCGCCGATCGAAGTAATGATAGACGGTGGGATACCGATGATGTTGGACGTGCGACGGCACGTCGATGCGCTTCGAGGCGGGCTATAGCGCGGTGGAGCTCGCGTCACTCGTCAGACATATCACACAGGATCGCACGGTACGCCTCGTTTCGAGCGCGCGACTGCGCGATCCAGTGCTGCTGAAATTGGTCGCTGAAGACGACCTGGACGCGCTCGCTGAAATCGAGGGCGCGACCAGCAGTCGCTTGCGGACACAAGAGGTCGGAGCAGATCATCTTGACCGTCGAGAACTCGTGTTCGGAATCTCTCACGCACACTTCATCAACGCCGCTTTTGCTTATTGGCTGCCCCGAAGCTTGAACCGTTTCAATGGTCCCGGCCGGGGTGCCTGGTATGCCGCGCTCACCGTTGGGACGTGCATCGCCGAAGTGACGTTTCATGTCGAACGCGAACTCGCCAACGTCAGTGATTTCAATACCGTTGTTGAATATGCCGAGATGCTTGCGAGTTTTGTTGGCGACTTCGTGGACGTTCGGAGGGTTGCACCGCGGCCGGATTATCTGGATCCAAACCCCGCCAACGGCTACCCGGCCGGCAACAGACTTGCCGACGCCGTTCGAGCAGCAGGTCACTACGGCATTGTGTATCCTTCGGTTCGATCATCCGGTGGGACTTGTTTCGTCGCCCTGGTCCCCCATGCCGTGCAATCAGTTGCGCAGGGCAAGGTGATTCGCCTTTCGTGGAAAGGAACACCTGGTCCCGAGGTTGAAGAGGTTGCGTCTTAGATGCGCAGCGCTGTCCTGCAGCAGCCGTCACCTTCATCTTGCCGCTGATCGTCGATTCAGCGACAGTCCGTCCCCAACGCCATTAGTATTTGGGGAAACGACCATGAGCTTCAATCGCCGCCGCTTTGTCCGCGCCTCCAGCGCCGGCGCCGCGCTGGCCGCCCTTGGCCTGTCGGCCGGCCGCGCCGGCGCGCAAGGCGGCCCGCTCGACACGGTCAAGATCGTCACCGGCTTCCCGCCGGGCGGCACCTCCGACACGCTCTGCCGGCGCGTCGCCGAGAACCTGCGCGGCGGCACCTACACCAAGAGCGCGCTGGTCGAGAACAAGCCCGGCGCGGGCGGCCAGATTGCGGTGCAGTCGATGAAAGGCGCGCCGACCGACGGCAGCGTCATCCTGCAGACACCGGCTTCGATGCTGATGATCTATCCGCACATCTACAAGAACCTGGCCTACAACGCGTTCACCGACGTCACCGCCGTGTCGCAGGCCTGCACCTTCGATTTCGGCTTCTGCGTCGGTCCGGCCGTGCCCGACAGCGTGAAGAACATTCTGGAATTTCTGGCTTGGTGCAAAGCCAATCCCGACAAGGCCAACTATGGTTCGCCTGCAGCAGGGTCGGTGCCGCACTTCATCGGCGTCCTGCTGGGCCAGGCGGGCGGCATCGAGCTGAAGCACGTACCTTATCGCGGGTCGGCACCGGCGGTGCAGGACCTCGTCGCGGGCCAGATCCAGGCAGTCTCCGCGCCGGTCGGCGAATTCACGCAGCAGGCCAATGCCGGCAAGATCCGCTTCCTCGGCGTCTCGGGCGCCGCGCGCACACGTTTTGCACCCAACGTCCCGACCTTCGCCGAACAGGGTTACAAGGACCTCGTCTTCTCCGAATGGTTTGGCTTCTTCGCGCCGGGCGGCACGCCGGCACCGGTGGTGCAGCGGGCGAACATCGCGCTGCGCACGGCGCTCGAGCAGAAGGACGTCATCGACGGTCTCGCCGTGATGGGCCTCGAGGCGAAGTCGTCCACGCCGCAGGAACTCGCGATGCTCCTGAAGGAGAGCTACGACCGCTGGGGTCCGATCGTGAAGAAGATCGGCTTTACGGCGGATTCGTGAGATGAGCATGGACACACGTTGGCCCCCATATCCGGCATTGAGCGCCGAGCACGTCCAGGGCGCGACGCTTTATGCTCGGCGCGCTGATCAGATCGCCGGGCTGCCAGTTCCCAAGAGCGGCAAGGTCGCAGAGATCGGAGTCTGGCGGGCGGCATTCTCCAAGGTCTTGGTCGACACGCTGAAGCCGCGGCAGTTTTTTGCCTTCGACATCTTCACCGGTCGCCTCGAGAAGGACTGGAACGGAATGACCGGCCACGACCTGTTCGATGGCCTGACGCATCGCCAGTTCTATGAGCGCGAGATGGCGCCGTATCGTGACGTCACCACCATCGTCGAAGGTTCCAGCTCCGAGACGATGCGCGCCTACACGGACCATTCGTTCGACCTCGTCTATGTCGACGGCAACCATTATTGCGACTTCGTCAAAGTCGACGCCGCGCTCGGCGCCGAGATGCTGAAGAACACCGGCTTCCTGGTGTTCAACGACTACATGCTGATCGACCACAACCACGCCAACTACGGCATCGTGCCGGTCGTCAACGACATGGTGGTCAACGGCCGCGGGCACGTCGTCGGGTTTGCGCTCGACCAGAACCTCTATTGCGACATGCCCTGCAGCGGCGCGCCGCTGCAGGGCCTGCGGAACCGCGTGTCCTCCCGAAGAGACCGTCGCTGATGAAACGGCTCTTGGGCGGCTAGCTTAACTAGCGCGGCGCAAGGCCAATCCCGACAAGGCCAACTAACCCGTCTTCGCGGATTGGAAGTCAAAAAGGGTCGGGGTGCATTTTTTTGAAGGCGTAAGTGCTTGATCGTCCTGGGAACCGAGTTTCAACTTTGGCGATAAGGCCTGTAGTGAAGACCTACCCGGTTTTCAGCAGCGGATTGCTGTGCATAGTGTTGCGCCATGTTCCTGCGACGCACCGAGCGGAAGAAGGACGGCAAGAGCCATAGCTACTGGTCGATTGTCGAGAACAAGCGCGTTGGACATGGCCGGGTGGTGCAGCGGCACGTTCTGTATCTCGGCGAGATCAGTTCCTCGCAGGCTGCCGCCTGGGGCAAGGCGATCGAGGTGTTCGATGAGGACGCCGGTCGTCCGCGGACGTTGGCGCTGTTCGCGGAGGACCGCCGCCTCGCCGTCTGTGCCGACACCGCCACGGTGCAGCTTCGCCTGTCCGAGCTGCGGCTGTGCCGTCCCCGGCAGTGGGGCGCCTGCTGGTTGGCCGGGCAGCTGTGGCGCGAGCTGCGGCTCGATCGGTTTTGGGCCGATCGTCTGCCACCGAGCCGCAAGAACACGCGATGGGATCAGATCCTGCAGGTCCTGGTGTCCTATCGCCTGATCGCGCCGGGCAGCGAATGGCGCCTGCACCGCGAATGGTTCGGCAACAGCGCCATGGCCGATCTGCTGGGCGGCGATTTCGGGTTGGCCCAGGCGCACAAGCTCTATGCCTGCCACGACCTGCTGCTGGAGCACAAGGACGCCTTGTTCTCGCATCTCGTGGAACGCTGGCGTGACCTGTTCAATGTCGAGTTCGATGTCTTGCTCTACGATCTGACGAGCACCTACTTCGAGATCAACGCCTCCGATCTGCCGGACGGCGACAAGCGTCGCCACGGCTACAGCCGTGACAAGCGGCCCGACTGTCCGCAAGTGGTGATCGCCCTGGTAGTCACGCCCGAGGGCTTGCCGCTGGCCTACGAGGTGCTGCCCGGCAACACCGCCGACAGCAAGACGCTGCGGCTGTTTGTCGACAAGATCGAACGGCAATACGGCAAGGCGCGGCGGGTCTGGGTGATGGATCGCGGCGTGCCGACCGAGGCGGTTCTGGCCGAGATGCGCAACAGCGATCCCCCGATGCAGTATCTGGTGGGAACGCCCAAGGGACGCTTGAACCGCCTGGAGAAGCACCTGCTGGACAAGCCGTGGCAGGAAGCGCGCCAGGGCGTTCAGGTCAAGCTGCTGGCCGAGGACGGCGAACTCTATGTCTTCGCCCAGAGCCTCGACCGGGTGACCAAGGAACGCGCCATGCGCCGGCGCCAGCTCAAGCGGCTGTGGAAGCGGCTGCGCCAGATCGCCACCATGGAAGTCTCGCGCGAAGAGCTGCTGATGAAGCTCGGCGCCGCGCGCTCCCGCGCGCCAAGTGCCTGGCGCCTCGTCGATATCAAGGTCGACAAGCAAACGACCGCGTTCACCTTCTCCCTCAATCGCAAGAAGCTGCGAACAACACGGCGGCGCGAAGGACGCTATCTGCTGCGGACCAATCTCACCGACAACGATCCCGCTCTGCTATGGCAATACTACATCCAACTCGTCGCCGTCGAAGAGGCCTTCAAAAACCTCAAGGGCGACCTGGCGATCCGGCCAATCTTCCACAAGGACGAAAAGCGGATCGAAGCCCACATCTTCATCGCCTTCCTCGCCTACTGCCTCCACATTACCCTGACGCGCCGCCTCCACGCCCTGGCCCCCGGCCTGACCGCGCGAAGCGCGCTCGAAAAGTTCGCCGCCGTCCAGATGATCGATGTTCATCTGCCGACAACCGATGGCCGCGAGATCGTGCTCTGCCGATATACCCAGCCCGAGCCCGAGCTCAAACTCCTGCTCGACCAGCTCCACTTCAAGCTGCCCGCCCAGCCACCGCCCAGGATCACTACCGCCGGCCTCGATCAGACCCACCCCGTAGTGAAGACCTCTTGAGCTAACCGATTGATTCTACTCAAATGCCAGCGTCAAAATCGCCCCAATCCGCGAAGACGGGCTAAGGCTGGCCTGCCGCGAATTCGGTGCCGTACTCCGATTCGTACGCTGAGGAGGGGCAGAGGGCATTGCCTAAGGCGCCTTTCTTAGTCGTTTTGGTGCAAAGAGTGCGCCGCCTTGTCAATGCCCCACCAGAAGCCTACAGTGTCACTGTGGGATTTCGAACTATCGTGATTTACGCCATCGGCCTGCTCGCAGCGTTACCCGCTGCGGCGCAGTCGGTGGCGCCGCGTTCGCCATCTGCGCCAGTGCCGGCCGAGGATGCTGCGGCCTATGACGCGGCATTTCAGGAGACGCTCAGCAATCCGGCCGACCCGCCGACGCTGGTCAAGTTCGCCACGCTCGCCGTCAAAGTCGGCGACCTCGAGGGGGCGATCTCCGCGCTCGACCGGCTCTTGCTAATTGATGGTGACAATCCCGACGTCCAGCTCGAACTCGGCGTCCTCTATTTCCGGCTCGGATCGCTGGAAGCGGCAAAGACCTATCTCGAGGCAGCGCGTACTTCCCGTCGCGCCTCCGCGGAAATGAAGGAGCGGGCAGCGTCCTTCCTCAGGGAGGCCTCGCGGCCCTGATCGGCGGGAACGATGCGGCTCCCGTCAATAGTGAGTGCGTAAGTGGTCCGAAAGTGAAGTCGGCACGCCATCGATCCTCGCACCGCCCGAGCGGCGCAGGACTTCGCACAGGTTGACCATGTCGTACCGCTCGCGGTTGCCGGTTTGGCACCTCATCTCCGTACTCCTGGCTGGCGTGATGGCCGCTGCACCGGCGTGGTCGCGTGTCGGCGTGACGTCGGTCACCGATGGCACACCGCTCGGCAAGCCGCCGGATGCGCCCGAGCGCGTGCTGCATGTCGGCAACGACATGAACGCCGACGAACTCGTGACGACCAAGGCCAACGATCGCGTCCACATCGTCTTCCTCGATGGCTCGACGCTTACCGTCGGGCCCAACAGCGCCTTGAAGATCGACAAGTTCGTCTACAACCCCGAGCAGAAGACTGGCGAAATGTCGTTGAACGCCACACGCGGGGTCTTCCGGTATGTCGGCGGCGCAATCAGCAAGAAGTCCGAAGTCGTGATCAAGACGCCGAGCGCGACGATGGGCATTCGCGGCGGCATCGCCACATTCGCGGTGAGCGCAACCGGAGCGACCACGGCCAACTTCCTGTTCGGCGGATCGCTGTCCATCACGAGTGCCGGCGTGACGCGCACGACAAGCAGCCCCGGGTCGCAGATCACCGTGGCGCCCGGCCTGCCGCCGACGCCGCCCGCGGCCATCCCGCCGGGCAGCCTGCAGACCAATCAGGCACAGGCGTTTCAGGCGCCGCCGGCGCAGAACCAGGGCGGCCCGGCCGGCGGTGGGCCCGCGGGCCAGGCCGGAGCGGCCGCCGCGCGGGGTGCCGCCATCACGGCTGCGTTCTCCAACTCGGGCCTTCGGCAAAGCAATTCATCGATTGCCCCGGCCGCTGCCAAGGCGGCGATTCCGGCCACCCAGCAAGCACAGCTCGCGGTCGCCAAACCCGCTGCCGCCCCGCAGCAGGTTGCGGCCGCCGCAGCACAACCCGCTGCTGCCGCCGCGCAACCGGCGGCGGCAGGCCAGCAATCCGGTGGCCCACAGCAGGGCACCGGTGCCGTACAAGGCGCTGGCCCTTCACAAAGCGCCAGTCCCCTGCAAGGTTCGGGATCTCTCCAAGCCGCTGGATCCCAGCAAGCCGCTGGCGCTCAACCGGGTGGCGGGGCCGTGCCGACCTCGGCCCAGCCGGGAGCCGGTGGCGCCTTCCAAGGATCCGGTCCCTTTCAGGGTGCCGGCCCGCTCCAAGGCGCCGGGCCTCTCCAGGGTGCCGGCCCGCTGCAAAGCGCAGGTCCATTGCAGAGCGCGGGCCCGCTCCAAAGCGCCGGCCCGTTGCAGGCGGCGGGTCCTTTGACGACGGCTCCCCAGTCGACGGCGTTCCTTCAGGGCCTGGGAACGGCGCCGGCTCCGATGGCATTCAACACGCCGCCCGCGCAACCGCTCGCGCCGCTTGGTCCCGCCGCCCTGGTCGGCGCGACGCCCACGCTCGCATCGCTGGTTACCGGCTTGGCCACGGGTGACTTGGGTGCGCTGAACCAATTGCAGCAGCTCTTGTCGACGCCTCAAGGCACGACCAGCCCCTCGCTGACGACGGCGGTGAATGCCTTGACGTCGTTGCCGCCACCAACCTCCAGCCCGCCCGTCAACCCGCCGACAGTCACGCCGCTTCCAACGCCGACGCCGTCGCCGCCCCAGGTGTTCAACATTACGCCGCAGGGCCGCATGTCGCCCAACTAGCCCTTGGGACTGACCGGCTGCTAGGTCCGACGGTCTCGCGCATCACCAGTGCCAGCATGGTCAGTACCGACGTCACCATGTCGACGCGCAGCAGCCGGTCGGTGACCAGCGGGGCGCGCTCTCAGGCGGCGACGGCAAGCTTGATGCCGGAATCCTTCATGATGTGCGCCACCGCCTCGCGCGGCACCTTGTGGTCAACGCAGACCGCGACAAGGTCCGCGGCCATGGCCGCCATGATCGAGGATGGCCGCCAGGTTCTTCAGGCTCATGGCTCCCTCCGGTGGAACTGCGAGCCGCCGTAGGACTGGTCGGTGGGCACGATCTCCATGTAGCTCACGTCCATGCGCTGCGGCGCGCCCAGCACGAACATGACGGCCTCGGCGATGTCGTCGGGCTGCAGACAGTCGAAGGCGTCATAGAAGCGGCGGCGGCCCTCCTCGGGATCCTCGGCCAGGGCGAGATGCGCCCCGGTCTCGACCCGGCCCGGCGAGATCTCGCTCACCCGCACGCCGGCGCCGTGCAGGTCGAGTCGCAGCGTCTGGCCGAGGCTGCGGATCGCGGCCTTGGTCATGGCATAGACGGGCATGCCGGGAATCGGCGAGACCGCCGCGATGGAACCCAAATTGACGATATGGCCACGCCCGCGCGCCTTCATGCCGGGTACGGTGGCGGCGAGGCAGTTCAGCGTGCCCTTGATGTTGACGGCCGTGAGCGCATCGATGGCGTCGGGCGCCGTCTCCCACGAGACGCCGCCCTTCGCCAGGGCCGAGGCGTTATTGACCAGGACGTCGGCGTCGAGCCCGCTCAAGGCGCTCAGCACCGCATCGCGATGGGTGATGTCGAGCGCCAGCGGCTGGCAGCCGGTCTCGCGCGCCAGCGCGCCGAGATCGTCGGCCGAGCGGGCGATCGCCCACACCTCCAGCCCGCCGATGCGCAGTTGCCGGACGATCGCAGCACCGATGCCGCGGCTGGCGCCGGTGACGATGGCGGTGCGATATCGATCGAGGGACATGGGCCTCCTTTACGCGGCGTTGGCTCACCGCCTAGCAGCCTGTCGGACTGAGGTCTTCGAGTTGAAGGTCGAAGGAATAGCGGGCTGGGGATTTGATGTTTTTGCGCTTTGTCGGATGGAGTTGGTTGGCCGGCGCCCCGTCAGGCGCCGGCGAGGG
>JAKFVH010000058.1 GCA_021732285.1 Reyranella sp. | reverse complement strand
TGCACCGGCAGCTCGCCCATCGCGGCGAAGATGCGCTTCTTCATGTAGTGGCGCCAATTGACGGGCAGGGTGGCCAGCACCTCGGTCAGGGCGGCGTAGTTCGCGTCAGTCCACTCGCGCTCGTAGGCCTCGCGCTCGGCGTTGAAGGCGAAGATACCCGGCTTGGTGTTTGCCGCCAGCCGCGCCCGGCGGGCGGCCGTCGCCGTCTCGTCGATCGCGCCGTCGCGCCCCTCGCCGCGGATCACCACGCCGTAGTCGTCGGCCGCGGCCTGAAGGGAAACCTTGCCCTGCTGCACGTCGAACAGCACCGCCGTGGCGTCGCGCTCCGCCGGCGGCCCGAAGCCGCCGCCGCCCGACGACGTCACCAGGATCACGTCGCCCGGATCGAGCGGCACCACGTCGGTGTTGCCGAGATCGACCGCGCCGTTGCTGCCCGGGTTGCGCCAGAAGCAGGAGGTGGCGCCCGGCCGGCCGCCCACGCTGCCCCACGACGAGAAGCGCGTGCGGTCGCGGTTGCGCGCCGTCACCACGGTGTTGGGCGCGAACACCTTGAACTCGAGCTGGGTCGCAAGGCCGCCGCGATGCCGGCCGGCGCCGCCGGAATCGGGCACCAGGCCGTAGCGCAGCACCTTGATCGGCACCTCGGTCTCGTTGATCTCGACCGGCGTGTTCTTGAGGAAGCTCGAATTGGCGCCCGAGCCGTCGGCGCCGTCGCCGCCCGACCAGCCGCCGGCGCCGCCGGTGATCGGGTCGATCGAGGCCATGATGGTCCGGCCGCTGCGGTTGTCGGTCGTCTTGACGTTCATGATGGCGCCGCCGCCGGCCGGCCCCGCGGGCAGCAGCTCGGGCACCGCCGCAGAGAAGGCGCCGATGGTGACGCCCTGCAGGCGGCTACAAGTCATGCTGCGCATGCCGACGGCGGCCGGGAACTTCGGATTGAGGATCGTGCCCTCGGGGATGACGCAGCGCGCCGGCCGCGTGATGCCGCCGTTCAGCAGGATGGTCGGGTCGATGCTGTAGAGGCAGTAGGTGTAGCCCACCATCAGCAGGATGTGGCGCTCGGCGCCGCCGGTCGGCACGTTGAGCGACGATTGCAGCTGGGCGTCGGACCCGGAGAAGTCCATGACCGCCTCGTCGCCGCGGATCTTCAAGGTGAGCGCAAGCCGGACAGGCACGCCGCCCGGCGCGTCCTCGTCGAGGTAGTCGGCGAAGAAATAGTCGCCGTCCGGGATGCGCGAGAGCAGGGCGCGCGCCTGCCGCTCGCCGAGGTCGAGCAGGTCTTTCACGCCCTGGCGGAACACGTCGACGCCGAACTTGCGCACCATGTCGTGCACCTTGCGCTCGCCGGTGTTCATGGCCGCGATCTGCGCCTGCAGGTCGCCGTGGTTCTGCTCGGGCATGCGGACATTGGTCAGCATCACGTTGAGCAGCGACTTGTTCAGCGTGCCCCCCTCGTAGAGCTTGTTGGGCGGAATCCGGATGCCTTCCTGGTGGACCTCGGTCAATTGCCGCGACAGCGAGGCCGGCACCGCGCCGCCGACGTCGGTGTTGTGGATGTGGCTGACCGAGAAGGCGACGAGCTCGCCTTCCCAGAAGATCGGCTTCCACATGTGCAGGTCGGGCGTGTGGGTGCACACGAAGCCCGAGTAGGGATCGTTGGTGATGCAGATGTCGCCCGGCCGGTAGTCCTCGATCATGCGGATGGCGTTGGCGTAGTCGAGCCCGATGAACCAGGTGGCGCCGAGGTCGCGTGGGCTGGCGAAGGTCATGCCGTCGGGCGTGGCGAGGCCGGTGGTGAAGTCCTCGGTCTCCTTCACGAAGGTCGAGTGGGCCGTGCGGAACAGCGTGAAGGCCATGCTGTCGGCCGCAGCCTGCGCGTGATTGGCGAAGATTTGCAGCGTGACGGGATCAATGCGCATTTGCGTACACCTTACTCGCCGAGCGACAGGAGAATGTTGCCGTACGCGTCGACCGCGCCGCTAAAACCCTCCGGAACGCAGATCGTCGTATCTTCCTGGGCCACCACGCAAGGGCTGGCGAGGCGGTGTCCGTGGCCCAGGTCCGCGCGGCGGTACAGCGGCACCTTGCGCCAGGCGCCGTCGAGATAGACGTCGATCTGCTTGGCCGGCACGGGCGGGCCGGATCGCCGAGGTTCGACGGCGGCCTTGGGCTGCGGCGAGCCGCCCACCACCACCATGCGCAAGCTGACCATGTGGATCGGCGTTTCGGCAGAGCTGTGGCCGTACAGGCGGTCGTGCTCGGCATGGAAGGAAGCGGCGATGCGCCCAATGTCGCCGCTGGTGATCCAGTCGAGCTGCAGCGGCACCTCGATCTCGAACGATTGTCCCAGGTAGCGCATGTCGGCGGCAGGCTGCAGCACGTACGAGCCGGTGAATTTCTGGTCCTTGGTGATCCAGGTCGATGCGCGCTGGGCGAGGTGATCGAAATCGGCCTTGAGACGCGGCAGCTCGTCGGCCGACAGCGGATAGTAGGCCGTGCTGATAAAATCGTTCTTCACGTCGGCTACGAGCCCGCCCATCGCCGACAGCACGCCCGGCGCCGTCGGGATCAGGACCTGGTGCATGCCGAGCTCGCGCGCCAGGAAGCAGCCCAGCATGGGGCCGGCGCCGCCGAACGCCAGCAGGGTGAAATCGCCCGGGTCGATGCCCTGGCGCGAGGCGAGCTTGCCGACCTCGCGATACATGCCGGAGACTGCCACCTGGATGATGGCTTCGGCGGCCTGCTCGAGCCCGCGCCCCAGCCTGGTCGCGACCGTGCCGACGGCGGCGCGCGCCTTCTCGACGTCGACGGAGACCGCGTCGTAGCCGATGTTGCCGTGGCCGATGATGCCGCAGGTCGCGAAGGCATCGGTCATGGTGGGCCGCGTGCCGCCGCGGCCGTAGCACGCCGGGCCGGGCGTCGAGCCGGCGCTTTCGGGCCCGACGGTCAGGATGCCGAACTCGCTCACCTTGGCGATCGAGCCGCCGCCGTCGCCGATCGACGTCACCGAGACGGTCGGGATGTAGATCGGGAAGTCGCCCACCATCTCGCCGGTGCCGTAGGTCGGCGTGCCGCCCGCGATGATCGCGACATCGGCCGAGGTGCCGCCGATGTCGAGGCTCAGGACCTTGTCGACGCCCGCCTGGCGCGCGACGAAGCCCGCGCCGATGACGCCGGCGGCCGTGCCCGACAGCAGCATTTGCAGGCAGGCCGACTTGCCGAGCTCGGCGGTCATGATGCCGCCGTTCGACTTGGTCACCATGGCCTCGGCGGTAACGCCGGCCTGCTTCAAGGCGGCCTGCAGGGCCGTCAGGTAACGCGCCACCGGCGGCTGCACGTAGCCGTGGATCGTGGCCGTGGCCGTGCGCTCGTACTCGCGGATGATCGGCCACACGTCGCTGGAGCAGAACACGGGCATCTTCGGCGCCCACTGGCCGATCAGCCGTGCGGCCTCGCGCTCATGCGCGGGATTGCGATAGGAATGCAGCAGCGCGAGCACGATCCCTTCGGCGCCGAGCGCCGTCGCCTGGTCGAGCGCCCTTCGCAGGCTCGCCTGGTCGAGCGGCCGGTCGACGGTTCCGTCGGCCAGCATCCTTTCGCGCACCGCCAGCACGCGGTCGCGCGTGATCAGCGGCTCGGCGCGTGACGACATGAGATGATACGGGTCGGGCATTTTCAGCCGCGCCAGCTCCAGCACGTCGACGAAGTTCTCGGTCGTGAACAGGCAGAGGCGGATGCCCTTGCGCTGGATCACCGAATTGATGCCGACGGTCGTGCCGTGCGTGAAATAGCCGATGTCCGGCGGTTTTATGCCGAAGCGGCTGCCGAGCTCGGTCAAGCCGGTGATGACCTCGCGGCCGGGCTCCTGCGGCGTCGACAGCACCTTCAGCGTCGCCAGACGACCCGTCGTTTCGTCCAGCGCACAGAAGTCCGCGAAGGTGCCACCGATGTCGACGCCGATTCGATAGCTCACCGCTTAACCCTCCGTCAAAACTATGCCGCGCGCCGGTAGCCGAGGCGCTGGCTGATGGCGGCGGCCGCACGCACGACGCCGGCGATGATCCGCGGCTTGGCGGCGGGATAACGCGCCGACACCGTTCCGACGTTCAGCGCAGCAACGACCGTACCATTGGCGCCGAACACCGGCGCCGCCGTGGCCGAGCCGCCCAGCACGTATTCTTCTTCGACAACGGCGTAGCCGTCGTCCGCCACCTTGGCCAGGATCGCGCGCAGCTTGGCCGCATCGGTCACGGTCCGCGGCGTGTGGGCGCGCAGGCGATTGCGCACCAAATAGGCAGCGGTCGATTTCTTGTCCCAGAATGCCAGCAGGATCCGGCCCATCCCGGTGCAATAGGCCGTCCGCGGGTCGGGATCGTCAGAATCGTAGCGGATAGCGGCACGACTGACCGCCTTGGCGATGACTTTTACGTCGCCGCGCGCCTCGCGGACGCCCAGGAACACGCTTTCTTCCAGTTCGTCGCGCAGTTGTTCCATCACCGGGCGGGCCACAGCGGCCAGGTGCGCTTCCGGCCCGCCGATCCAGCCCGCCGACTGGCGCAGCGACTGATTGAGGGCGTAGCGGTCCGCGGCATCGCGCTCGACGTAGCCGCGCGACTGCAAGGTGCGGAGCAGGGCATGGGCGCTGCTCTTGGGCAGCGCCAGCACCGAGACGAGGTCCTTCAGGGCCATCGGCTCGTCGCTGCGGGCCAGCAGCTCGAGGATATCGAGCACCCGCGCCGCGGATTTCACGTTGTCGTTCATGTATATGAACTTCGTTCGTGTATTGAAACGACGTTCGCTGACGGGCCGGGGGACTGTCAAGTCGCGTCGGCTGACGGACAATCGTTCGCGTCGACCTTGGGATCGTTTCCAGCCGCCTTTGGAAATTGCCCTGCTGGTGCGCGATGCGCACGTCCTTGCCTTGGCGTCGAGCGTCGATGCGGACATATGGACCACCGATCGCGACTTCGCCGGAACCGGCGTTGCGACATGGTCGACGTCCAATCTCATGCGCAGGCTTGCCGAAGTGGAGACCGACAGGCCTTGATCTTCGATTCGACGATTGCATCGGTCATCGAGGCTGGGCGCAAAGCGCTCAAGATATCCACGGGATGCTCGGCAGACAAACTCCCTGCCTCCCTGATATGAGGCATCCTGAGCCGCTGATCTCGGCGAGCTATGCGTGGGCCTGAACCGATCGGAACGAAACGCCGTGGCCTGCCAACCCTACGTGACGACCGGCGACAGCGAGGTGCGGTGTGCCGTCAGTAAATCCGAGCTCCCGATCGAATGCCAAGAGGTCTGCCAGAGAGGCGAAGCTTTCGCGCAGCCACGCGCCGGCCGACGTGTCCCTGCCCGACTGGCAGCGCGCGCTGCGGCGCCAGTTCGGGCGGGAGCAGTCGTTCGTCCTGGAGAACGGGGGCCCCGATCCGTTCTTCTCCGACTTCCGCGTCGGCAATCCGCAATCGAAGTCCCGCTATCGCGTTGCAATACGAGGACTGTCGCCCGGCGACAATTTCTGCGCATGCGCGGACTACGCCACCAACGAGCTCGGTACCTGCAAGCACATCGAGTTCACGCTCGCCGCCTTGCAGAAGAAGCGCGGTGCGAAGGCGGCCTTCGCACGCGGTTGGCGGCCTTCCTATTCCTCGATCTGTCTGCGCTACGACGAACTGCGCGCTGTTCAGTTCCGCGCCGGCACCGATTGTCCGCCGAAGCTGCTCACGATCGCCCGTCGACTGTTCGACGAGGGCCATAGCGGCCGGTTGATCGAAGAGCGCTACGGCGAACTGGATCGCTTCATCGCGACGGCTGCCGAGGCCGGCCACGAGCTGCGCGCCTACGACGATGCCCTGGATTTCGTCGCCGGGCGGCGCGATGCGATCAGGCGTGCGCAGACGCTGGACCGGCTGTTCCCGCGCGGCGCCGCGGAACCGGCGCTCGTCAAGTCGCTGAAGGTGCCGCTCTTTCCCTATCAGGCCGAAGGTGCGCTGTTCGCCGTGCGTGCCGGTCGTGCGCTGATCGCCGACGACATGGGCCTCGGCAAGACCATCCAAGCGATCACCGCGATGGAGATCCTGGCACGGCATTTCGGTGTGTCGCGCATTCTTGTGGTCTGCCCGGCGTCGCTCAAATACCAATGGCAGGGCGAGATTGCCCGCTTTTCCGGCCGCGCGGCGCGAGTGGTGACTGGCGGCCGGACGCAGCGCCGCAACGAGTTCGCAGAGGACGACTTCTGCAAGATCACCAACTACGAGAAGCTGCAGCCGGACCTCGACCTCATCGCGGACTGGGCGCCGGAACTGGTGATCGTCGACGAGGCGCAACGCATCAAGAACTGGAGCACCGTCGCGGCGCGGGCCCTGAAGCGCATCGACAGTCCGTATGCCCTGGTGCTCACGGGCACGCCGCTGGAGAACAAGCTGGAGGAACTGATCTCCATCGTGCAGTTCGTCGACCAGAATCGGTTGGGTCCGACCTGGAAGCTGCTGCACGAGCACCAGGTGAAGGACGAAGGCGGAAGGGTCACCGGCTACAAGGGCCTGGACAGGATCGGGCAGACCCTGGCCCCGATCATGATCCGCCGCCGCAAGTCGGAGGTGCTGACGCAGCTCCCCCGCCGGACCGACCAGACCCTGCTGGTGCCGATGACCGAGGCGCAGATGGACCTTCACCAGCAGAACGCCGACGTCGTCGCCAAGATCGTGCAGCGCTGGCGCCGGACGAAGTTCCTGTCCGACATCGATCGTCGTCGGCTGACCTGCGCGCTCCAGAACATGCGGATGTCGTGCAACAGCACTTACCTGCTCGATCAGGAGACCGATCACGGGGTCAAGGCCGACGAACTCGCCGCGCTGCTCGACGGGCTGCTCGTGCAACCCGACGCCAAGGCGGTGGTGTTCAGCCAATGGAAGCGCACCCACGACGTCGTCATTCGGCGGCTCGAGCAGCGCGGCATCGGCTATGTCAGCTTCCATGGCGACGTGCCATCGGACAAGCGTCCGGCGCTGGTACAGCGCTTTCGCGACGATCCCGATTGCCGCGTCTTCCTGTCGACCGACGCAGGGGCCACGGGCCTCAACCTGCAGCATGCGTCGATCCTGGTGAACATGGACCTGCCATGGAATCCGGCGCTCCTCGAGCAGCGCATCGCGCGCATTCACCGCATGGGCCAGGCCCGACCGGTGCAGATCGTCAATTTCGTCGCCAAGGGCACCATCGAGGAAAGCATGCAGTCGGTGCTCAGCTTCAAGCGTTCCCTGTCGGCCGGCATTCTCGACGGCGGGGTGGGCGACGTCGCGCTCGGCGGCTCGCGCCTCACCCGTTTCATGAAGGAGGTCGAAGGCGTCACCGGCCGCATCGTCGAAGGCGAGGCGCTGGCGCCGGCGGAGGAGGCTGGAAGTGCGGCCGGCTCGCGGCCGGAAGCGGCGTCCGACGCTTCGGCGGCGGACTTGCCGGCCGACGGCGTCGACACGGCTGCGGACGAAGGCGCCGACGTGCCTCGGCAGACGGGCCCTGATCCCTGGGCGGCGTTGCTTCAGGTCGGCTCCCAGCTAGTGTCCGCGCTCGTCTCGCCCGACCGCGCGTCGCATCCCTGGATCGAACGCGATGCGGCAACCGGAGCGCACAACCTTAAGATACCGCTCCCGCCTCCGGACGTCGCTCGACGGCTGGCCGATGCCTTGTCGGGAATTGCCGGGCTGTTGCGCGGAGGAAGCACCGGCCCTTGAGCAGAGCAGCTGCGGTTCGCGCGTACGGGTGATCGTGGCTCCAAAGAGCATCATGGGTCCGGCTGATTCCAGCCGGACCCATGATGCTCTTTGCGCGGCGGTCCGGAAGAGTATGAGAAGACGCCCCACTGGAGTTGGCCAAAGCGACGGCCTTCCGAACCGCGCTCCTGCCGATCCACGCGAGGGCCTGTCATGTCGCCGGGTGGATGAGCGTGAGTGAGGCGCGGCCATGCTTGCGATAGACCAGGAAATCGGAGTCCAGCGTCAGCACGGCATGCCGATCATGGATTTCCGACATCCGAACGATGCATGCATCGGCCAGCGACATCGGTGTGTCCCGGTATTTTTGCAGCAGTTTGCGCAATGCGCCGAGATGCTCATCGAGCCGGAAGGCCACGCTCAGCGCCCCATTCTCGATCAGGCCCAAGACGGCGTCCTGCGCCTTCGGATAGCGCGCCAGCAAGTACATCGCTTCGGCAAGAACAGGCTCACACACAAGGAGAGGGGCATCGAGCTCTTCGAATCGCTCCGCGACCCAACGGTGGTGCTGCTCCGCCCGATCGAAGAAAGCGACGAGCGGTCCCGTGTCAACGATGGCGACGGTCATCGTGGCCGAAGCCCGCAAGATGCTTGGGATTCGACGCGAGGTCGGGAACGCCGGAATCGACGATGCCGCGTGCACGCTTGGTCAGCCCGGCAAGGCTGGGACGACGGCTCTTGGGCCGGGTTTCGAGGACAAGCCGCAGCCCCTCTTCGACCAGGTCGCGTAGCTTGCGGCCACGCAGGGCCGCCTCCGCCTTGGCTCGACGGTAGAGGTCGTCTGGAACTTCGACGGTGGTTTTCATGGGCGCACCAGCGAGCGTATGGCCATAAATCCATATTTATGGCTATTCCGACCGGAGATCAAGGGCACGCCACAATTCCGATCTCGACCGTATTCGGAAGAAGCACCGGTGCGGTCATGGAGGCGCAGCGCGCGTCGGCGCTTGTGACGACCGACCGCGTCGTTCATGAGGCGCGTCGGCGCCTCGGACCGGGCTTGAAACGCCCGGAGCTGCTCGAGGCGCTCGACGCGTGATGCGCACATTCTTGCCTTGGCGTGGAGCGCCGATCGCGACTTCGCCGGAACCGCATCGCGACATGGTCGACGCGCAATCTCATGCGCCGGCTTGCCGAAGTGGAGACCGACAGGCTTTGATCTTGGGCTGCGCCGGCTTGCCCGTCAGACCTTCAGGACGTTTCCGGCATACCGCGCGACGAGCTCGTCGGACGTGACGAGCGCCAGGCCTTCGACCTCGGCCTGGGCAATCAGCATGCGATCGAACGGATCCTTGTGAAGCGGCGGCAAGTCGAGGGTCGCCACGGCGTGCTCGCTGGAATTCGCCAGTTCGCGCCAGCCATTGTCGATCAACCCCCGGCGCAGCCGGCGAGGCTCGACGCGGAAATCCTTCCTGCCCAGGCCATGCTTGATCGCCACTTCCCACAGGCTCGCGGCGCTGCACCATGGCTGGGTGCCGGGATCGCCGAGCAGGCGGCGCGCCTTTCTCGACAGCTTGTGCGGCTCTCCTGCCGCCCACAGCAGCAGATGGGTATCGACCAGAAGGTTCACTTGTCGCCCTGGAAGGCGCGCTCGATGGCGTCCTGTCCCATGCGATCGAAGTCGTCGGGTACGGCGATCTCGCCGGCCAGGAAGCCAAGACGGCGCGGCGCAGCCTCGTCGCGCGACGAGAGCGGCACGACCTTGACCAGCGGCTTGCCGGCCTTGGCGATGATGAAACCCTCGCCCCTGGCCGCTCGCTCGACCAGGCGGGACAGGTGGGTCTTGGCCTCGTGCGTGTTGACGGTGCGCATGGCGATTCCCTGAAAGACTTAGTCCAGTAGACTTAGTCAGAAATGGCGCCCTCGCAAGGGCGGAGCGGGCCGCGATCGCTCCGTCGATGGGGCAACCCGCCCTCGATGCGAAACCTGTACGCAAAGTGGCTGGTCGCACCGATGGCTGAGGTATGGCAGCTCATCATGATCTGGGCGATAGGCACCGGCGCCGTGGCGACGGTCGCGATGCTGGTCGCGCTTGCCGTCATATTCTGCGTAAGCCTTAAGCTCGACTGATCTGTCATCCCTCCACCCGTTGACGGGCACCACGCCCCGGCTGCGGCGCGCCGTCAATGCAACGCTGCGAAACAAACGGCGCGAGAGAACACCACCAGCAGCCGGTCCTGGCTCATCTTGACCAGTATGAGCTTGCCGATGCTCGCCGCCTCCTGCGGCGTCAGCGCGAGCTCGAGGTCGCGAACGAATGCTTCCAGCGCGTCGACCCCCTCCAGCGTAGCCGTCAGCAGATGTGCCCGCTCCGGCACGTCGGCCACTGGGGGAGCGGCACTCCACGAAATCAGTTCCATGGCGCTCACCGTCCCCAGGCTGACCCCCAAGGATCTGAGCGTTTCAAACACGCCACGCATTTCTTCTGGGAGTTGGACCCTGATCTCGTCCTGCGGCGCGAACATTCCCGACTCCACACGCTGCCTTGCCAGTAACGCCAACCCAGTCCTCCATGACAGGCTGCGGCGCAAAATAAACCAGACCCCGCCCGGGCTTGTGAAGGCCGGGTCGATCACACAGGCCTTCATCATGAAGGGCGCACTGTCGCGTTCGTCGAAGGTCAGGTCGTCACCGGTCTCGACTTGGTAGCCGAACAGCGCAGGGTTCCACTCGATATGGCCGATCATCTGGCGCGCATAGGGATCGATCAGCAGCTTGCTGGGATTGAAGCGATGCCCTGCCGTGGGCTCGTAGGGGCCGTGCACGCGATAGCCGTAGACCGTGCCTGGCCGCGCATCCGGCAGGTAGCCGTGCCAGACCTCGTCGGTGTATTCGGGCAGGGCGATCCGCTCGATCTCGCGCCGGCCCTGGGCATCGAACAGGCAGAGCTCGACCTTGGTCGCATGGGCCGAGAACAGGGCGAAGTTGACGCCCAGCCCGTCCCATGTCGCGCCCAGAGGATAGGGTGATCCTTCCGAAAGGCGCGACGGACGAACGGATGCCTTGGCCAAAGGGATTCCTCAATGCCGGAACCTCAACAACGTCGGCCCGGCTCGATGGCTCCCACCGCCTGGTACGGGGTGTACAATGGCTAACTCGCGCCCGCAAATCGTCCTGGTGCAGAGCAATGGTCATACTTTGCCGGCGACCTGTAGCCGCTGGCGCACGGCGATTTAGAAATCCGGGCGATTTTGCCGCAAGATTTTTCCCGACGCCGCCAAGCGCCAGCGGTCGGTGCCGTCAGGCGGCGCGGCGCGGGGAACCGTCGGAACCTTCCAGACTGCCAGCCCGCCCCTCCAGCACCAGGAACGCCTGTTCTATCTCCGCCAGTCGAGAGGACGCAGCGGCATCCGGCTGCCGGCGCAGGTATTCGTCGAACGCCCAATTCATCAGGATTAAGCGCTTGTCGTCTACCGAGAGATCCGACCGGCGCACCACGTCCAACGGCGAATCGCCGGTCTGCCGTCGAGGTTCGTCCTCCGCTCGGCTAGCCTCGGCCATGGCGTCGCCGTAGAGGTTCTGCAGGGCGCCGAGGCCAAGCTGCCGCAGCGTGCCGTCCGAGAAGGCGCGCTTGGCGACGTCGCGTTCGTCGGCGCGGGACTGCGCATCGTGGTGGACGATAGCACGCAGGCCCTGACGGTCGGCGTAGGACAAGGCGGCATCGAGCGTCGGGAAGGTGAGGGCGACTTGGCGTAAGGGATCGCGGCTTCCTGTCCAGCCCGTGAGGGGATCGAGGAAGGGCGCGCGGCGGGGCTCGAATTCCAGCCGCCAACCTGGCCGCCCGGGGCCGGCGCTCATGGCTGACCGGCAGGGCCGGTGGATGTGGGCCACAGCATCCGGAGGGAACGCCGGACGGCTGAGCGGCGCGTGCCGCCGGTTGTCATTCGCTGGCGGCTTATGACCGGCGGATTTAAAGGCTAGCGTTGCTGTTGGGCTCTCCATGGTTGTTCTCCAGGAATTGGCAGGGGACGATGTGCGTCGCCGATCCGTCGAGGGCTGCCCTCGCGGCTCAGGGGCCGAGGGGCGCCCCCGACGTTCTTGCGACACAGCCGATCAATGGTTGATCGCGATGCGCTTGGCCTTCGGCTGGGCATCGGGGTTCTTCGGCAGGGTCACCGTGACGACGCCGTTCTTGAAGCGCGCTTCGACCTTGTCCGCCTGCACCTCAGTGCCGAGTGGGATGTGGCGCTCGAACCGGCCGTAGTAGCGCTCGGAGAACTGGCGATCCTTGTCCTCGGTCTCCGACCGCTTCTCGCCCTTCAGCGTCAGTATGCCGTCCTGCAGCAGGAGTTCGACGTCCTTCTCCTCCATGCCCGGCAGCTCGGCGGTGATGGTGACCTCCTTCTCGGTCTCCGACACATCGATGGATGGCCAGCCGCCGTTGAAGCTAGCGCTGCCCATCATCGGCAGACGCATGTCGAAGTCGCGGAAGAAGTCATCAAAGACACGGTTCATCTCGCGATGCAGCGACAGGAAGGGGCTGCGATCGTCGTCGCGATAGGGAGCGGGAGCCCGGTTGTTGCTGCGCCCCGAGGGAATGAGATCACGCACACTCATCGATGGTCTCCTTGCAACTGGTTGGGTACAGAGACCGGCAGCCGCGAGAGGGAGGCCAGGGGATGCAGGAGGCACGGCCCCTCGGGCGACCGGCAGCAGGCGATCTAGGTGCGCCAAGCGCCTCGTCAAGAACCTAGGCCTGCCCTCATGGGACTTGGCTCACGTCAAGTGCTTCCCGTTCGGAGTCCAGCCACTCCTGGAGAGCGATGACCTGCTCGACCTGCAGGCGGCGCGGGACTTCAACGTCAAGCCGGTCGGGACTGAACCGCACCCTCGCACCCTGTAGACCATGCCGTACTGCAAATTCGTCCAGCCTGGACTGGACCTCTCGGCGGTCTTCCTCGGACCACAGGTGGTCGGCCGGGATGAAAGCCCATCTGAAAGTGCGGCCCATCACTGTCCCGCTCCCGGTCTCCCTGACCTCGACATCCGACCGGACCAACGAGGCCGATGGGACTGACCGCAGCAGGTCCAGTGCGGCCTCCAGCGCCGCCTCCAGTTCGCGGCGGTCCAACTCCTCGATAGGGCGGCCCATCCACATCCTGTTCTTGCTCATTCACGGCTCCCAAGCCCGGACGGCGGGCAGAATCTGCGATCTGGAGTGAAAAGACTGCGCTTCAAGAACCTGCTTTTTTTGTGGCGAGACCTTGACGCCCCGCCGGTTTTTCCTAGATCGACTTCCGGCGGGCCCGGAAGGGTCTGCCTCGCGTGGCCGGCCGCCCTACGGGGGGCCGGTCGCAAACCCATCGCTCATGAGGAGGATGACAATGCGTTCCGACTTCGATTTTGCTCCCCTGTACAGGGCCACCGTCGGCTTCGACCGCGTCTTCGACATGCTCGATTCGATGGCCGGCCAGCCCAACCATGGCGGCTATCCGCCCTACAACATCGAGAAGATGGCTGATGACGCCTGGCGCATCGTGATGGCGGTGGCCGGCTTCACCGAGACCGAGCTCAACGTCACCCAGAAGGAGGACGAGCTCCTGGTGACAGGCAAAGGCCATCCCGACCGCCACGAGGGCAGCGAGTACCTCTATCGCGGCATCGGGGCACGCGACTTCGAGCGCCGCTTCCAGCTGGCCGACCACGTCCGCGTGACGAGCGCAAAGCTGCAAAACGGCCTGCTCTCCATCGACCTGCAGCGCGAGCTGCCCGAGGAGAAGAAGCCGCGGCCGATCCGCATCGAGTCGCAGTCGACGCCGCGCACGATCACCCAGCAGTAACTGTCCGGTGCGAGGTCGGGCGCCGCGGGCGCCCGGCCTCACTGGCGCATTTCCAACAGGAGGTAGAAGATGACGATGCCGTCAGCCGCTTCCACGCTTGGCGATACGTGGAACCGGCGGCTCACAGAACACAGGGAGAGCTTCGAACCGCAGCCCATGCCTGTCGGCGTGCGGTTTTCGCCACCGTCGCTCGCCACTCTCGATTTGCCGCAGGGCAGGGTGCTGGTGGTGGTCGATGACGCCATCATGGCGCTCGACCTGCAGCGCCTGCTGCGCGAGGCGGGCTATCGGGTCGTCGGTCCGGCGACCACGGTGGCCGAGATCCAGGGCATGATCCAGCGCGGCGGCATCGACTGCGCCATTCTCGATCTCGATGTCGATTGGCGCGCGCCGCTGCCCATTGCCGATCTGCTGACCTTTGCCGACGTGCCCTTCGTCTATCTCACGACGGGGATGCTCGGACCGGTTCCATCACGGCACAAGCAGACGCCGGTGGTCGAGAAGCCCTTCACCCGCGAGACCCTGCTCGCGGCCCTCGAGAAGGCGATGGCGCGGCGGCGCCAGGTCGCCAACGACAACCGTTGGCCCGCCAGCGGTTCGGTTGTCCCTTGGGAGAGGGTTTATCCGCCGATCTAGTGCTTCCAACGATGTTCGAGCGGCCGCGTCTGTCGAGCGGCCGCTTCAGTTCGAGGGAGTTTGTTCATGAGGATTGCCCAGGTCGCCCCGCTCGCCGAACGCTGCCCGCCTCGCCTGTATGGCGGCACCGAGCGGATCGTCTCGTATCTGACCGAGGAGCTCCTGCGCCAAGGACACGACGTCACCCTGTTCGCCAGCGGCGATTCCCGTACGGCCGCCAGGTTGGTCCGTTGCTCCGACATGGCGCTGCGTCTCAATCCGGCGGTGAAGGATCCTATGCCTTACCATCTCGTGATGCTGGACGAGGTGCGTCGGCGCGCCGACGATTTCGACGTCATCCATTTCCATATCGACCTTTTGCATTTCCCGCTGATCCGTGACTTCGCCGACCGCACGCTGACGACGCTGCACGGCCGGCTCGACCTGCCGGACCTGAAGCCCTTTTATGCGGCGTTCCCGGAAGTCCCGCTGGTCTCGATCTCGGATAGCCAGCGCCGCCCGATGCCGGCGGTGAACTGGGCGGGGACGATCCCTCACGGCCTGCCACGCGACCTGCTCCCATTCTCCGCGCGGCCCAAAGGTGACTATCTCGCTTTTCTCGGGCGCATCTCGCCGGAGAAGCGGCCCGATCGCGCCATCGACATCGCCGCTCGCGCGGGTCTGCCGCTCAAGATCGCGGCCAAAGTGGACAAGGCCGACCGTGTCTACTGGGACATGGTCGTCGCGCCCTTGGTAGCCCGTCACGACAACGTCGAGTTCGTCGGTGAGATCAGCGATGGGGCAAAGGCATCTTTTCTAGGCAACGCTCGGGCGCTGCTCTTCCCCATCGACTGGCCCGAACCGTTCGGCCTGGTGATGATCGAAGCCATGGCCTGCGGCACTCCCGTGATCGCGTGGAACTGCGGCTCGGTGCCCGAGGTCATCGATGACGGCGTCACCGGGTTTATCGTCGACAACGAGGCGGAGGCTGTGGCTGCAGTCAAGCGGCTTGCCGCATTCGACCGCGCCCGGGCGCGGGCCGTCTTCGAGCAACGTTTTACCGTCGAGCGGATGGCCGCAGACTACCTGTCGACCTATCGCGGGCTCGCTGGCGTGTGTCGCGATGCGGCGCGCCTGCGGCGCGCCGGAGGCGACAAGCGGTCGCTACAGGCGGTGGCGTAGCATGCCTCAAGTCAGAGGGGATGCATCGTGCAGAGGACTTTGCATGAGAACATTGTCTCGCTGTCGTTGAGCGGCAGAGCCGCCAACCCGAGCGCGTCCACGCCTTCCATCCCGGAGGAAGCGCTAATCCGGATGGGGGATATGTGGCGCGTGCTCGTCCTGGAGGACGACGTCTTACAGGGCGAGCATGTCTGCGACCTGCTTTTAGGAGAGGGCATGGAGCCCTTGGGCCCCGTGGCGACTGCCGAGGCCGCCGTCGAGCTGTTGGACACCACGACGGTGGATGCTGCCATCCTCGATATCCGGCTGCAAAATGGCCTTTGCTTCAAGGTCGCGCGCGCCCTGAGGCAGAAGCAGATCCCCTTTCTATTCTTGACCGGTTCCGTCCAAGAGGTGATCCCGCAGGAATTCGAGGCGGTTCCCCTCCTGCTCAAGCCATTCGACGCGCAAAGATTGTTAGAACTCCTGCGCGGCCTGCTTCCGGCCCAAATGTCGTGATGCTGCCCTTCGCTGGCGGCTTCGCCCTCAATTTTGCTGGGATAGTTGATTCGCCCAGAACCATGCTTGCGCGGAAATTTTCTTATTCTTCAACGCACATCCGGCCTCTGGCGGAAGTTGTTGAAAGGTTGTCTTCGATACCTTCCGGGACCCGGCTTTCGACAGTACGACAACCTATTGAAAACCAGTGGCTTTTGACGTCATTTGAACTTGCCAGTCGACGCCGTGTCGAAAATCGGACTTCCACTCGCACGCCGTTCGATGCCCGCGCCTGAAATCGGAGGAATGTTCGCCGGCCTCGCGTCGATGCCGAGCAGCCGTCAAGGCGTGCGATTGCTCTTTCGACGGCGCACGCATAACTCATGCTGCCGTCGGTGAGGTCGAATTTCGGACTTCTGACCCGGAAACGCTTCTGCGTGGCTGTGCGCCATGCCCTATCGGCGGGCGAGGGGCGGTGCGCGATCATGCCAGCATGCCAGCAGCCGCGTCGGCACGCCCAGCGCCGGACCGGCCTCGGCGAGCCGTTGGTCGAGCGTGTGCACCGTGGCGCCGTGTTCCGATGCCGTGGCGAGATGAAGCGCATCGCCGGCGCGCAGCCCCATCGCATGCTGGTCGACGAACCTCGCTGCCGCGCGGAAATGCGCGCCCGTCACCGGCAGCACGATGAAGCTTTCCGCCGCAAGCCTGTTGAACGTCGACAGCGTCGCCGCGCGCTGCTCAAGCGTGAGCAGGCCCGAGCGCAGCTTGATCGACAGGGCGGAGGAGGTCTCGGTGATCGTCCAGTCGCTGATCGCGAGCTCGGCCGGATCCTGCTCGGCCAGCCACTTCTGGGCACGGGCCGTTGCGGCCTCGTTGCAGATCGCCGCAACGATCAGGGACGTGTCGACATAGAGCATCAGTAGCGGTCGCTATCGCGCATCGATCGCACGAGGTCGGCCGCACGCTCGTCCTGGAACGGCATGACGGCTGTCAGCGCCTCCAGCATCGCCAGATCGATGCGCTTGCGCGGCCTCGCGATGGCGGTCAGGCGCGCAACCGGCCGGCCGCGCCGGGTTATGTCGATGGTGTCGCCAGCCTCGACCCGGTCGATGAGTTCGCTCAGGCGGGCCTTGGCATCGGCGAGAGTGATGGCGTCCATGCAGGGCCTCCTGACCATCTAGATGGTCATATGTGCCGAAATCGCAAGAAAGTCTACTGCGGTTATTGACTTTTCCACTTGTTTGTTCTATTTATGTTCTCTTGTTGGGAGGTACAACCCAATGTCGTCACATGCCTTTCACCTGCGAGCGTCGGAGGACAACTGGCGCGATCCCGACCTCAGCGTCCTCGAGCACCGCCGCAGTCCCGTGCCGGCCGCTCCGCTGTCGCTGCTGCCGCAGCCGTGGCGCGACTGGATCGCCGATACCGAACGGGCGACCGGCGCGCCGGCGGATTACGTCCTGCAGTCAGTGCTGGCAGCCGTCGCGGCGGTCTGCGGCGCCGGCGTCCGGGTGCGCGTCACGCCGGCGTGGGACGAACCGCTGGTGCTGTGGCTGGCGGCGGTAGGCGAGCCATCGACCGGCAAGTCGGCGGCGCTGGCGCCCCTGCGGCGGCTGCTGGAGGTCGTCGAGCAGGAGCGCCAACTCGGCGACGCGGAGCGGCGCGCCGCCCACACGGAGCAGGCCGAGAAGGGGCGGCTCGAGAGGGGCGCCGAGACCATGCCCTTCGTGCCGTCGCAGATCGTGGCGGCCGACGCCGATCCCGCGTCGCTGTTGCCGACGCTGGCCGGGATCGTTGCCGGCAATCCGCGTGGCGTGCTGCTGTGGCGCGACCGGCCGGGGGCCTGGATCGGTGGCGAGGTCGAAGACGGCGATGCCGATCGCGCGACGGGGCTCACAAGGTGGCTGGCGGCCTGGGAGGCGCGCGCCATCAGCGTCCCGCCCATGGCCGCGCGCTCGCGTCAGCCCATGCGCTCGGTCCGGCATTTTCCGGTCAGCATCGTCGAGACCGTGCGGCCGGAGCCGCTCAAGGCCGCGCTGCAGAAGGCCGCGCGAGAGACAGGCGACGACAGCCTGGCCGCGCGCTTCCTGTTCGCCTGGCCCGGCCCGCAGCCCTATCGGGCGCTCGCGGTGCTCGAGCGCTCGCGCGACGAGGAGATCCTGCAGCGCCTGCGCGCGCTGTCGCGGCTCGGCGGCAGCGCGGACGATGCTCACGTGATCGATGTCGACGCCCGCGGGCGCGCCGCGCTCGACGGCGTGCTGGCGACTCTGCATGCCGAGCGCCAGAAGGCCGAGGGGCCGGAGGCGACGTGGCTCGGCACCAGCCGGTCGCTGATCGTGCGGCTGGCCGGCGTCCTGGAGCTGCTGGGCTCGATCGACGGCAAGGTCGTGCGGCCGGGCGCGATCGGCAAGGAGCAGGTCGAGGCTGCGGCGGCGCTGTGGCGCGACTACTTCTGGCCGCATGCCAGGGCGGTGTTCGACAGCGCCGAGCTCTCGGAGCATTCCAAGCGCGTGCGCCGCGTCGCCCGCTGGCTGCTCGACAAGCGGCCGGTGACGGTATCGCGCGATGACATCCGCCGCCGCGCCCTCAGCCTCAGCGCCACCGCCGACGAGACCGAGAGTGTGCTGCAGCGGCTGCACTATCTTGGCTACGTCCAGCCCGATCTCGCTCGCCGCGACGCGCCCGGCCGGCCCACGACTCACTGGCTGGTCAACCCGGCCCTCGCCGAACGTGAAAAACCAACATCTAAACTTGCGTAACTATCGAAATTCCCGGTTCATGTTCCTCTCCCCGTCATCCCGAGCGGAGCCGCCCGAAGGGCGGCGTAGTCGAGGGACCTCGTCTTATTGATGCATGCACAAAAACAGGTCCCTCCACTCCACTCCGCCTCGCTACGCTCGGCTCCGGTCGGGATGACGGAACTTTGCCCGCGGTCCGGCAAGAGAAGACGAAAACTTTATAGGCAGCTCGGCCGGCGTCTGATGTTTCAGCCTCTAACGTTTCGCGCCCTTGCGCTCGGCATCCAGCCTTCGGAGCTCACGGCGCATGATCTTGCCCGTCGTGGTGAGCGGCAGCTCGCTCACGAACTCGACCTCGCGCGGGTATTCATGGGCGGCGAGCCGGGTCTTCACGAAGTTGGCGAGGTCGGTCTTGAGCGCGTCCGTGCCGACGATCTCGGGCCTGAGCTGCACGAAGGCCTTCACGATCTCGGTGCGCACCTTGTCGGGCACGCCGACCACGCCGACCATGGCGACGGCGGGATGGCGCATCAGGCATTCCTCGATCTCGCCCGGGCCGATGCGATAGCCGCCCGAGGTGATGACGTCGTCGTCGCGGCTCTTGAAGAAGACGTAGCCGTCCGCGTCGATGCGGCCGAGATCGCCGGTCAGCAGCCAGTCGCCGGCGAACTTCTTCGCCGTCGCCTCGGGATTGCGCCAGTACTCCAGCATGACGATGGGATCGTCCCGGAAGCCCGCGATCTGGCCTTCCTCGCCGGTTGGCAGCAGGTTGCCGTCATTGTCGACGATCGCGACCTTGCGGCCCGGGCAGGCGCGGCCGCAGGAGCCCGGTCGCACTGGAAACCACTCGGGCGAATTCAACAGCATCAGGTTCATCTCGGTCTGGCCGTAGCCCTGCGAGATGGTGGTGCCGAAGGTGTCGCGGCCCCAGTCGAGCAGCTCCTCGCCCATCGCCTCGCCGCCGGTGCTGATGGCGCGGAGATCGTAGGCCCAGCGCTCCCGCGGCTTGTGGACCTGGCGCATCATCTTGAGCGCGGTCGGCGGCACGAAGGCGACGCCGACGCGATGCCTGTCGAGAAGCGCGAAGGCGCGCTCGGGATCGAACTTCTGGAAGCGGTGCGCCACCACCGGCGTGCCGTAGAACCAGGCCGGGAACAGCGCGTCGAACAGGCCGGCGATCCACGCCCATTCGGCCGGCGTCCACATCACCTCGTTGCCCTGCGGCCAGTGGCTGAGCCACTGCTCGACCGGCGGGATCGAGCCCAGCAGCACGCGATGGGCATGCAGCGCGCCCTTGGGCTGGCCGGTCGTGCCCGAGGTGTAGATCAGCAGCGCGGGATCCTCGGCCAGCGTGTCGACCGTGGTGAAACTGTCGGACGCCGCGCCGAGCAGGCGGTCCCAGTCGAGGAAGGCGCTGCCGTTGGCGCCGGCGCCGATCGCTATGATGGTCTTGAGATGCGGCAGGCGATCGCGCACGGCCAGCACCTTGGGCAGCTGGCTCATATCGGTGATCACGGCCGAGGCCTCGGCGTTGGCCAGGCGATATTCCAGCGCTTCCTCGCCGAACAGCGTGAACAGCGGCAGGACGACGGCGCCCATGCGATAGGCGGCGATATGGCAGATCGTGAGCTCCGCGCCCTGGCTCAGGAACACGCCGACGCGGTCGCCCTTGCCGATGCCTTTGGCGGCAAGCGCGTTGGCGAGTCGCGAGCTCGCGGCCAGGAGCTGGCCGAAGGTCCAGTGGCGCACGCCACCGTCGGCCGCCTCGACGATCAGCGCCAGCGCCTCGCGGGGATGACGCTCGCAGACAGCGCGGCCCATGTTGAAGCGTTCGGGCCGGGGCCAGCGGAACTGGCGCATCGCCTCGTCGTAGGAAAGGCCGCGCGGAATCATGTCAGTGATTTACGCGGTTGATGACCCGGCCCGCCAGCAGTTCCTGCGGCGTCGGCTCCCAGATGTCGTCGGGCGGCGTGGCGAAGACGCGGTCGACGAATTGCGGGGTGAGCTTGGCGCTGTCGAGCAGGAAGCGGCGAAAATCGCGGTTGCTTTCGTACATGTCGTTGTCGCTGAGGCCGGGAAAGCTGCCGCGATGGAAGCCGAGCCGACCGCCCGGCGAAATGCTGCGGTCGACGCCGCCCAGGAAGGCGATCGTACAGGCCGACGCGCATTCGTCGTCGACGCGGGTCGCAAGCTTGCGTTTGCGGAACATGTCGTAGAGCTCAGAGCCGACCGATATCCGCCCGCCGGGTCCGGCCAGAACGACGGTGCGGATGCCGGGGTTCTGGTCCAACGCCCGGCGCACGGCCTCTTCGCCGCCCAGGCCGTACGATCCCTCGACGTAGAGCGTGCCGCCGTCGGCACTGACGCGGACGGAGAGCTGGTTCAGGGCGACATCGCCCGAGTAGATGCTCGCCAATTCCACGAGGGCCGGCACCGCGCGATCGAGCAGCAGCGCACCGACGGCGATGGTTGCCATGGCCGCGGCCGCCGAGGTTGCGGCGAACCCGAAGCGTCCGCCGACGCGCATCGCCGCGATGGCCAGCAGGGCGAGCTGGTAGATCGCGAAGGCCGACCCTGCGGCGCACAGCAGGGCGGGAATGACGATATGGGCGAGCGTGACGTCGTCGCCGACGAACACCGCGGCCGAGATGCTGCCAAAGCCGAGGAGGAGCGCGACGGCGGCCCAGGTGCCGCGGAAATAGAGCGTCTGCGGCAGCGAGGCCGTGCCGTCGTTCCACAGCGGCACGCCGAGATGGTCGAGATAGTCGCCGGTCCACTGCAGCGGGCCGTTGCGGACGCGCCGGCGGCCGCCGGGGAAGCCCGGCCAGCGCAGTTCATGGAGGCCCATCGCGCGCGCCGCGGCGGCGGCATGGGCGAGCAGCCGGCGGCGCTCGCGCGGGCCGCCGACGAGATGGTCGACGTTGATGTGATCGGTCCTTTGGCTGAGCTCGATGGCGGCGATCGGCCCGGTCTCGCCGTCGATCACGAACACGGCGCGGTCAGGCGATTCGGTGGGGATAATCGCGGACGAAAGCGCGGCGATGGCGGCGGCATCGGCACTCGTGGCGCGGCGGGGGCGGGGTGTTCCCATGGGCTGACGCACGGTATGCTGCGGTACTTTTCGCGGAGCGTCTAGAAATGTCCCCCGACGATCATGCCTTTGCACCCGGTGCAGGGGCCAAGAAAGTAGAATCCGGCGTCACCATCGTGCCCTCGGTGTGCCCGCACGACTGCACGAGCACCTGCGCGCTCGATGTCGAGCGGCTGGATGCCAAGCGCATCGGCCGGGTGCGCGGTTCCATGCGTAACGACTACACCGCCGGGGTGATCTGCGAGAAGGTCGCGCGCTACGCCGAGCGCATCCACCATCCCGACCGGCTGATGAAGCCGCTGCGCCGGACCGGTCCCAAGGGTTCTAGGCAGTTCGCCGAGATCTCGTGGGCCGACGCGCTCGACATCGTCGCCGAGCAGTTCATCGCCAAGGCGCGCCAGCACGGCAGCGAGACGGTGTGGCCCTACTACTATGCCGGCACGATGGGGCTGGTGCAGCGCGACGGCATCAACCGGCTGCGCCATGCGATGAAATACTCGCGCTGGTTCTCGACCATCTGCGTCACGCTCTCCGACACCGGCTGGATCGCCGGCACCGGCGTCAAGCGCGGCGCCGACGTGCGCGAGGTCGACGAGCATTCCGACCTGGTGGTGATCTGGGGCGGCAATCCGGTGAATACCCAGGTCAACGTCATGACCCACGCCATGCGCGCCAGGAAGCGTGGCGCCAAGCTGGTCGTGGTCGATCCCTACCGCACCGGCACGGCCGAGCAGGCCGACATGCACCTTGCCGTGCGGCCGGGCACCGATGGCGCGCTGGCCGTGGCCGTCATGCATGTCCTGTTCAAGGAAGGCTATGCCGACTGGGATTACATGCGCCGCTACACCGACGCGCCGGACGAGCTTGCGGCGCACGTGGCGACGCGCACGCCTGAGTGGGCGGCGAAGATCACAGGCCTGTCGGTCGACGAGATCGTCTCCTTCGCCCGGCTCTACGGCCAGACCAAGGCCGCCTTCATCCGCTGCCATCACGGTTTTAGCCGCAGCCGTAACGGCGCCCACAACATGCATGCCGTGACCTGCCTGCCGGCGGTGACGGGCGCGTGGAAATACAAGGGCGGCGGCGCGCTCTACGGCCACACCGGCATGTACCCGATCAAGAAGACGCTGATCGAGGGGCTCGACATGGTCGATACCTCGTTGCGCGAGCTCGACCAGTCGCGCCTGGGGCCGATCCTGACCGGCGACCGCGAGGCGCTGAACGGCGGGCCGCCGGTGACGGCGCTGCTGATCCAGAACACCAACCCGGCGATGGTCTGTCCCGAGCTGGAACTGGTGCACAAGGGTTTTAGCCGCGAGGACCTGTTCACCTGCGTGCACGAGCAGTTCCTGACCGAGACGGCGGCCTTCGCCGACATCGTCCTGCCGGCCACGATGTTCCTCGAGCACGACGACTTCTACACCGCGAGCGGCCACACCTTCTTCCAGGTGACCAAGGCGGTGATCGAGCCGCCGGGCGAGTGCCGCGAGAACCACTACGTGATCTCCGAATTGGCCAAGCGCCTGGGCGCCAGGCATCGCGGCTTCGACATGACGCCGTGGGAGATCATGGACGAATCGCTGCGCGAATCGGGCATGTGGGACGCCGAGACCAATTTCAAGAAGGGCGGCCAGGACTTCCATCTCGGCTTCGAGACCTCGCACTTCCTCGACGGCTTCGCCTGGCCCGACAAGAAGTTCCGCTTCAAGCCCGACTGGGCGGCCTGGGGCCCGCGCGGCAAGGAGATGCCGAGCCTGCCCGACCATTTCGACGTGATTGACAACGCCACCGACGACAAGCCCTTCCGCATGGTCGCCGCGCCCGCGCGCACCTTCCTCAACTCGACCTTCACCGAGACGCCGAGCAGCCAGAAGCGCGAGGTGCGGCCGATGGTGATGATGAATCCCGCCGATTGCGCGGCCCTCGGCGTCGTCGAGGGCGAGCGGCTGG
>JAKFVH010000090.1 GCA_021732285.1 Reyranella sp. | reverse complement strand
CGCTTGCCGTGCGCATGGTCAAGGAATCCATGAATCGCGGCCAGGACATCCCCAGCATCGCCGATGCCTCGCTGGTCGATACCTATCGCTTCATGGTGCTGGAAATGAGCGAGGACAAGGCCGAGGCGCACGAGGCCTGGCGCGAGCGCCGCAAGCCCCGCTTCCGCGGGCAGTAAGGACGTCTTGCCGGACCGCGGGCCTCCAGGCCCGCTCATGCTCTTCTGGACCGCGAGCTTCCAGCTCGCTCAGATTCATGAGCGCGCAGGGAGGTCGCGTCAGACGCGACCCAGCGCGCGGTCCGGAAGACGAAGACATGAGCGGGCCTGGAGGCCCGCGGTCCCGGAAGACCTAAGCGACCGCGACGTCCTTCGACGAGATGCGCCGGCGCTTGGCGTTGATCTCGCGCAGCACCACCAGCATCTCTTCGGCCACGACGTCGCCCGGAATGGCGTCGCCCTCGGCCTCGAGCTCCTTCATGTCGACCCAAACCGCATAGAGCGGCGCGGTACGGCTGGTGATGATGCCGGCGTGCAGCAGTGTCTTGATCAGCACCCGGAACATGTTGGTGCTTTCCTTCAGCGAGTTGCGGCGGTCGTCGTCGCTGAAACTCTCCTTCACGGCGTCGCGCACCCACTGCCAGTCGAGCCCGTACTTGGCGTAGATCGCCTGCTTCTGCTCGGTGTTGATCAGGTTGAACAGCAGGGTCTGGAAGATCTGGGCCGCCCAGTCCTCGACCTTGCGATGCTCCTCCTCGCTGAGATGGCGGATGGTCTTTGCCGCCCAGATGCGGCCGAAGCGGTGATGGAAGGCCTCGTCGCTCATCACCAGCTGGACCAGCCGGCGCAGCACCGGATCGTTGGTCCGCGCGTTCAGCGTGGCGAACGAGCCCATCGCCAGGCCCTCGATCAGCATCTGCATGCCGACGATCTTCTTGTAGACCTCGGGCGTGCTTACAAGGTCGGCCAGCACCGTGGAGATGGTCTTGCCGACCGGCAGCGGCTGGCCCCAGCGCTTGGCGATGTAGCGGGTGAAGCCCGCGACGTGGCGTGCCTCCTCGCGCGCCTGGTTGGCGGCGTATTCCTGGGCGCCGGGATCGAGCAGGATGTGGCAGAGGCTGGCCGACAGCGACAAAGCGCCCTGCTCGCCATGCAGCAGGTTGGAGATCGACCAGTGCATGACGTCGTTGGCCAACTGGATCTTCTGGCGCTCGTCCAGCCGGTCGGCGACGGCGCTCCTGAGCTCGACCACCATGTCGAGCGGGACCACCGAGGTGGTGGCCATGTCGAACGGCTGGTCGAAATCGATGTAGTTCTTGTCCAGCGGGTCCCAGAAATGGTCGTGGGTGGCCGAAATGATGCCGTCGAAGGCATCGCTGCGCCGGCCATAGCGCGGCACTTCCAGCATCGCCGGGAAATCCTCCGGCATTATTGTGTCGTAGGCCTTGTCGTAAGTGATCTGCTGGGCCATTTGGGGCCTCCGATGTGAGGTGAATATGACGACTGCGTCATCATTTTCAATGGATTTTTCCCCAGTCCGGGCGCATGGGACTTCCGCCATATTCCGCCCGAATAAGGGGCGGATGGCGCCGTCCGCCCAGGAGTAAAAAATGTCCCGCCGCCGCCGCATCTACGAGGGCAAGGCCAAGACCTTGTTCGAGGGGCCAGAGCCCGGGACCATCGTCCAGTACTTCAAGGACGATGCTACCGCGTTCAACAACCAGAAGAAGGGCACGATCACCGGCAAGGGTGTGATCAACAACCGCATCTCCGAGTTCCTGATGATGAAGCTCGGCGAGATCGGCGTGCCGACCCATTTCATCCGCCGGCTGAACATGCGCGAGCAGCTCATCCGCCAGGTCGAGATCATCCCGCTCGAGATCGTGGTGCGCAATGTCGCGGCCGGTTCCTTCGCCAAGCGCTTCGGCGTCGAGGAAGGCACGCAGCTGCCGCGCTCGATCATGGAGTTCTTCTACAAGAACGATGCGCTGGGCGACCCCATGGTCACCGAGGAGCACATCACCGCCTTCGGCTGGGCGACGCCGCAGGACCTCGACGACATCGTGGCGCTCACCTTGCGCGTGAACGACTTCCTGTTCGGCCTGTTCCTCGGCTGCGGCATCAAGCTGATCGACTTCAAAGTCGAGTTCGGCCGCCTATATGAGGACGACATGGTCCGCATCGTGCTTGCCGACGAGATCAGCCCGGATTCCTGCCGGCTGTGGGATCTCCGGACCAACGAGAAAATGGACAAGGACCGTTTCCGCCGCGACCTCGGCAAGGTCGAGGAAGCCTACCAGGAGGTGGCGCGGCGCTTGGGAATTCTGATCGACCAGGGACCGGGCGACGTGCGCGGTCCTACTACGTTGCAATAAGAGGCGAGATGAAAGCCAGAGTTCACGTGACCCTGAAGAACGGCGTGCTCGATCCCCAGGGCAAGGCCATCGGACATTCCCTCAACCGGCTGGGCTTCCCCGAGGTGGGCGACGTCCGCCAGGGCAAGTTCATCGAGCTCGAGCTCGCCGAGACCGACAGGGCCAAGGCCAAGGCCCGGCTGGACGAGATGTGCCGCAAGCTCCTGGCCAACACCGTGATCGAGAACTACTCGATCGAGATCGTCGCGTGAGCAATCGCGGATGGGCAATGCTGTTCGGAACGGGCGACGCTTCGAGTGGGATGATGCAAAACAGCGGAAAGTACTGCGTGACCACCGAGTCGATCTTGCTCAGCTACCGCGATTCTTTGATGGCCCCGTCATCGAAGACTTCGATGCGGCTCACTCTCACTCCGAGGACCGCTGGCGTGCAATCGGGATGCTCGATGACCGGTGCCTGGTCGTCGTCTATACTGAACGCACCGGAGCGACCCGATTTATTACAGCCCGGCCCGCCGAGCCTCATGAAGAAGCTGAATTCGAAATTATGTTGATCGGTGAGCCATTGCCGGACAAACCAACATGACCCGTCAGAACAAGATTGATCCCGAGATACCACCGACGAAGCCTGGCGACTGGACGGGAGCGGCCGTGCGGCTACCGGGCCAAAAAACACCATCGCCCGGCGCCATGGAATTCCATCTGTTCCAATCTTCTGTCGATCGGACGTTGTTTATCGCGACCGACGGTGCGGATCCCAATCAGCTGCTGCCGTGTCCCAATGGTGGCACGTGGACATTTTTCAAGAAGTTTCCTGAAACCGGACAATCACGAATCGCCTTCTCTGAGCCCGATGCAAAACGCGACATTGCCGAGCGCGGTTTCCATTTGACGCGCGCAGGGGTGAAGGTTGCGTCCTCCCAATGATTCGCGTTCTAAGTTTCCAGATACCATCATGAAAGCAGCAGTTCTCGTTTTCCCCGGCTCCAACCGCGAGGGCGATGTCGCCCAGGCGATCGAGCTGGTCACCGGCCGCAAGCCGCAGATGGTCTGGCACGGCGACGGCGACTTCGAAAAGACCGACCTGATCGTCGTCCCCGGCGGCTTCTCCTACGGCGACTACCTGCGCTGCGGCGCCATGGCGGCGCAGTCGCCGGTAATGGCCGAGGTCAAGAAGCGTGCCGGCCAGGGCGTGCCGGTGCTGGCGATCTGCAACGGCTTCCAGATCGTCACCGAGGCGGGCCTGCTGCCCGGCACTTTGATGCGCAACGCGCACCTGAAGTTCGTCTGCTCCGACGTGCACCTCAAGGTCGAGACCAGCCAGAGCCTGTTCACCAATCGCTACCAGGCGGGCCAGGTGATCCGCGTCCCCGTAGCCCATGCCGAAGGCAACTACTTCGCCGATGCCGACACGCTGAAGCGGCTGGAAGATCGCGGGCAGATCGCCTTCCGCTATTGCGCGCCTGACGGGACGGTCAACGGCACCGGCAACCCCAACGGCTCGATCCAGAACATCGCGGGCGTGTTCAACGAGACCAAGACGGTGATGGGGCTGATGCCCCATCCCGAGAACGCGGTCGAGCCGATGTTCGGCGGCTGCGACGGCAAGGCATTGTTCGAAGGTTTGGTCGAGGCCCTCACATGAGCAGCAATGCCGTGAGCTTGGAGAAGAATCCCCCGGTAAAGCTTCCCAACGAGCCCACGATCACCCCGCAAATCGTGGCCGAGCATGGCCTGTCACCCGAGGAATACCAGCGCGTGCTGGCCATCATGGGCCGCACGCCGACCATGGTCGAGCTCGGCATCTTCTCGGCCATGTGGAGCGAGCACTGCTCCTACAAATCGTCCAAGGTCTGGCTGAAGAAGCTGCCGACCAAGGCGCCGTGGGTCATCCAGGGCCCGGGCGAGAATGCCGGCGTCATCGACATCGGCGACGGCCAGGCCGCCATCTTCAAGATGGAGAGCCACAACCACCCTTCCTACATCGAGCCCTACCAGGGCGCGGCGACGGGCGTCGGCGGCATTTTACGCGACGTCTTCACCATGGGCGCGCGGCCGGTGGCTAACCTCAACGCATTGCGCTTCGGAGATCCGGCGCATCCCAAGACCCGCCACCTCGTGTCGGGCGTCGTCGCCGGCATCGGCGGCTACGGCAACTGCATGGGCATCCCGACGGTGGGCGGCGAGACCAACTTCCACGCCGCCTACAACGGCAACATCCTGGTCAACGCCATGACCGTGGGCATCGCACCGACCGCCCGCATCTTCTATGCAGCGGCTGCCGGCGTCGGCAATCCGCTGGTCTATGTCGGCTCCAAGACCGGCCGCGACGGTATCCACGGCGCCACCATGGCCTCGACCGAGTTCAGCGAGGATAGCGAGGAGAAGCGCCCGACCGTGCAGGTCGGCGATCCCTTCGTCGAGAAGCTGCTGCTCGAAGCCTGCCTGGAACTGATGGCGACCGACGTCATCGTCGCCATCCAGGACATGGGCGCGGCCGGCCTCACCTCCTCGTCGTTCGAGATGGCGGCCAAGGGCGGGCTGGGCGTCATCGTCGAGCTCGACAAGGTGCCGATGCGCGAGACCGGCATGAACCCCTACGAGCTCATGCTCTCCGAAAGCCAGGAGCGCATGCTGATCGTGCTGAAGCCCGGCACCGAGGAGCAGGCGCGCAAGATCTTCGAGAAGTGGGAGCTCGACTTCGCCGTCATCGGCCATCTCACCGACACCGAGCGCATGGTGCTCTCCTGGCACGGCGACATCGTCGGCAACATCCCGATCCCGCCCCTGGTCACCGAGGCGCCGGTCTACGAGCGGCCATGGACGCTGACGCCGCTGCCGGCCGTGCTCGAGGCCGCCGAGGCGCCGGCGCCCAAGGACTGGCGCGCGTCTCTGCTGGCGCTGATGAGCTGCCCCGATCTCGCCAGCAAGGCGTGGATCTGGCACCAGTACGATCATCTCATCATGGGCAACACGGCGATCCGCCCGCAGGACGGCGACGCCGCGCTGGTGCGCGTCAATGGCGGGCACAAGGGGCTGGCCATGACGTCGGACTGCACGCCGCGCTACGTGCAGGCCCATCCCGAGACCGGCGGCCGCCAGGCCGTGGCCGAGGCGTGGCGCAACATCACGGCGGTCGGTGCGAAGCCGCTCGCCGTCACCGACAACATGAACTTCGGCAACCCGCAGAAGCCCGAGATCATGGGCCAGTTCGCCGGCGCCATCATGGGCATGGCCGAGGCCTGCAAGGTGCTCGACTTCCCGGTCGTGTCGGGCAACGTCTCGCTCTACAACGAGACCGAGGGCCGCCCGATCCTGCCGACGCCCACCATCGGCGCGGTCGGCGTGATCGAGGACATCGGCAAGTCGGTCGGCTCGCGGCTCACCCAGGCGGGGCTCGGCATCGTGCTGATCGGCGAGACCACGGGCTGGCTCGGCCAGTCGCTCTACCTGCGCGAGGCCTGTGGCCGCGAGGAAGGCGCCCCGCCGCCGGTCGACCTTTTAGTCGAACGGCGTAACGGCGACTTCGTGCGCTCGCAGATCGCCATCGGCCGCGTCGAAGCTTGCCACGACCTCTCGGACGGCGGCCTGATCGTGGCGCTGGCCGAGATGGCCATCGCCGGCGGCACCGGCATGGAAATAGGCCAACCCGCTGGAAACGCCGTGCCTTCGCACGCGTTTTTCTATGGCGAGGATCAAGGCCGCTATGTCATCGCCAGCGGCTCGGCCGACGACGTGATCGAAGCGGCCCAGGCGGCGGGCGTCCCGGCCGTGCTGCTGGGCTACTCGGGCGGGGCGTCGCTGGTCGTAAAGGGCCTGCTGTCGCTGCCGCTCAGCGACATCAAGGCGGCCCACGAGGCCTGGCTGCCGGGCTATATGTCGGCCACGGAATAACGCAGGAAAATCAAGCCATGCCGATGATCGCAGACGATATCATCCGCCTGATCAAGGAAGGCATCCCCGACGCCGAGGTCGAGATCCAGGACCTCGCCGGCGACGGCGACCACTATGCCGCCACAGTCGTTTCCGCAGCCTTTGCGGGCAAATCGAAGATCCAGCAGCACCAGATGGTCTACGGTGCGCTGGGCGGTCGCATGGGCGGCGTCCTGCATGCGCTGAAATTGACCACCATGGCGCAAAGGCCTTAGGGGCCTTATATTCAGGGCCAGACCCGCGCCCTGCCCTCAAGGCCTAGAGTGGCGCATCAGGAGATCGATATGAGCGAGCCTCAGGTTTTTGATCGCATCCGGGACGAGATCGGCAAGAACGACGTGCTGCTGTTCATGAAGGGCACGCCGGTGTTCCCGCAGTGCGGCTTCTCGGCCGCCGTCGTCGAGTGCTTGAGCGAGCTCGGCGTGAAGTTCCACGGCATCAACATCCTGGTCGACCCGGAACTGCGCCAGGGCATCAAGGAATTCAGCCAGTGGCCGACCATCCCGCAGCTCTACGTGAAGGGCGAGTTCGTGGGCGGCTGCGACATCATCCGCGAGATGTTCGAGACCGGTGAGCTCGAGCAGCTCATGAAGGAAAAGGGCGTCACGCTGGCGAACGCCGCCTGAGCGCGTTCATACGCGCTGGCCACGCGTTTGCTTACGCAAACGCATAAGACGCCATCGACAGGTTGCCCAACGTAAACGACCGATGGAGCGCGCGTCCGTGCGCGCCCTTCCCTGCCGCACCAAAGGCCACATGCACAGGCAGGAAATGCTCATCCGTCGGATGGGCCTCGCGGGCATACGGCGCCTTGGTGCGATAGTCGGCCAGCGCCACCTCGTCACCCTTCTCCAGCGTCTCCGCCAACCAATCGTCGAACGCCTTGGCCCATGGCTCGGGCTCGGCGTCGTCGCCCGCACCGCGTACCAGGGCGCGCAGATTGTGCGTGGCGCTGCCTGAGCCCATCACCAGCACGCCCTCCTCGCGCAGCGGCGCCAGCTTGCGGCCAAGCGCGATGTGATGCGCCGGGCTTTCGCCCGGCTGCACCGAAAGCTGGAAGATCGGGATGTCGGCCTCGGGCCAGGCAAGCTTGGCCGGAACCCAGGCGCCATGGTCGAGCCCGCGATGCGGGTCGTGCGCGGCGCCGGTGAGCTTGGCTACGCGCTCCGCCAGCTCCGGTGCGCCCGGCGGATCGTAGCGCAGGGCGTAGAGCGCTTCCGGAAAGCCGTAGAAATCGTGGATCGTCGCGGGCTTGTGCGCCGTCGACACGGCCGGCACGTCGGTGTCCCAGTGGGCCGAGACGGCGACGATGGCCTTGGGCCGCGGCAGCAGCTGGCCGAGCGATGCCAGGAACGCGCGCGCCGGCCGATCCTCGAGGATCAGCATGGGAGAGCCGTGCGAAACAAAGACCGTTGGCATCGACATCGCTTTATTCCTCGGTCGCCCCATGGCAGCCTGTGTGCAATCGGGGTCTCGTACAGGGAAGATAGATATAATGCACGTTTTGCGAATTTTGACGCGTTTTGCGGCCTGTCTTGCCGTGCTGTGGGCAATTCCAGCCGGCGCCCAGACGATCAAGATCGTGGCCCACGCCGACCTCAAGGTGCTGGACCCCATCTGGACCACCGCCTTCATCACCCGGAACCACGGCTACATGATCTACGACGTGCTGTTCGCCCAGGACGAGCAACTGCGCATCCAGCCGCAGATGGTCGACAAGTACACGGTCTCGGCCGACAAGCTCACCTGGACCTTCACCCTGCGCGACGGGCTGGAGTGGCATGACGGCCAGCCGGTCACGTCGGAGGACTGCATCGCCTCGATCAAGCGCTGGGCGGCGCGCGACGCCCTCGGCCAGCAGCTCATGGCCTCGGTCGGCGACCTCAAGGCGGTCGACGCCAAGACTTTCACCCTCGTCCTCAAGGAGCCATTCGGTCTCGTCCTCGAATCGCTGGGCAAGCCCTCGTCCAACGTGCCCTTCATGATGCCCAAGCGTGTGGCCGACACCGATCCGAACAAGCAATTCGACGACTACACCGGATCCGGTCCCTTCATCTTCAAGAAGGACGAATGGAAGCCCGGCGAGAAGGTCGTCTACATCAAGAACACCAAGTACAAGCCGCGCTCCGAGCCGCCTTCGATGCTGGCCGGCGGCAAGGTGGTGAAGATCGACCGCGTCGAATGGAACGCCATCAGCGATCCGCTGACGGCGGTCAACGCCCTGCAGCAGGGCGAGATCGACCTGATCGAGGTGGCGGTTCCCGACCTCTTCCCGGTGATGAAAGCCGACAAGAACATCGCCCTCTACGGCTGGAACGCGCTCGGCAGCCAGATCATCATGCGCTTCAACCATCTCCATCCGCCCTTCGACAACGTGAAGGCGCGCCAGGCGGCGATGTATGCCGTGGCCCAGGAGGATTTCCTGCGCGCCCAGGTCGGCGACCCCGAGATCTACCGCGTGTGCAATTCGCCGCTGGTCTGCGGTTCGCCCTACGAGAAGAGCTACGGCAACCTCCTGATCAAGCCCGACCTCGACAAGGCGCGCCAGCTCCTGAAGGAGAGCGGCTATGACGGCAAGCCGATCGTCATGATGCAGGCGACCGACCTGCAATCGTCCAACCAGCTGCCGCCGGTCGGCAAGCAGGCGCTGGAGAAGATCGGCTTCAAGGTCGACCTGCAGGCGATGGACTGGCAGACCGTGGTGTCGCGCCGCGCCAAGAAGGAGGCGCCGGACAAGGGCGGCTGGAACATCTTCTATACGACCACGGTCACCGCAGGCACCGAGAACCCGGCGAGCAACTCCTTCACCAGCGGCGGCTGCGACAAGGCCTGGTTCGGCTGGCCATGCGATCCGGAGATGGAGAAGCTGCGCGCCGCCTACGCCCGCGAGACCGATCCCGACAAGCAGAAGCAGCTCGCGCTGGCCGTCTCCGACCGCGTCATGGACCAGGGCACCTACATCGTGCTCGGCCAGTACAAGGCGTTCGGCGCCTACCGCAAGGACCGCATCACGGGCTGGCTGCCCGGCCCGGTGCCGGTGATGTGGAACATCACCAAGAAGTAGGATCGTGGCCCACGAGCGGATCGAAGTTAATCCCGACATCATGGGTGGCAAACCCGTGGTCCGCGGCACGCGCATTCCGGTCGAGCTCGTCTTGCGCAAGCTCGGCGCTGGAATGACACCGGAAGCAATCGTGGCAGACCACCCAAGGCTGACACTCGAAGATATCCGGGCAGCTCGGGCTTTCATGGGCGCTACTTAGATCGAAGCCGGCGGCGAGCTTGCCTCGCCGCCGATCCGATCTCTCCAGTCAGGCAGCTTGCGCCAGCGGCTCCTCGCGCCAGCGGCTGGCCGACTCGGCGACGCGCTTGCCGAGCGCCTCCATGGTGCGGAAGTCGGAGGCCGCGATGCCTTCGATGCCCTGGTCGCCATTGGCCTGCGCCATGGCGCCGACCGAGGCGCCGAGCCGATTGAGATCCTCGATCGAGCCCTTGGAATGGTTGTAGCCCGGCGGCAGGCCGAGCCCGACCCACACCATGCCGTGCTGCAGCGCGAGCGTGAGCAGCTGGTAGAGCGTGTTATGCTTGTCGCCATTCCACGACGCCGAGGCGGTGAAGCCCGCGGCGAGCTTGTTGCGCCACGCGCCTTCCATCCAGCGCTTGGACGTCCAGTCCTTGAACTTGGCGAACTCCGCGGAGACACCGCCCATGTAAGTCGGGCTGCCGAAGATGATGGCGTCGGCGCCGTCCAGCTCGGCCTGGCGGGCTTCTGCGTCGACCACCGGGATCAGGCTCACCTTGGTGTTGGCGACCGTCTCGGCACCCCTGGCGACGGCCTCGGCCAGAGCCTTCGTATGGCCGAAGCCCGAGTGATAGACGATGGCAATGGTGCTCATGGCTCTTTCCAATCCTTTGATTTGATTGGAGAAAACATATATTCGTCTGTCCAATTCAGTAGGTTACGGTTTGTGACTGGAAAGATTTAGGGAGCGCTCTATATATTCACCAGTAGGTACCAATTCGTAACTCATGGATATTCCCATGGACGCCAAGCAGACCCACACCGGCAAGGAGAGCGCCTCCTGCCCCATGGACTTCATCCTGCGCATGCTGATGGGGCCGTGGACGACGTACATCCTCTACAACCTCAAGACCCACGGCCCGCAGCGCTTCGGCGAGCTGAAGCGCCGGGTGGCCGGCATCTCGGCCAAGATGCTGACAGAGCGGCTGCGCACGCTGGAGGGCGCTTCGCTGGTGCGCCGCGACTACGAGGCGACGATCCCGCCCAAGGTCACCTATTCGCTGACCCAGCGCGGCCACGAGCTCGACGACGTTTTAGGCAAGCTCGCCGAGATCGGCATGCGCTGGGAAGCCGAGGATGCGGCGCTGCGCGCCGCGCGCGCGGCCGAGCTGAAGGCGGCTGAGTAAACATGGGAGCGCGGGCCTCCGGCCCGCATCATGAGCGGGCCGGAGGCCCGCGCTCCCGTGATTATTTCGGCACGTTGAAGTGCCCTTGCACGAAGCTGAGGTCGATGAACGACTTGGGATCGGCGTCGCGTGACACCTGCCCGGTCGATTGCCAGAAGGCGACCTGCTTATAAATGTCGCCGACGTCGAGCCTGCCCTCGGGATCGATATAGGGCAGGCCGGCGGCGATCAGCGCCGGCGGCTGCTTGATCACGTTCGACAGGATGCCGATCATCTCGTCGTAGTTGGGCCCGGGCACCAGCTTGCCGTTCTCGCGTTTGCCGAATGCCTCGTGATAGGCGGCGGCACCGCGGCGATAACCGACCAGGAACTTCTCGACCAGGGGCCGGCGATCGGCGATGGTCTTGGGCGAGGTGAATACCGCGCCGAGCTGCCAGGGCACCTCGTCGCCGACATAGGCGATCGGCTTGCCGCTGCCTTCCGATTCGACCTGGCGGAAGGTCGTGATCGGGAACACCGCGGCATCGACCTGCCCGCCCTTGAAGGCCGCCACCATGTTGGGAATGGTCTGCAATGGCACGATGGTCACGGTCTTCATATCGACGCCGTGCTTGCGCGCCACGATCTCCAGCGAATAGTGCACCGACGAGCCCACCGTGGTGACGGCGACGCGCTTGCCTGAAAGATCTTTTATGCCGCGCACACCGGCGTCCCATGCCGCGTTGGTGACGGCGATGACGTTGAGCTGGTAGCCCGGCTTCTCCGCACTCTGCGCCGCCACGACCTTCAGCCCGCCCTTGGCGGCGAGATTGAAGAAGCCCGCGGTGAAGGCCGTGACGCCGAGATCGGCATCGCCCGAGACCACAGCCAGCGGCACCTGCGCGGCGGCCTGAAAATCCTTCATCGTCAGCTCGAGGCCCGCTTCCTTGAACCAGCCCTTCTCCTGGGCGATGAAGATCGGCCCCGACGACGACAGTTTTAGCAGCGCGATCGACGCCTTGGTGAGCTCCTGGGCCCGCGCGTTGGGCGCAAGCGACAGCGCGGCCATTCCGCCGAGCGCAGCACGCCGCGTCATGCGATTCTGAAACAACCATGCCTCCCGTTCTTCCTTGGGGCGGAGTATGGTCGGATTCCAAAATGAATCCCATCGATTGCGACGTTCTGGCCAGCGGCGGCGGAATGGCGGGAACCGTGGCCGCCATCGCCGCCGCCCGCCAAGGTGCGCGCACCGTGCTGTTCGAGCGCCATGGCTTTTTAGGCGGCGCGGCGACCGCCGGCGCGGTCGGTCAGTTCGTCGGCTGGGAGACCCGGGCCGGCCGGCGAGTGATCGCGGGCATCGCCGAGGAGATCGTGGAGCGCCTGAAGGCAATGGGCGGCAGCAATGGCCACGGCCATTTCGTGATGTCGACCGGCCATCGCATGGACCGCGTCGAGTACGACACCGAGATCCTGAAGGTCGTGCTCGACGAGATGGTGCATGAGGCAGGCGTGCGGGTGCTGCTGCACAGCCAGCTCGCCCAGGTCTCGCGGCGCGGCCGGACCATCGCCGCGGCGGCGGTGCTGACCAAGGGCGGCCTACTCGACGTGCGGGCGCGCTTTTTCATCGACAGCTCGGGTGATCTCGACCTGATGGCGCGCGCCGGCGCGCCCTTCCTCGGCCTCGACGACGGCGAGAGCCTGCAGCCCGCGACCATGATGTTCCGCCTGGGCCCGATCGACTTTGCCGCCTTCGACGGCATGAGTGCCGAAACCAAGGCCGCGCTCGCGGCACGCGGCGTCGCCGAAGGGGCGTTGCCGCGGGCGGCGCTGCATTGCAGCCGCGTGCCGGGCGGTGACGACGGCTGGTTCAACGTCACGCGGCTTTCGATCGACGCCAGCGATCCCTTCGCCCTGTCCGAGGGCGAACGCGAAGGCCGCCGCCAGGCGCTGGCCGCGGCACGCTTCATCGCGGCCAACGTGCCGGGCTGCGCCAAGGCGCGGCTGGTGTCGTTCGCCCCACAGCTCGGCATCCGCGAGACGCGCCGCATTGCAGGCCTCGCCACGCTGACGGCCGACGACCTGCGCAACGGGTCGGAGTTCGTCGACACCATGGCGCTCGGCGCCTATCCGATCGACGTGCATCACACCGGCGACGCCAACATCACCTTCGAGGAGCTGGGCGCCGACCACGTCTATGCCCTGCCCTACCGCATCGCCGTGCCGCAGGGCCTCGACAATGCGCTGGTCGCCGGCCGCGGCCTGTCGGCCACGCACGAAGCGCACGGCGCCATCCGTGTCATGCCGACGGCGATGGCGGTTGCGCAGGCCGTCGGCACTGCCGCCGCCCTGCTCGCCGCCTCCAACCAGCCGGCCGGCGCCCTCGATCCGGCGACCCTGCGCGAGAAGCTCAGGGCCGCCGGCGCGATCCTTTAGCGGAAGGCCGCCGCCACCTTGGCGGTGTCCTCGACGACGCGGAACGAGGTGATCTCGCCGTTGCGCACCCCGAACACCATGGCCCAGTCGGCGGCGAAGGTGCGGCCCGTGGGCTTGGCCTTGCCCGACCAGGTGCCGGTCGCCACGACCTCGTCGCCCGCCGGCAGCACGTGCTTGGGCTCCCACGTTAAAACATCGACCGCTGCGCCGATCTTGGTGAAGAAGTCGCCCACGCCGTCGGGCCCCTTGTAGGCGCCGCCGTAGGGGATTTCCGGCCCGCCGGCGTGACGCCAGTCGACGTCCTTGGCCACGCGGGCCACGATGAAACCGGGGTCGCCGCGGCCGAACGCGTCGAAGCAATCCCGGATCAGTTTCACGTTGTCTGCCACTCCCTGCCTCCATTGTCTGGCCCGCCTGTTACGGCGGGCCGACGGAAACGGACGCAGGGCGGCCTTTCACATCGCCGTTACTTTTTCGTAACGCCCCAGAAGGCGGTGACCGGCGGCGGCACCGGGCGGGTCTCGATGTTGGAGCGCACCGCAAACACGCCCGTCCATTCGCCGAGAGGCACGTGAGTCACGATCTCAACGAAATGGCGCTGAACCTCCTCAGCCGCCGCTTTCTTCTCGGCCAGCGTGTTAGCGCGCACGTACTTGTCGCGCAGCGCCTCCATCTTCTCGTCGCACGGCCAGCCGGCACGGGCCTTGTCGCAGGTCGCAGCGAGATAGGGTGTCATCAGCGGGTCGAGGATGTCGACCTGCGTCCAGCTCGTGGCGAAGGAATTCCAGCCGCCTTCCGACGGCGGCCCCTTCTTGGTGACCAGGCGGTTCACCATGGTCGTCCAGTCGGTCGCCTGGACCTCGACCTTGAAGCCCGCCCGCTCGAGCTGCGCCTTGGCGACGATCGGCAGCTGCTTGATGACGTTGAGATCGGTCGGCTGCGGCATGACGATGACCATGCCGTCGTAGCCCGCCTCCTTCAGCATCTCGCGTGCCTTCTGGGCATTGCCGTTCAGGACGTTCTCCATCCCGACTTCGCTCGCCAGCGGCGTGTCACAGGTGAACAGCGCCTTGCACACCTTGTAGAAGCGCTTGTCGCCGATGTTGGCCTGCAGGAACTCCTCCTGGCTCAGCGCCACCATGGCGGCCTGGCGGATCTTCACGTTGTTGAACGGCGGGATCAGCCAGTTCATGCGGAAGACGTACTGGTTTGAGGTGCGCGCGGTGATGACGCGCACGTTCTTGTCCTTCTCCAGCACCGGCAACGTGTCGTAATTGACGCTTTCGATCATGTCGATCTCGCCCTTGAGCAGGGCGTTGACCTGGGTCTCGTTGTCCTGGATCCACACCCATTCGACGCGGTCGAGATTGACCACCTTGCCGCCAGCAAGACCCGAAGCCGGCTCAGACCGCGGCTTGTACTTGGTGTTCTTAAGGTAGACCGTCTTCTCACCGGGCTTCCATTCGTCTTTCTTGAGGATGAACGGACCGGATCCGGTGTAGTCGTCGATCTGCTTGAACGGGTCGGTGTCGGCGACGCGCTTGGGCATCATGAAAGGCACGACGACGGACGGCTTGCCGAGCGATTCGAGCACCGGCCCGAACTTCTCCTTGAACACCATCTGGAAGGTCTTGGGATCGACGACCTTGTAGTCGGCCAGCGACTGCGAGAGCTTCAGTCCCATCGAATCGCGCACCGCCCAGCGCTTCAGGGAAGCTATGCAGTCCTCAGCGGTGACCGGCGTGCCGTCGTGCCATTCGAGCCCATCGCGCAGCTTGAAGGTCCAGGTCAGCCCATCGTCGCTCGTGCTCCAGGTGTCGACCATCTGCGGCTTGATCTGGAACTGCTCGTCCATCGCGAACAGCGTGTCGTAGAGCATGTAGCCGTGATTGCGCACGATATAGGCGCCGCTCCAGATCGGATCGAGCACTTTTAGATCGGAATGCATGACGACCTTGAGGGTCTGCGCCGAAGCGAACGGCGCAGCGGCAACGGCCGCCAGGGCCGCGACGGATGCAAGCAGGAAACGACGCATGTGAAGTCCTCCAACCCCCGGAGGACTCGACTTTAGGCGCGTCGGTATCGGCCTGTCACCGACTCAGTCGCTCTCCGCCTCACAGGGTTGGCTCTTTGTCGATCATCGAGACGTGGGCCATGACGACTTTCCAGCCGGCGTCTGTAAAACGCACCCAGGTCTGGCTCTGGCGGCCGACCATGTCCCTGTCGCGGACCTTGTAGACCAGCGTCACGGTGGCGATGTCGCGGCCGAGCGTGACGATGTCCAGGCGATAGCGCTTCTCCTTGGTGCCGGGGCCCGGCGGCCGGGCGACGCGGTGGGCATGGATCCGGTCGAAGCCGTAGCCGTGCTCGTAGTTGGCGAGGCGGATGGTGTGCGGGCTGTTCCAGAAGGTGCCGTCGAGCACGTCGACGTTCTTGTCGATCAGCGCCTGCTCGTAGCGCTCGAACAATCCCCGGACTTCCTCGACGACTTCCGGGATGTTCGGCGTCAGGTCCGTCACGTCGTTGCCTCCATTGCCTTCGCCACGGCCACCAGCGTCGCGTCGCTGCCGCGCGGGCCGATGATCGACAGACCAACCGGCAGTCCGTCAACGGTCGCCCCCGGGAAGCTGACCTGCGGATGGCCGGCATGTCCGCCCTGGGCACAGAGGCAGGTGATGCGATCGCGCAGCGGATCGAGCACGGAGAGCGGCTGGCCTGCGAGCGGTGCGGGGAATGGCGTCGTCGGCAGGCAGAGGATGGTGCTGGCGGGCAGCAGGTACGCCATGCGCGCCCGCACTTCCTGGCGCATCAACTGCGCCCACGCCTGCTCGGCCGGCGGCACCAGCGAGCCCATCACCAAGGCCTTGGCGACCGAGAAGGCGAAGCGCGGATTGCGCTCGTCCAGCCAGGCCTTGAAGGTGTTGTAGGCCTCGACCGGCTGCAGTGTGCGCTGGGCGCGTGACCAGACCGAGAGGCCGGGCGGCGCCATGACCTCCTCGCGGCTCGATCCGACCAGCGCGGCCAGCCGCTTCACCATCGGTTGGAGGGCGGCAGCGACGTTGGCGTCGGCAAAGCCGAAGGCGTCGACCGCCACGATCAGCCGGGTCGGCAGGGTGCTCGGGATCGCCTCGCCCAGCATCACCGACGATACGCGGGCGAACGTCTCGGCGTCGCGGGCGAACCAGCCGGTCGTGTCGGAGGTCGGCGCCTGCGGCAGCATGCCGGTGACGTCGATGCGGCCGTGCGTCGGGCGGATGCCGTAGAGCCCGCAGAAGCTTGCCGGCACGCGCACCGAGCCGCCGGTGTCGGTGCCGAGCGCAGTGTCGCATAGCCGCGCCGCCACGGCGGCGGCAGAGCCCGACGACGAGCCACCCGGCACGCGGCCGGGCGCCGCCACGTTGACCGGCGTGCCGTCGAAGGCGTTCTCGCCCAGGATGCCGAGCGAGACCTCGTCGGTGATGGTCTTGCCTACAAGGGTGGCGCCGGCGTCGAGCAGGGTCTGCACGGCCCAGGAATGCCGCGTCGGCAGCGGGCGACCGGTCGGCCAGTCATGATTGCCGCCACCGGTCGGCACGCCAGCCACGTCGAACAGGTCCTTGGCGGCGAAGGTGAGGCCCGCGAGAGGCCCGCCGGCGCGACCGTCGATGCGCACGCGCGGACCCGGCACGAAGGCGCCGATGTCATTCATTGGGAGCGCGGGCCTCCGGCCCGCTCATGATGCGGGCCAGAGGCCCGCGCTCCCAGATCATTCGGCAGGCGTCACCGGCGCGCCGCGGGTCCGCCAGCGCCAGCGCGGCCCGAACTTCATGCCGGTCAGCCTGTCGAACCACATGTAGACCACCGGCGTGATGAACAGCGTGAGCAGCTGCGACACCATCAGGCCGCCCACCACCGTGATGCCGAGCGGCTGGCGCAGCTCGGCGCCGGCGCCGGCGCCGACGGCGATCGGCAGGGCGCCGAGCAACGCGCAGGCGGTGGTCATCATGATCGGCCGGAAGCGCAGGACGGCGGCCTCGACGATCGCCTGTTCGGCCGTAGCGCCCTGCGCACGGCGCTCGATCGCGAAGTCGACCATCATGATGGCGTTCTTCTTGACGATGCCGATCAGCATGATGACGCCGATCATGGCGATGACGCTGAGGTCCATGTTGAACAGCATCAGGATCGCCAGCGCGCCGATGCCGGCCGACGGCAGCCCCGACAGGATGGTCAGCGGGTGAATGAAGCTTTCGTACAGGATGCCGAGGATGATGTAGATCACCAGCACGGCGGCGAACAGCAACATGCCCTGGTTGGCGACGGCCTGCTGGAAGACCTGCGCGCTGCCCTCGAAGCTGGTGGCGATCGATGCCGGCAGGCCGATCTCGGCAGCCGCCGCCTCGATGTCGCGCACCGCCTCGCCGAGCGCCACGCCCTGCGCCAGGTTGAAAGAGATGATCACCGAGGGCAGCTGGGCGATGTGATTGACGGTAAGCGACGTCGGCTTGTCGGAGCGCTTGGCCACCGTGTCGAGCGGCACCAGCGCGCCGCTTGGCGTGCGGATCTGGATGCGCCGCAGCACCTCGTTGACGTCGGCATAGCGCGGATCGGCCTCGAGGATCACCTGGTAGGTGTCGTCGGCCGCATAGATCGTCGAGACCTGGCGGCTGCCGAAGGCCGAGTAGAGCAATAGCCGGATCTGGTCGACCGACAGGCCAAGCCGCGAGGCAGTGTCGCGATCGATGTCGATCACCGTCGAGCGGGCACGGACCTGCAGGTCGGAGTTGACGTCCTGGATGGTGGGGATGCGCCGCATGCGCTCTTCCATGCGCGGCGCCCATTCGCGCAATTGCGTGAGATTGCTGGAGCGCATGCCGAACTGGTACTGGGCGCGCGTCTGGGTCGTGCCGATGTTGATCGACTGCACCGGCTGGAAGAAGATGTTGATGCCGGGCACGGTGGCCGTGGAGCGGCGCAGGCGCGCGATGATCTGCAGTGCGCTGTCCTTACGCTCGGGCTTGTCGCGCAGCATGATGAAGACGCGGCCCGAATTGACCGTGTTGGCGGCATTGCCGCCGCCCACTGTCGACACCACGCTCGCCACGTCGGGATCGCGCCGAATGATCTCGGCAAGCGCTTGCTGGCGGGCCACCATGGCGTCGAACGAGGCGTCATCAGGACCGACCGTGGAGCCCGAGATCTGGCCGATATCCTCCGACGGGAAGAAGCCCTTGGGGATCGCCTGGAACAGGACGGCCGTCAGCACGAAGGTGCTGAGCGTGATGGCAAGCACCAGCTTGGGCATCGCCACCGTCTTCTTGAGCGCCCAGGTATAGCCCGCGGTGACCTTGTTGAAACTCCATTCGAAGGAGCGCAGCAGGAAATTGTGCTTCTCGTGATGGTCGATCGGCTTCAGGAGCCGCGAGCATAGCATCGGCGTCAGCGTCAGCGACACAATGCCGGAAATCAGGATGGCGAAGCTGATGACCAGGCCGAACTCGTTGAACATGCGGCCGACGACGCCGCCCATGAACAGCACCGGAATGAACACCGCGACCAGCGACAGGGTCATCGAGACGATGGTGAAGCCCACTTCCTTGGAGCCCTTGAAGGCGGCCTCCATCGGCTTCTCGCCCGCCTCGATGTGGCGGACGATGTTCTCCAGCATGACGATGGCGTCGTCGACGACGAAGCCCACGGCGAGCGTCAGCGCCAGCAGCGAAATGTTGTCGAGCGAATGGCCGCAGACATACATGCCGGCGAAGGTGCCGATGACCGAGATCGGCAGCGCGATCGCCGGGATCAGCGTCGCCCGGAAGCTGCGCAGGAAGAAGTAGATGGCGATGATGACCAGCAGGCCGGCCAGCGCCAGCGTGAACTCGACGTCTGCGATGGCATGGCGGATCGGGATCGAACGGTCGGCCAGCGTGACGATCTCCACGCCCGTCGGCAGCTCCGCCTGGATCGCCGGCAGCATGGCCTTGACCCTGTCGACCACCTCGACGGTGTTGGCGTCGGGCTGGCGATAGACGGCGAGCACGATGGCGCGCGTGCCGTCGAGCCAGGTCGCGACCTTGTCGTTCTCGACGCTGTCGATCGAGGTCGCGACGTCGGAGATGCGCACCGGCGCGCCGTTCTGCCAGGTCACGATCACCGGCATGTAATCCGCTGCCTTGTTGATCGGGCCGGTGGCATCGAGGATCGAGCTCTGGCGCTGGTCGGCGATGGCGCCGACCGGTTTGCTGGAATTGGCGTTGATGATCGAGGTCTGCAGCTCCTGCAGCGTCAGCCCGCGCACGGCGAGCTGGTCGAGGTTGGCGCGCACGCGCACGGCGTATTTCTGCGAGCCGAAGATCAGCACCTGGGCGACGCCCGGCAGGGTCGAGACGCGCGGCAGGATCGCGCGGTTGGCGAAGGCGTCGACGTCCGACAGGCGCACCTGGGACGACTTCAGCGACAGGAACATCACCGGGAAGTCGGCCGGGTTGACCTTGCGGAAGGAGGGCGGCGTCGGCAGCTCGGCTGGCAGGCGGCGCATCGCCGAGGAGATCGCCGACTGGACGTCGAGCGCAGCGCCGTCGATCGAGCGGTTGAGGTCGAACTGCAGGACGATCGACGTGTTGCCGAGCGACGACGTCGAGGTCATCGTCGTCACACCGGCGATGGTCGAGAACTGCCGCTCGAGGATCGAGGCGACCGACGCCGCCATGGTCTCGGGGCTGGCGCCGGGCAGCTGGGCGGTGACCTGGATGGTCGGGAAGTCGACGCGCGGCACGGCCGCGACGGGAAGCTGCTTGTAGCCGAAGGCGCCGGCGATGATGAAGGAGAACATGACCAGGATGGTCATGACCGGGCGGCGGATGCAGAGCGCAGAAAGCATGTCCGGATCCCCGCCGTATCAGCCGCGCGGTGGCGCTGCGGCGGTCGATGACGGCTCGGGCGTGCTCGGCCTCATGACGACGTTGGCGCCGTTCACCAGCCTGAGCTGGCCGTCGACGACGACCTGCTCGCCGCCTTCAAGCCCCTTCCCGATCACCGATTCGCCGGCCTGGGTGCGCTTGACCACGACGTTGCGCAGCTCGGCGACGCCGTCCTTGACGACGAACAGGTACGGCCCCTGCGGGCCGAGCTGGATGGCGGGCGCCGGCACCGAGATCGCCTCGGGCTCGATGCCCAGCACGATCTCGGCCTTGACGAACTGGCCGGGCCACAGACCCTCATTGGCGTTGCCGATGCGCGCCTTGGCCGTCACGGTGCCGGTCAGCGCGTCGACGCTGTTCTCGATGAAGGCGATCGCCCCTGCCTGCTTGCGGTTCTCGTCGATCAGGGCCGTGACCTTGACCTCGCCCTTGGCCATGGCGGCGCGGATTTCGGGCAGGAAGACCTGCGGCACGGCGAAGGCCACATAGATCGGATCGACCTGGTTGATGGTGGCAAGCGCGCTCGCCGCGCTGTTGTCGCCGACGCGGATCACGGTGCCGACTTTGCTCGCGATCGAACCGATGCGCCCCGACACGGGCGCGCGGATCACGGTATAGGTGATCTGGGTCTGCACGCTCGCCTTGGCGGCCTCGTCGGCTTCGAGCTGCGCCTCGGCGGCCTTGAGCGTGGTCTGGGCGGTGTCGCGGTTGACCACCGTGCCGGCGTTCTTGGCAAGGAGCTCCTCGTAGCGCGACACGTCGCGCTTGGCCTGCACGACCTGGGCCTGGTCCTTGCGGATCTGCGCCTCGATCTGGCCGAGCTGCGCTTTCAGCGTGCGCGCATCGAGCTCGAAGAGGATGTCGCCCTCTTTTACCAGCGCGCCTTCCTCGACATTCACCTTCATGATCTGGCTGTCGACGCGCGACTTGATCTGGATCGAGGCGATGGCCTGAACGGTGCCGACCGCTTCGATCACGATCGGCATCGGCTTCTTGGCGACCTTGGTGACGACGACCGGGACCGGTCCGCCCGGGTTCAATCGGCCACGCCGGCCCTGCGGCTGCGCCGAGGCTGCAGGACTTGCCCCGCCCCCCTTCTCGGCTGCGCTCGCTGTTGCCAGACCCAGCTTTTGAGCCACCTCATCGCGATAGACATAGCCGGCCCCGCCGACCGCAACCGCGATCACCGCGAGAACCGCCAAACGGACCATCCGCATCCCAGACTCTCCAGATCCCCAGCCCCTTGACGGGATTATATGCGCTGCCTGCCCCGCCGGACAGTGTGAACCGGCGTTTAACCCTGAATACTCAAGCAAAAAACCCGCCACAATAGGGCGGGTTTTGTCTCTTTCGGCGTCTGCGGCCCTCTTAGCGGCTGTAGTACTCGACGACCAGCGAGGGCTCCATCTGGACCGGATAGGGCACGTCGGCGAGCTTGGGCCCGCGCACGTAGGTGCCCTTCATGTCCTTGTGGTCGACCGAAACGTATTCCGGCACGTCGCGCTCGGCGGTCTGCGTGGCTTCCAGCACCCGGGCCATCTCCTTGGCCTTGGACGTGAGCTCGATCACATCGTTGTCCTTCACAAGGTACGAAGCGATGTTGACCCGCTTGCCGTTCACTTTGACGTGACCGTGGCTGACCAGCTGGCGGCTGGCGAACACGGTGATGGCGAATTTCATGCGGTAGATGACTGCGTCCAGCCGGCGCTCCAGGATCTCGACCAGGTTCTCGCCGGTATCGCCCTTGCGGCGCACCGCCTCGAGATAATAGCGGCGCAGCTGACGCTCCGAGACCGAGCCGTAGTAGCCCTTGAGCCGCTGCTTGGCCATGAGCTGCAGGCGGTAGTCGGTCGGCTTCTGGCGGCCCTGGCCGTGCTGGCCGGGACCGTATTCGCGCTTGTTGATCGGGCTCTTGGGACGGCCCCACAGGTTGACCCTGAGGCGGCGGTCGATCTTGTACTTCGAATTCTCGCGCTTGCTCACGCGATCGCTCCATCGTTGTGCGTCATGTGACGCTGTTGTCCGGATAGGCCTGGGTCCAGCTACTCGCTGTTTACAGCGAGCCGGCTGGGGCGGAATGAGGGCCTGAAAGGCCTTCAGTCACGTTCTCCGGAAGAAGCGCGGAACATACTGGCGAAAGCCGGCCAGTCAAGCGCCCGTTCGCCATTCAAAATCAATGGCTTAGACCTCGGCCAGCACGACTTCGTAGGTCACTGAGGCGGTTTTCTTGAACATCGCCGTGGCCGAGCAGTACTTCTCGTCCGACAGGCTGACTGCCCGTTCGACCAGCGCCTTGTTCAATTTCCGGCCGCGCACCGTGTAGACCAGCTTCACCGAGGTATAGACCTTGGGGAAGTCGTCGGCCCGTTCGGCGACCATCGAGACCTCGATGCCCTCGATGTCCTGGCGCTGCTTCTTCAGCATCGAGACGACGTCGATCGCGGTGCAGCCGCCCATGCCCATCAGCAGCACTTCCATCGGCCGCGACGCGAGGTTGCGGCCGCCGACATCGGGGGCGCCGTCCATGGTGATGGTGTGGCCGCTGCCGGCCTCGGCGACGAACAAGGCGCCGTCGACCCAGTAGATCTTGGCAGTCGTGGACATCTCGGCTCCGTGAAGAATGCGTGTCGGTTCGACACTACATCCTTCACGGAGCGCTGAGCATCAAGCCCCTAGCAGAAGGCCGGTGAGACGCCGTCGGAGACCCTGCGCCGCGGGCGCGGTTAGCCGAAGCGCGGACCTCCAGATCCGCTCATGCTCACATTCTTCCGGACCGCGCGCCTCATGAGCGCGCCGGAGGCGCGCGGTCCGGAAGAGCATGAGCGGGCCGGAGGCCCGCGCTCCGCTCACTCTTCGTCGTGCTTGCGCTTGGCGAGGTATTTGATGACGCCGTGGAACGAGCGCACCTCCTGTTCGGTCATCGCCGTGCGCTGCAGCAGCGCGCGCAGGTTGTTCACCATCGCCGGCCGCATCGCCTTGTTGCGCAGGAAGCCCGACTGATCGAGCGCGCGCTCGAGATGGGCGAACAGGTTCTGCAGCTCGTCCTTGGTGGCAGGCCGCGTCGAATGGTCGGACATGCGCTCGGCTGGTCCATCCTCTTCCGCCATCGCCCATTCATAGGACACCAGCAGCACGGCCTGGGCGATGTTGAGGGAGGAGAATTGCGGGTTGAGCGGGATCGAGAGCGCGGTGTCGGCCTGCACCATGTCGTCGTTGGTGAGGCCGGTGCGCTCCGGCCCGAACAGGATGCCGACCTTGTCGCCCTCGGCCGTCCAGCGACGGATCTCAGTAGCGGCGTGGCGCGGCGTGACGATGCGCTGGCTGAGCTCGCGGTTGCGCGCCGTGGTCGCAACGACGCGCTCGAGGCCGGCCACCGCCGCTTCGACCGTGTCGAACACCTTGGCCTTGTCCAGCACCACGTCGGCGCCCGACGCCGCGCGCCGGGCCTTGGGGTTCGGCCAGCCGTCGCGCGGGGCGACCAGGCACAGGCTCGACAGGCCGCAATTCAGCATGGCGCGCGCCGCCATGCCGATGTTCTCGCCAAGCTGCGGGCGCACCAGGATGATCGTCGGCGCGACGGTGGCGGTGGCGCGGCCTTTGGCGGGACGTCCCATCAGATCTTTCTCATTCCTCCCCCGTCATACGGGGGAGGGTTTGGAGGGGGAAGGCCGCAGTGATGATGTCGGCCAATTGCAGATCGGAAATTTCAGAAGTCCCCTGTGGGGCTCTCCCCCTC
>JAKFVH010000311.1 GCA_021732285.1 Reyranella sp. | reverse complement strand
TGGCCGACCTGAAGACCATCCAGGACTGGATCCTGCAGCGCCGCTTCAAGGCGGTCCCCGGCGTGATCGACGTCACCGGCTGGGGCGGCAAGACCAAGACCTACGACATCACCATCGATCTCGACCGCCTGCTGGCCTATGGGCTGACCCTGAAGCAGGTGCTGGACGGCCTGAACAACGCCAACATCAACGTTGGCGCCAACACGGTGAACATCGGCTCGCAGTCGGCGATCGTGCGCAGCGTCGGCCAGATCCGCACCATGGACGACATCCGCCACACCATGCTGACGGTGCGCGACGGCGCGCCGGTGCTGGTGTCCGACGTCGCCACCGTGACCGTGGGCAACCAGCCGCGGCTCGGCATCGCCGGCCAAAGCGAGGATGACGACGTGGTCCAGGGCATCGTGCTGATGCGGCGCGGGGCCGAGACCATGCCGACGCTGACCGGCGTGCTGGCCGAGGTCGACAAGATCAACAAGGCGGGCGTGCTGCCGGCCGGCGTGCGCATCGAGCGCATTTACGACCGCAGCGCCCTGGTCGACATCACCACCCACACCGTCCTGCACAACATGGTGATGGGCGTCACCCTGATCTTCCTGATCCAGTGGCTGTTCCTGGGCGACCTGCGCAGCGCGATGATCGTGTCGGCGACCATTCCCTTCGCGCTCTTGTTCGCCGTGGTGATCCTGGTGCTGAGCGGCGAATCGGCGAACCTGCTGTCGATGGGCGCCATCGACTTCGGCATCATCGTCGATGCCACGGTGATCATGGTCGAGAACATCTACCGCCATCTGTCGGAAGTCGGTCATGCGCAGAGCCGCCCGTTGCGGCCCACGCCCGAAGGCCTCGACGGCAAGCTGGCGACGATCTTTCATGCCTCGACCGAGGTCACGCAGGCGATCTTCTTCTCGGCCACCATCATCATCGCGGGCTTCTTGCCCCTGTTCACGCTGTCGGGCGTGGAAGGCCACATCTTCGGCCCGATGGCCCGCACCTACGCCTACGCCCTGTCCGGCGGTCTTTTGGCCACCTTCACCATCTCGCCGGCGCTGGCCGCCCTGCTGCTGCCGGAGAAGGTGAGCCACGCCGAGACCCGCGCGGTGCGCATCTTGCGCCGCGGCTACGACAGGCTGCGCGACGTGGTGCTTGCCCATCGCCGCACCGCCGTGGCGGCGGGCGTCGGCGCCGGCGCGCTCGCCATCCTGGCGGGCAGCACCATCGGCCTGGAATTCCTGCCCAAGCTCGAGGAAGGCAACATGTGGATCCGGGCCGTCATGCCGGCCTCGATCTCGCTGGAGGCGGGCAACGACTACGCCAACCGCATGCGGAAGCTGATCAAGAGCTTCCCCGAGGCCGAGACGGTGATCTCCCAGCATGGCCGGCCGGATGACGGCACCGATTCGACGGGCTTTTTCAACGCCGAGTTCTTCGTGCCGCTGAAACCCTTCGACCAGTGGCGCAATGGTCTCGACAAGGACGGCCTTATAGCCGAGATCAACGACGCCCTGACCAAGGCCTTTCCGGGCGTGGAATTCACCTTCTCCCAATACATCCAGGACAACGTCCAGGAGGCGGCGTCGGGTGTGAAGGGCGAGAATTCGGTAAAAGTCTACGGTCCCGACCTCGAGACGCTGGGCAAGGTCGCCGACGAGATCAAGAACGCCATCGCCACCGTGCCCGGCATCACCGACCTCGCCGTGTCGGCATCGCTCGGCCAGCCGACCATCAAGATCGACATCGATCGCGCCAAGGCGGCGCGCTATGGCCTTTCCCCCGGCGACGTCAACGCCACCGTGCAGGCGGCGATCGGCGGCCAGGCGGCGGGCGACGTCTACGAGAACGGCAGCGACCGCCACTTCCCCATGATCGTCCGGCTGGCGCCGCGCTATCGCGAGAACATCGAGGCGATCAAGCGCATCCCGATCGGCGTGCAGGGGAGCAACGGCATCACCCAGGTGCCGTTGAGCGAGCTCGCCACGGTCGACCTGGTCTCGGGCGCGTATTACATCTACCGCGAACAGCAGGAGCGCTACGTCCCCGTGAAGTTTTCCGTACGCGGCCGCGATCTCGGCAGTGCCATCCTGGAAGCGCAGGAGCGCGTGGCCGAGAAGGTCAAGATCCCAGGCGGCTATCGCGTCGAATGGGTGGGCGAGTTCGGCAACCTCAAGAACGCCTTGCAGCGCCTGGCGATTGCCGTGCCGATCGCCATCGGCCTGATCCTGCTGCTGCTGTTCACCACCTTCGGTTCGTTGCGCGACACGCTGCTGGCGGGCAGCGCCATTCCCATGGCCCTGGTCGGCGGCGTGCTGGCGCTGTTTTTAGCCGGCATGCCGTTCAGCATCTCGGCCGCCATCGGCTTCGTCGCCCTGTTCGGCATTGCCGCCATGAACGGCATCATGGTGGTGGGCTGCTACAACCGCCTGATCGATGCCGGGCGCACGCCTGAGAACGCCCTGGTCGAGACCTGCACGGTGCAGATGCGGCCGGTGCTGATGACCTGCGCGGCGGCCTGCGTCGGCCTGCTGCCCGCCGCCTTCTCGACGGCGATCGGCAGCCAGGTCCAGCGGCCGCTCGCCATCGTCGTGGTCGGCGGCACGCTGCTCGCACCCCTGTTGTTCCTGACGGTGCTGCCCGCGGCGATCGGCCTGTTCTCGCGCCGCACGGCGCGGGCAACGGTGCCAGCAGCTGGCGTTGCGGAGGCGCACTGATGGCTCGCACACGGTTTGCCGCCTGTCTCGCTGTGGCGGTGTCGCTCGGTGGCTGCATGGTCGGCCCGGACTTCAAGACGCCCGAGCCGCCGCCGACCGATCGCTACCTGCCCGACGAGAGCGGCACGCTGAACCTCGTCTCGGCCGGCATCCCCGGCGGCGAGGCCCAGCGCGTGGTGCAGGATCTCGACATCCCGAACCAGTGGTGGACGGTCTTCCAGTCCCAGCAGCTCAACGGGCTTATAGACCGCTCGCTCAAGGCCAACCCCGACATCAAGTCGGCCATCGCGGCACTCAGGGTGTCGCAACAGACCACGCGCGCCCAGCGGGCGACCCTGTTTCCGACCGTGGGCGTGGCGGGCACGGCCGCCCAGAATCAGGCGCCGACCGTGCTGTCGGCGTCGGCGGCCGACGGCAACTTCGTGTTCGGCCTGTTCACGGCGCTGCTCAACATCACCTACTCGCTCGACGTCTGGGGTGGCACGCGGCGCGGCATCGAATCGGCCGAGGCGCAGGCCGAAGCGCAGTGCTTCCTGCTCGAGGCCGCGTATCTCACGCTCGCCTCCAACGTGGTCGTGGCGGCGATCACCGAGGCCTCGCTGCGCGCCCAGGTCCAGGCGACCCAGCGCATCACCGCCGCCCAGCGCGAGACGCTCGGCATCCTGCAGGGGCAGGCGGGTCTCGGCGCCATCTCCGGCGCCGACGTCGCCACCCAGCAGGCCGCCCTGGCGCAGGCCGAGGCGACCCTGCCGCCTCTGCAGAAGGCGCTGGCCCACCAGCGCAACCTGCTCGCCATCCTGACCGGCGGCCTGCCCAGCAATGCGCTGGCCGAGAGCTTCGAGCTCAACGATCTGAAGCTGCCGGCCGATCTTCCGCTCAGCCTTCCGGCGCGGCTGGTCGAGCAACGGCCCGACATCCGCGCCGCCGAGGCCAACGTCCATTCGGCGGCGGCCCAGGTCGGTGTCGCGGTGGCCGCCCAGTTGCCGCAGGTCAACCTCTCGGCGGTGGTCGGCTCGCAGTCCCTGACCTTGGGCTCGCTGTTTAGTGCCGCCGTCGGTCCGGCCAGCACCATCGCCAGCGCCGGCTTCATGCAGACGCTGCTCGACGGCGGCGCGCTGCAGGCCAAGAAGCGGGCGGCGCAGTACTCCTTCGAGCAGGCCCAGGCGCAATACCAGTCGGCGGTCCTCACCGCCTTCCGCAATGTCGCCGACACGTTGCGCGCGCTCGAGTACGACGCGCTGGCACTGAAGGCGACCGTGGCGGCCGAGCAGGCCGCGGCCACCAGCCTCACCATCGCGCGTCGCCGGTTGGATGTCGGCGACACGACCTACGTCATCGTGCTGATCGCCGAACTCACCTACCAGCAGGCGTTGCTGGCGCGCATCCAGGCGCAGGCCAATCGCCTGATGGATACGGCGGCGCTGTTCCAGGCGCTGGGCGGCGGCTGGTGGAATCGCGACGAGCCCACCAACCCGGCGCAGCGCATGGTCTGCAAGCCGCCGAAGGCGGCGCCGGCGAAGTAGGGCAAAATGCGTCACATGTGACGCTACTTTGCATACCGCCTGAAGCGCGTTTGTGTCGTAAGAGGCCTGTAAGGGGAGCGCCGCCGGTGAAGGCGGCCATCTGGACAGGTCACGATGCAGGCAATTGTCGGCGCAGCTCTTCGCCAGCGAATCCTCGTGATGATCCTGAGCGTGGCGGTGATCGCCGGTGGCCTGTTTGCTTACAGCAACCTGAACATCGAGGCCTATCCCGACCCGGTGCCGCCGCTGGTCGACATCGTGACCCAGAATCCCGGCCAGTCGTCCGACGAGATGGAACGCTACATCACCATCCCGATCGAGGTGCAGATGGCGGGGCTTCCGTTTGTGAAGTCGATCCGCACCATCTCGCTGACCGGCCTGTCGGACGTAAAGGTCCAGTTCACCTACGACCTCTCCTACGCCCAGGCTTCGCAGATGGTGATCAACCGCCTGTCGCAGCTCGGGCCGTTACCCAACGGCGCGCAACCCATCATCTCGCCGACCAGCCCGATCGGCGAGATCTTCCGCTATCGCGTCGTCGGGCCCTCGGGCTTCACCGTCACCGATCTCAAGACCATCCAGGACTGGATCCTGCTGCGCCGGCTGAAGTCGGTGCCGGGCGTGATCGACGTCACGACCTGGGGCGGCAAGAGCAAGACCTATGACATCACCGTCGATCTCGACAAGCTTCTGGCCTACGGCGTCACGCTGAAGCAGGTGCTCGATGCACTGGCCGGCGCCAACATCAACGTCGGCGCCAACACCATCAATCTCGGCCCGCAGTCGGCGGTGATCAGGAGCGTCGGCCAGATCCGCACCATGGACGACATCCGCCACACCATGCTGACGGTGCGCGACGGCGCGCCGGTGCTGGTGTCCGACATCGCCACCATCTCGGTCGGCCACGAGCCGCGGCTCGGCGTCGCCGGCCACGACGATGACGACGACGTGGTCCAGGGCATCGTGCTGATGCGGCGCGGCGCCAAGACCATGCAGACCCTGCGCCTGGTCGAGGCCGAGGTCGGCAAGATCAACAGCTCCGACCTCCTGCCGCCCGGCGTGCGCATCGAGCGCATCTACGATCGCAGTGTCCTCGTGGACATCACCACCCGCACCGTCCTCCACAACATGGTGATGGGCGTGCTGCTGATCTTCGCCATCCAGTGGCTGTTCCTGGGCGACCTGCGCAGCGCGCTGATCGTGTCGGCCACCATCCCCTTCGCGCTCCTGTTCGCTGTCGTGATCCTGGTCCTGAGCGGCGAGTCGGCGAACCTCTTGTCGATGGGCGCCATCGACTTCGGCATCATCGTCGACGCCACCGTGATCATGGTCGAGAACATCTTCCGCCACCTCGCCGAAGCAAGTGCGGGCCATCGACAGAGCTACACGCAGCCGACGCCGCGCGGCATGACCGGCAAGATCGCCACGATCTATCACGCCTCGGGCGAGGTCACGCAGGCGATCTTCTTCTCGGCCACCATCATCATCGCGGGCTTCCTGCCGTTGTTCACCCTGTCGGGTGTGGAAGGCCACATCTTCGGACCGATGGCCAAGACCTACGCCTACGCCCTGTCCGGCGGCCTTTTGGCCACCTTCACCGTCTCGCCGGCGCTGGCGGCGCTGCTGCTGCCGGAGAAGGTGTCGGAGACCGAGACCATCATCGTGCGCGGCCTGCGCCGGCTCTATCGCCGCGTCGTCGTTTTCGTGCTGGCCCGGCGCGGGGTCACGGTCACGGCCGGCCTCGCCCTGATGGTCGCCGCCGGCCTGGCGGGTAGCACGGTCGGTCTGGAATTCCTGCCCAAGCTCGAGGAGGGCAACATCTGGCTGCGCGCGGCGCTGCCGCCCTCGGTGTCGCTCGACGAAGGCAATGCCTACGTCAACCGCATGCGGCGGCTGGTCAAGAGCTTCCGCGAGGTCGAGACCGTGATCACCCAGCACGGCCGGCCCGACGACGGCACCGATCCCGACGGCTTCTCCAACGTCGAATTCTTCGTGCCGCTGAAGCCGTTCGACACCTGGCGCAAGGGGCTGTCCAAGGAGGACCTGATCGCCGAGATGGGCAACGCCCTGCGCAAGACCTTCCCCGGCGTCACCTTCGCCTTCTCGCAATACATCCAGGACAACGTCCAGGAGGCGGCCTCCGGCATCGACGCCGAGAACGCCATCAAGATCACCGGCCCCGACCTCGCCACCTTGCGCAAGATCGCCGTCGAGATCCGCGGCGTGCTGGAGAAGGTGCGCGGCATCACCGACATCCAGGTGCCGCCGCTCTTGGGCCAGCCGACCATCCGCATCGACATCGACCGCCAGAAGGCCGCGCGCTATGGCCTGTCGCCGGGCGACATCAACGCCACCATCCAGGCCGCGGTTGGCGGCCAGGCGGCGGGCGACCTCTACGAAGAAGGCAGCGACCGGCACTTTCCCATGATGGTGCGCCTGGCGCCGCGCTATCGCGAGAACATCGAGGCGTTGAGGCGCATCGCCATCGGCGCGCCCGGTCCCAACGGCAGCGTCGTGCAGGTGCCGTTGGCCGAGGTCGCCAATGTCGGCCTGACGACCGGCGCCTTCTACATCTACCGCGAGCAGCAGGAGCGCTACATTCCGGTCAAGTTCTCGGTGCGCGGCCGCGACTTGGGCGGCGCCGTGCTCGAGGCGCAGCAGAAGGTCGAGCAGGAGGTCAAGCTGCCGCCCGGCTATCGCCTGGACTGGGCGGGTGACTTCGCCAACTTCGAGAGCGCCATCGCCCGGCTGTCGATCGCGGCGCCGATCGCCATCGCCGTCATCCTGCTGCTGCTCTATGTCAGCTTCGGCTCGCTCACCGACACGCTGCTGGCCGGCAGCGCCATCCCGATGGCCCTGGTCGGCGGCATCTTCGGCCTGTTCCTGGCCGACATGCCGTTCAGCATCTCGGCCGCCATCGGCTTCGTCGCCCTGTTCGGCATCGCCGCCATGAACGGCATCATGGTGGTGGGCTGCTACAACCGCCTGATCGAATCGGGCATGGAGCGCGCGCGGGCCTTGAGCGAAACCTGCGACCAGCAGATGCGGCCGGTGCTGATGACCTGCGTCGCCGCCTGCGTCGGCCTGATCCCGGCAGCGTTCTCGACGGCGATCGGCAGCCAGGTCCAGCGACCGCTCGCCGTCGTCGTGGTCGGCGGCACGCTTCTGGCGCCCGTCCTGATCCTGACGGTGCTGCCGGCGGCGCTCAGCATCTTCTCCCGCCGGCGGCCCGAGGTGCCGACGGCGACGGACGAGATGGTGAGAGCGGGATGACTCTTCCTCCCCAGCGAAGCTGGGGAGGTGGCCCGAAGGGCCGGAGGGGTCATGGGCGACAGCGATTCTGGGGCCTATGACCCCTCCGACCGCTGCGCGGGCACCTCCCCATCGCGTAAGCGATGGGGAGGCAAAGACCTCTACCCCTTGTTCGGCACCAGGACGATCGCGCGGCCGCCTGAGTTCATGCGGCCGGCCCAGTCGGCGGCCTGCGTGCCGCCGCCGAAGAAGACGTCGCCGCGCGCCGGTCCCTGGATCGCCGTGCCGGCGTCCTGGGCGATGGTCAGGCGGCGATAGGGCTCGGTGGCGCCGGGCTTGCGCGCCACCGGCCGCACCGTGTCGATCCAGATCGGCGTACCGTAGGGCGTGAAGGCGGTGTCGACGGCCAGGCTGCGCTGGGCCGTGAGCGGGACACCCTCGGCGCCGACGGCGCCCTGGCTGCGGGTGTCCCTGAAGAAGATGTAGCGCTCGTTCTTGCGCATCACGTCGCGCGCCTGCGCCGGATTGCGCTTCAGCCAGTCGCGGATGGCGGGCCAGGTCGCCTGCTCCTTGGTCTGAAACACGCCCATCTCGAGCAGCACGTTGCCGATCGCCGTGTAGGGCCGGTTGTTGGAGCCGTCGAAGCCGAGATTGATGGTGCCGCCTTCGGCGAGCTGGATGCGCCCGCTGCCCTGGACCTGGACCTCGAACAGCGCCACCGGATCCTGCACGTAGGCGATCTCCAGCCCCTTGCCCTTGAGCGCGCCCTGCTCGATCTCGGCGCGCGTGTAGAAGGGCTTGTCGGTGAGGTCGGTCGGCCGGCGATAGACCGGCACCGTGAACAGCCGCGACGGCGCCTTGCTGCCGCGCATGTCGGGCTCGAAGTAGCCGGTGAACCGGCCGGGCACCTGCACGATCAGCGGCCTGAAATTCTCCTCGAAGAAGGCGCGCGCGGCGCGGTCATCGCCGGCCTTAACCGCGCCGGCCGAATCGCAGACCTTCTTCCACTCGGCCGGCATGATCGTCTTGAAGCCGCCGTCGGTGGCGATCTTGGTGTCGGGACCGGCCGTCAGCTTGGGGCAGGAGCGGCGGAACGAGGCCAGCGCCTCGGCGTGCTTGTCGTCGGCCCAGCCGGCGATCTCATTGAAGGAAATCGGCGCCATCGCGACACGCTGCTCGTTCGCCGGGCTCGTGCCGTCGGCACAAGCAGCCAGCAGGCCGGCCGCGGCAAGCCAAGCCGCGACGCCGGACGGGACGGTCCAGCGCATAATCGAAAGAGCCTCCCTCAGCCTTCGCTTTCTGTCTTTACCAGCAGCCAGTTCGGATCGCTGGACTTGGTGTCGCGACGGAACGTCCAGAGATCGATCACCTTCTGCACCTCGTTGGGATTGCCATCGATGATCTGGCTGTCGGCATTGCGCAGCACGTTGATCTGCTCGCTGACGAAGCGGACGGTGACGCTGGCGTTGGTGCCCTGCAGTTCGGCGGCGGCGACGTCGGAGGCCTCGAAGCCGATCAGCGTCGTCTCGGCCTTCTCCTTGCGCTCGATCCTGCCGCGGATCGCCCCTTCGAAGCTCGAGAAGGTCGGCCCATCGAGCAGCGGCCGGAGAGAGCTCGTGTCGCCCTTGGCGAAGGCCTCGACGATGGCGGTGAAGGCAGCGCGCGCGCCGGCAGTGAAGCCGATCGGCTCGAAGCTGGGATCGGCGCCGCGAATGGCCGCAACGCCGGCCGTGGCAGTCGGCATGACGGTGGCGCGGATGCCGCCCGGCCCGCTGGTCGCGAGCGATGGCCGCGGCGCCGGCGCACTGGCCGTCGGCAGCGGCACGACATTGTCGTTGCCCTGGTTGGCCGGCGCATCGCCACGATCGCCGACGCGCGGCGTGGCGGTCGGCGGCGCCGGAGGCGTGAACGGATCACGCGCCGGCGGGCGCTCGTTGCCCGTGCGCTTGCCCAGTACGGAGCGCAGCCGCAGGATCAAGAAGACTGCGACCAGCCCGATGAGGATGATGTCGTAGTTGTTGCCCACGATGGCGCTCCGCCAACCCGTTCTTGAAGCGTTGCAAATTACATAGGCCCCGAATGGGGAAAGGGCAAGGCAACGCGGGGCCTGCCCGCCATCACTTTGCCAGGACCACGAGATCGACCGGTTCGCTGACGCCACCTACCGGCCGTCGGGTCCGGCGTTCTCGCGGCAACGGTGCGACATAGCCCTGCTGCTCGGCCAGGGCATAGGTTCCGGCGTCGGTTAAAGCCCGTGTTTTCTCGTCTTTATTATGTTTTTCGAGCTTGGCGGCGAAATTTACAGCATCCCCGATCACCGTGAATTCCAGCCGCTCGCTATCGCCCACGGCGCCGAAAACGACGCGACCGGACGCCACAGCCAGCCCGACCGCCAATCGGGGCAACCCTGCGGCCTCGCGCTCCGCGGCCCAGCGCTCGGCGGCGTCGATCACGGCATCGGCCGCGCGCAGGGCGTCGGCCGCGGCGGTGGTCGAGGCCGCCACGGCGCCGAACGAGGCAAGGATGCCGTCGCCCAGGAACTTGTCGATGCTGCCGCCGTTGCCGACGATCAAGGGGCAGACCCGTCCCTGGTAGTCCTGCAGGAGCTTCATGACGTCGTCGGGCTCGAGCTCGACCGACAGCCGCGTGAAGCCGCGCAGGTCGACGGTGAGGATGGCGACGTCGCGCAGCTCGCCCTCGCCCGCCCTGATCGACATGGCGGCGCTGCGGATGCGGTCGGCAACGCCAGGATCGAAGAAGCGCGCCAGGTCGCGCGCCGCCGCGCCCTCGCTGACGGACCGCACCAGCAAGAGACGCGCGCGCGAGATGGCGATCGCCAGCACCGCCGTGGTCAGCAGGATGGCCAAAAGCTTCTCGACCTCGGCCTGGACCAGGAAGGCGTTCGAGGTCATGTATTCTACGAAGTCGGTGGTCTCGTTGGGCGGTCCGCCGCGGCCGCTCAGCGCGTAAAAGATCAGCGCGAGCCATCCCGCCGCCGCCGTCAATCCGGCAAAGACCACGAAGCGCGCCTCGAAGCGCAGCGCCCGCAACGCAATGAACAGGAACACGTAAAGCATTGCCGGCGCCTTCAAATTGAAGACGGCCGTCTGGGCGTATTTGTAATGGAGGAAGTAGATCAGCCCCAGCAGCAGGGCCATGTCGACGACTACCGACACATAGAGCAGCCATTCCGGCAGGGCGCGGCGATAGGCCAACGCCAGGCGGCCGAGCGAGAACAGGCTGTACAAAACGAAGACGTAGGTATCGAACGAGTAGTCTTCCTGCACCACGCCGGTCGCCATGCTGGTGGTCTCGTAGGCGACGAACAACAGGCCGACCAGCACCAGTTCGGCCCAGCCGATCAGGATCTCGCTCTGCTCCTGCTGCCGGCGGATCGCCTCGCGCACGCGCTCGGGCAGGCGTTCCGTGCTGCTGGCGCCAAACAGGCGGCCGAACATCAGCGCTTTTCGAGCCAGAGGCTCGCCGGCAGGGCGTCGTCCGGCCGCGGCAGGCGCGCCACCACCGACGAGGCGAGCCGGTCGGTCAGGCGTCGTTCCGCCCAGGCGCTGGAGAACAAGGGCCGGTAGGCGCCGGTCGTCAGCATGGGCACCACGCCCTGCTGCTCGTTGTAGGCGCGCCAGCCCCAGATCGCCGGATAGTCGAACGGCAGGAAGATGTCGTGGATGTGCACCAAGGTGCCGGCCGGCGCCGCCGGCAGGACACGGTTCAGCAGGATGTCGGCGTCGCTGCCCGGCATCAGGATATGGCTGGAATCGATGAACAGCGCGTCGCCGGCCTTCAGCACGTTGAACAGGTCGGCGGGTGCGGCCTGCAAGGTAGAGGGCACCACGCGCACGCCCGGCAGGTCGATGATGTCGGCGCGCGGCGCGGGGTCGACGGCGATGATCTCGCCCAGCCCGCCCAACGCCTTCGACAGCACGCGCGTCGAATGGCCCGAGCCGACCTCGATGATGTGCTGCGGCTTGCGCTCGCGCACCAGGGCATAGGCCACGGCGGCGTCGAGCGAGGGGAACCACGACTGGTGGAACAGGCTTTTGACGCTCTCGAGCTGGGTGGCGTGCGCGTCGACGGCGTCGAGCACGCCGGTGAAGGTGCTTGTCGCCTCCGCGAACAGGCGCTCGATCGCGGGATAGGGCGGCTGCGCGCCGGGCGGCGGCAGCAACGGCGCATAACGGTGCGGGATGAACCAGCCGCGCGGCTTCAGGCCAAGCACGGTCGGCAATCCCAGCTTCAGCCGCCGCCAGCGGCCGCGCAGGCTGGGCCCACTCATGATGCGATCCTCACGGGCTGAGCGTCAGGCCTTCATGGGCGACGATCGCGCGCGGCAGGCCGTTGGCCGCGGTGCCGGGACGCGCCGCCGCCGCCTCGCGCGCCACGCCGTCCATGAAGGCGTCGTCGTGGCTGGGATCGTGATGGAAGATGGCCAGCGTGCCGACGCCCGCGGCGTCGGCGATCCGCATGCCTTCCTGCCAGGTCGAATGGCCCCAGCCCTTGAAGTGGGGGTATTCGGCATCGGTGTAGCTCGAATCGTAGATCATCACGTCGGCGCCGCGGCACAGCTCGACGATCGCCTCGTCGAGGCCGTCGCCGCGTTGCTCGGTGTCGGTGATGTAGCAGATCGACTTGCCGCCGTACTCGACGCGATAGCCGGTGGCGCCATTGGGATGGTTGAGCGGGGTGGTGCGCATGGTCATGTCGCCGCACGCGAGCCTGTCGCCGCTCTTGAACTCGTTGAACTCGACGCGCGCCTGGAAGACCTCCAGGCTGACCGGATAGAGCGGCGCCTGCATCAGGTTGCTCACCACCTTCTTGAGCGCATGGTGGCCCTGCAGGTGGCCGGCCCACAGCCGCACCGAATTACGCTTCTCGAACAGCGGGCCGAAGAAGGTAAGGCCGATGATGTGGTCGAGATGGGTGTGGGTGAAATAGATGTCGATGTCGATCGGTGCCTGGCGGGCGAGCTCGAGCCCGAGCGGACGGATGCCGGTGCCGGCGTCGAAGATCAAACGGCGGCCGCCGGCGGTGACTTCCAGGCACGACGTATTGCCGCCGTAGCGCGCGTACTCGGCGCCAGAGCAGGAAATCGAGCCTCGCACTCCCCAAAAACGGACTTTTAGACCATTCGCCAATGCGACCTTCCCTCGGCGCCAGAGTCCACGGGCCGGCTGCCGCCGTCAACCGAGGCCAAGGTCGCGCTCCCGTGACCGGGAGGGGGCTGCAAATTTGGCCGCATTCTTGCGTCGGCTGCAGATAGGCGAATTTATCACGGTTTCTTGCATGCAGCGGTCAAATCGCCGTCTTGTGCGCGTTGCTTGCCGGCCGGTTCGGAGCAATACTTTTGTCATGGAAATCGAAAACAAGCTGCCCACGCGATTGTCCAACTACCCGCCCATACGCGAGGCGAAGTTCGCCATTGGCCAGGTGGTGAAGCATCGCATCTACCCGTTCCGTGGGGTCATTTTCGATGTCGACCCGGTGTTCGCCAACACCGAGGAGTGGCTGTCGTCGATTCCCGAGGAGGTTCGCCCGCGCCGCGACCAGCCGTTCTATCACCTGCTGGCCGAGAACGCGCAGACCACCTACGTCGCCTATGTCTCCGAGCAGAACCTGCTGCCCGACGAGACCGGCAAGCCGGTGTCGCACCCGCAGGTCCCGCAGTTCTTCAAGGAACTGAAGCGCGGCCAGTACGTCTCGCGCGAACGGGCGATGCACTAACTAGTCAGGATCAAGCATCTTCCGGACCGCGCGCGTCCCCGCGCGCTCATGCGCGTCTGCGAGCGGAGCTCCATGGCCAGGAAGCGGCTGTTGACGCCAAACCGGCCTTCACCGGATTGTTCTCGATATAGTCGATGGTTCGGGCGAGGTGACCTTCGTCGCGAATGAACCTGTCGAAGTAGTCTTTGTGCCAGAATGGACCACTTCGACTAAGAACGCTGTTCGCCCGGTGGGCCGTAAACGATTTCCACGCCTGGATGATGGCGCCCAGCTGATTCTCCTCAGTGGGTTCGACAACTACGTGGACGTGGTTGGGCATGATGCACCACGCAAGCAGACGATAACGGTCGCCATCGAAATGCAGCATGGCGTTTTCCACCAACGCCGCGATCTGCGGATCCTTGAGCCAGCACGCACCCGATCCGCCGTCCAGACTCTCGTCAGTCTTGGCAAGATTGTCAGGTTGTTTGGCGAGCATCTCGGCCACTGCGCGCGGGAGGCTATCGAAAAGTCGGAATGTCACGAACTGGATCGTTTCGGCCGAGTCGAAATGGGGCAGATAGCCTCGTGAATGCCAACCCTTATGGGTCATTCTTCATTCCTGTTTCGAGCGACTCATGAGCGCGCGGGGACGCGCGCGGTCCGGAAGACGATGACTCCCAGCTAATTCAGCGGGAACGGGAAGTACTTGTCGTTGATCTTCTTGTAAGTCCCGTCGGTCATCATCTCGCCGAATGCCTTGTTCAGCGCGTCGCGCAGCTTGGCGTCCTCCTTGCGCAGGCCGGCGGCGACGCCGAGGCCGAGCGTCTGGTTGTCCTTGATGTCTTGGCCGACGATCTCGCAGCACTTGCCGTCGGGCTTCTGGCTCCACAGCCAGAGCTGCGCCTTGTCGCCGAACACGGCGTCGACTTCGTTCTTGGCCAGCGCATCGAGCGCCTCGGCGATGGTGTTGTAGCGCTTGAGCTGGGCGGAGCGGCGGAAGCTCTTGTCGGCCCAGTCGGCGTGCGTCGAATCCTTCTGGATGCCGATGCGCTTGTTGCGCAACAGCGAGGGCGGCCCGTCGAACGGCGCGCCCTTGGCGGCGATGAAGGCGCCGGGCGAGAGATAGTAGCGGCGCGACAGTCCCATGCGCTTGCGCCGCTCGGCGGTCACTTCCATCGACGACATGATGACGTCGAACTTCTTGTCGATGAGTCCGGGGATCAGGTCGTCCCACTTGAAGGCGGCGAACTCGCACTCCGCTTTGATGCGCTGGCAGGCCTCCTGTGCCAGTTCCATCTCGAAGCCGGCCGGCATGCCCTTGCGGTCGAGGTAGTTGAACGGCGGATAGGCAGCCTCGGTCGCCACCGTGATCTTATAGGCGGGCGGTCCGAACTTCGACGCCGGCTTGGCCGGCGCGGCTGCGGGCTTGGCCGGCGGCGGCGCGGGCTTGGGCGGCGGCTTGGGCGGCGTCTGCTGCTGTTGTGGCGGCGGTTGTTGCTGGGCAAACGCCACGCCGGCCATCGCCACCAACGCCAAGAGGATGGCCAAAAGCCTCATGCGACCAGCCGCTCCAGCACCGCGTTCAGTCGCTGCCGGCCGGCGGGAGTGGCTTTGAGGCACGTGGCGTCGACTTCGAGGTAGCCCGCCTTCACCAGAGGTGCGAGCCGCCGCTCGCCCAGCGCCGCCACGGGATCGGCTCCGGTCATGGACGCGAACATGGCCCGGTCGATGCCCTCGGCCAGCCGCAGTCCCATCATCAACGCCTCCCCCACCAGATCCTGCCCCGTGACCAGGGTCGTCTCCGCCGTGCCGTGGCCGTCGCGTTCGACCGCTTCCAGCCAGGCTTCCGGCCCGCTCGCTCGCCGGGTGGCGCGCTTGCCAGTGTTTTCGCCGAACTGGCCCTCGGCGAACCGGCCGTGCGCCCCTGGCCCAACGCCGACGTAATCCTGATACCGCCAATAGATCAAATTATGGCGGCAGGCAGCCCCGGGACGGGCGTGGTTGGAGATTTCGTATGCGGGCAGGCCCGCGGTGGCGAGCCGCTGTTGGGTCAGCTCGAACATCGCCGCCGCCTGCTCCTCGCCCGGCAGGGCGAAGGCGCCGCGCGCATGGTCGGTGAAGAAGCGCGTGCCGCGTTCGATGGTGAGCTGATAGAGCGACAGGTGCTCGCCAGCCAGCGCCAGCGCCCGCTCGAGCTCGGCCGCCCAGTCCTCCTCGGTCTGGCCCGGCCGGGCATAGATCAGGTCGAAGGAATAGCGCGTGAAATGCCGTCGCGCCGTCGCGATGGCGTCGATCGCCTCGTCTGCCGAATGCTCGCGGCCGAGGAAGCGGAGTGACGCCGCATCGAGCGCCTGCACGCCCAGCGAGACGCGATTGACGCCGGCGTGGGCCAGCGCGGCGAAGCGGCTGGCCTCGACCGACGTCGGGTTGGCTTCGAGCGTGATCTCGACATTGTCGGCGCAATCCCACAGCGCTTTCACACGCTCGATCACTGCGCCCACGGTCGCGGGTTCCATCAATGACGGCGTGCCGCCGCCGAAGAACATCGTCTCGACGCGACGGTCCGGCGCTTCACGCGCGGCGTGGTCGAGCTCTTTCAGCAGTGCATCGCGCCAGCGCGACTGGTCGACGCCGTCGCGGACATGGGAATTGAAATCGCAGTAGGGACACTTCGATTTGCAGAACGGCCAATGAACGTAAACGCCGAGCGGCGCCGTCATTTGAAGCAGGCCTCCACGAGCATCCGAAAAGCGCGACCGCGATGGCTGATGGCGTTCTTCTCCGCGTCGGTCATCTCGGCCGTGGTACGCGTGTCGCCTTTCGGCTGAAAGCAGGGATCATAACCATGGCCGCCGCTGCCGCGCGGCGGCCAGACGATGCGCCCGTCGAGCATGCCATGAACCATCTCGACATGCTCGTCAGGCCAAGCCAACGCCAGCACGCAATGGAAGGTGGCGCCGCGCGCAGTATCGGTGTCGGGAACCTTGCGTTTCGAAAGTTCGTCCTGGATGCGCTTCATGCCGACCATGGCGTCGCGCGTCGGCCCTTCCCAGTCGGCGGTGTAGAGACCTGGCTGGCCGTCGAGCGCCGCAACACTGAGGCCCGAATCGTCCGCCAGCGCCGGTAATCCGCTGGCACGCGTCGCGGCCAGCGCCTTCAGTGTGGCGTTCTCCTCGAAGGTCGTGCCGGTCTCATCGGGCACCGGCAGGCCAAGCTCGCCCGCCGAGACGATCTCGACGCCGAAGCCCGACAGCATGGTCCGGATTTCGCCGGCCTTGCCACGATTGTGGGTGGCCACAACCAGCTTGGGACCGGCGAAGCGGCGGGGCATTACGGAGACTTTTTGGAAGAGGGGCCGATCGCCAGCCGCTGCAGGCGCGTCAGCTCGCCGATGCCCTTCTTGGCGAGCTCGAGCAGGGCGATGAACTCCGGCTCGCTGAACGGCTTGTCCTCGGCCGTGCCCTGGACCTCGACGATGCCGCCCGAGCCGGTCAGCACGAAGTTGGCGTCGGCCTGCGCCTTGGAGTCTTCCGGATAGTCGAGATCGAGCACCGGCGTGCCCTCCCACAGGCCGCACGACACGGCGGCGACCTGGCCGTTGATGGGACTGGCTGAAAGCTTGCCTTCCTTGATCAGGCGCTCGAAGGCGAAGTGCAGCGCCACCCACGAGCCGGTGATGCTGGCGGTGCGCGTGCCGCCGTCGGCCTGCAGGACGTCGCAATCGATGTTGATCTGGCGCTCGCCCATGGCGGTGAGGTCGACCACGGCGCGCAGCGAGCGGCCGATCAGGCGCTGGATCTCCTGGGTGCGGCCCGATTGCTTGCCGCGGGCGGCCTCACGGTCGGTGCGGGTATGGGTCGAGCGCGGCAGCATGCCGTATTCGGCGGTCACCCAGCCCTTGCCGGTGTTGCGCATCCAGGGCGGCACGCGCTCGTCGACCGAGGCGGTGCACAGCACATGGGTGTCGCCGAACTTTATCAGGCACGACCCTTCGGCATGGCGCGAAAAGCCCGGCTCGAGGGACACCGGGCGAAGCTGGTCGGGGGCGCGGCCGGAAGGGCGCATGGTTTCTCCTGAATTAAGGCAAAGGCAGCGAAGGACAACGGGCTGACAGCGGCCGGCCGGTTTAGCGCCGTGGGCCAACCAAATCCAGCTATCCCTTGAGCGTGCGTTGACCGGACCCCTTGTACTACCTACATTTTTTCCATGGCCATTCATCGGATCGGCCCGGTTCGAGGCGTCTTGACCGACCTCCCCGTGGGCCCGCGGCAGACCGCCTCGGTTGCCGAGCTGAACGAGCGCGCCCGCGAGGTGCTGCGGCACGTCGTCGAGGGCTATGTCGAGACCGGCGAGCCGGTCGGATCGCGGGCGCTGACCCGCAAGCTCACCGAGACCCTGTCGCCCGCCACCATCCGCAACATCATGGCCGACCTGCAGGATCTCGGCCTGCTCTACGCGCCGCACACCTCGGCCGGCCGCCTGCCGACCAACGCGGGGCTAAAACTGTTCGTCAACGGCCTCCTCGAGGTCGGCAACCTTTCGGACGACGAGCGCGAGAGCATCGAGGCGCGCTGCGCCACGGTCGGCCGCAGCGTCACCGAGGCGCTGGAACAGGCGACCACGCTGTTGTCGGGCCTGTCGCGCTGCGCCGGCGTGGTGATGGCGCCCAAGACCGAGCAGCCGCTGAAGCATATCGAGTTCGTCAATCTCGGCCCCGGGCGTGCGCTGGTGGTGACCGTCACCCAGTCGGGCCATGTCGAGAATCGCGTCATCGACACGCCGATCGGCATGCCGCCGTCGGCTCTGGTCGAGGCGACCAACTACCTGAATGCCCGGCTGATCGGCCGCACCATCGAGGAAGCGCGCCGCCTCATCCTCGAGGATCTCAAGCTGAAGCGCGCCGAGCTCGACGATCTCACCGCGCGGGTGATCGAATCGGGCATGGCGACCTGGGCCGGCGAGCCCGGCAGCGCCTTGATCGTGCGCGGCCAGGCGCGACTCCTGGAGGACATCACCGCCATCGAAGACCTCGAGCGCGTGCGCATCCTGTTCGATGCGCTGGAGCGCGGCGAGAGTTTCATTCGCCTGCTCGAGCTCGCCAACTCCGCGTCAGGCGTGCAGATCTTCATCGGCGCCGACAATCCCCTGTTCGCCAACACCGGCTGCTCGATGGTGGTGGCGCCGTTCCGTGATTCGCAGGAGCGCATTCTCGGCGCCATCGGCGTCATCGGCCCGACGCGGCTGAACTACGCGCGCATCATCCCGCTGGTCGACTACACCGCGCGCACGATCGGTCGGGTCGTCGGGTAACGGGAGCGCGGGCCTCCGGCCCGCTCGTGATCATGAGCGAGCTGGAAGCTCGCGGTCCAGAAGAGCATGAGCGGGCCGGAGGCCCGCGCTCCCATCACCAATCCTGTTCGTCGAAATCCTCGAACTGCTTCATGTCGTCGTCTCCGATCGTCTTTGGCGCAGTCTCGTTGGCCGGGATCGAGTGCACGTTGATCTTCGTCTCGGGCCCGATCAGCGTCACGAGCTCTAAAAGATCCTCGCGCTTGAAGGCGACGCAGCCCTGGGTCGGCGAATAGTCGTCCTTCGCGACGTGCAGGAAGATCGCGCTGCCCCATTCGCCTTCCGGCGGATCGTCGTTGTAGCCGACGACGACGACCAGGTCGTACAGCCCGTCGTCGCGCCACATCTTCTCGTGGCTCCAGTCGTTGGGGATGCGGACCAGCCGGTTGTAGGTCGGCGCGCGCGGGTCGTCGCACCAGCCGTCATGCTCGTTGATCGCCCGTGCCGGCAGCCGGACCTTGGGCAGCACCATCCGGTCGTTGCGGAAATAAATCCTGCGCAGCGGAAAGCGGCCGGCCGGTGTGGCGGCATCGCCCTCGACCTTGTCCTCCCGCACCCCGCCTGCACCCACCGTGCAGCGCCAGCGCTTCTCGCCCAGCGTCGCCCAGCCGAGCGAAGTCTCGCCGGAATCGGCCTGCACGTTAAGGATTTGGGGGTCGGACATTGCCTAAAACTCCGCCTCTCTTCATAAAGGCTCGCTCTTTTGGGAGAAAGCGATGGGTTATGTCGTGACGCCGCCCTCGACGGTCGGCGTGCCGGTCAACGGGACCGGCGATCTCTTCCCGGTCCGCCGCATCTTCTGCGTCGGCCGCAATTATGCCGCCCATGCCCGCGAGATGGGCCATGACCCCGACCGCGAGCCGCCCTTCTTCTTCACCAAGCCGGCCGACGCCATCGTCGTCTGCGCCGACCCCAAGAACCCGACCAAGGTGCCTTATCCGTCGGCCACCAAGAACCTGCACCATGAGATGGAGCTGGTCGTGGCCATGAAATCGGGCGGCACCGACATCCCGGTCGACACGGCGCTCGACCATGTCTTCGGCTACGCCGTCGGTTTGGACATGACCCGCCGCGACCTGCAGAACCAAGCCAAGGACATGGGCCGACCGTGGGACATGGGCAAGGGCTTCGACCAGTCCGCGCCGATCGGCGAGATCTTCCCGGCCTCCAAGATCGGCCATCCGGCCAAAGGCACCATCCAGCTCGACGTCAACGGCAAGACCCGCCAGAAGTCCGACCTCAACGCGCTGATCTGGAGCGTGCCCGAGACGATCTCCTATCTCTCCGGCCTGGTGGCGCTGGCCGCCGGCGACCTGATCTACACCGGCACGCCCGATGGCGTGGCCGCCGTGGTCAAGGGCGACACGCTGGCGGGCTTTGTCGACGGTTGCGGCACGGTGACCTGCACGCTGGTGTAGTCGTCTAAAGCAGCGTCAGGGGGAGTGTCGCGATGAAGGTCAATTCCAAGATCCGTTCGATCGAGACGCTCGCCGCCGATGCGGGCTTCCGCAACTACTACTTCGTCAAGATCACCACCGAGGACGGCATCGTCGGCTGGAGCGAGTACGACGAAGGTTTTGGCGCGCCGGGTGTCGGCACGGCGATCGCCAAGCTCTCGGACCGCCTGATTGGCCAGCCGGTCGGCGAGCACGAGCGCCTCTACGCCGAGCTCTATTCGATCACCCGGCCGGCCGCCGGCGGCGTCGTTGCCCTGGCGCTGGGCGCCATCGAGAACGCGCTTCTGGACGCCAAGGCCAAGGCACTTGGCGTGCCCTGCTACGAGCTTTTAGGCGGCAAGGTGCGGGACCGCATCCGGGTCTACTGGTCGCACTGCGCGACCTGGCGCATCAACCACCCGGGCTATTTCAAGCCCGCCATCACCGACCTCGACGGCGTGAAGGCGATCGGCCGCGAGGTGCGCGAGAAGGGCTTTACGGCGATGAAGACCAACATCTTCATCTACGACAACGACAAGAAGAACCCGAAGGGCTGGCGGCCGGGCTTCGGCTCGCCGAACTACCCCGAGCGCAACGTCGATCGCCATGTGCTGCGTAACTTGCGCATGCATCTCGAGGCGATCCGCGAGGGCGCCGGGCCCGATGTCGACCTGCTGCTGGATCTCAACTTCAATGCCAGCACCGAGGGTTACCTGAAAATCCTGCGCGCCATCCGCGACCTCGACATGTTCTGGATCGAGATCGACAGCTATAGCCCCGAGGCATTGGGCCTGATCCGGCGCCAGAGCCCGCATCCCATCTCCTCCTGCGAGACGCTTTTGGGCATCCGCGATTTCCTGCCCTACTTCCGCGAGCAGTCGATGGACGTGGCCATCATCGACACGCCGTGGAACGGCGTCTGGCAGTCGATGAAGATCGCCAACCTCGCGGAAGCGCACGAGGTCAACGTCGCGCCGCACAACTTCTACGGCCACCTCTGCACCATGATGAACGCGCACTTCGCCGCTTGCGTGCCCAACCTGCGCATCATGGAAACCGACATCGACCGCCTGGAATGGGACCACGAGCTCTTCACCCATGTCCCGGAATTCAAGGACGGCCATCTCATCATGCCGTCGCGCCCCGGCTGGGGCACCGAGCCGGTCGAGGAGGCGATTCGGGCGCATCCGCCGAAGCAGAGCACCGGCGGGTTGGCGGCTTACGGCCGCAAGTCTTAGGTCTCTTGCCGGACCGCGGGCCTCCAGGCCCGCTCATCGTCTTAGTCTTCCGGACCGCGCGCATCTTGCGCGCTCATACTGCTTATGAGCGAGCTGGAAGCTCGCGGTCCAAAAGAGCTTGAGCGGGCCTGGAGGCCCGCGGTCCGGAAGAATCAGAGCTGCTTCGCGCTGAACGTATCGCACTTCCGCGGATCGCCGCTGTCCAGGCCGATGCGGAACCAGCGCATGCGCTGCGCACTGCTGCCGTGGGTAAAACTGTCGGGTACGATGCGTCCCTGCGCCTGGCGCTGCAGGCGGTCGTCGCCGATCGCCGAGGCGGCGGCCAGCGCCTGCTCGACGTCGCGGTCGTCGATCATCTTGCCGCCGCGCGCGGCATCGGCGCGGTTGGCCCACACGCCGGCGAAGCAGTCGGCCTGCAGCTCGACCCGCACCGACAGCGCATTGGCGTCGCGCTTGCTCATGCGCTCCTTCATCTGCTCGGTCTTGGCGCTGATGCCCAAAAGGTTCTGGACGTGATGGCCGACCTCGTGGGCGATCACGTAGGCCTGCGGGAACTGGCCAGGCGAGTGGAAGCGCTTGGCGAGATCATCGAAGAAGGCGAGGTCGAGATAGACCCGCTGGTCGGCCGGGCAATAGAACGGCCCCATCGCCGACTGGCCGACGCCGCATTCGGTGCGTGTGGCGTCGCGGTAGAGCACCAGCTTGGGATCGCGATACTGCCGGCCGAGGTCGCGGAAGATGCCCTCCCAGACATCTTCGGTGCTCTTGAGCACGCGCGACACGAACAGGGTCTCGGCGTCGCCGGCCGGCTGCTGGCGCGGTGCGGTCCGGCTGGTCTGGGTCGGCGCCGGGGCGTAGCTCGAGGTCCCGCCGCCGCCCAGCAGGGCGAACGGATCGGCGCCGAAGATCAGGGCGATGACGATGAAAGCCACGAAGCCCAGGCCGCCCTTGAACAGGCCGCCCCCGCCGCCCATCGGGATGGGCATGCCGCCCATGCCACCCATGCCGCCGCCACCACCGAAATAGCCGCCGTCGCCGCGACGATCCTCGATGTTGCCGCTTTCGTCGCCGTCCATCTGCATAAAGCGTCTCCTGGGTCGAGATCGGCCCGAGATCGACTATATTGGGAGCGAGATGAGCCTTTCCATCGCCACCTGGAACATCAATTCGGTCCGCCTCAGGATCAATAACGTCAAACGCTATCTCAGGCTGCGCAAGCCCGACGTGCTGTGCCTCCAGGAGACCAAGTGTCCGGACGAGTTCTTCCCGCACAAGGCCTTCGAGGGCCTGGGCTACACCCACCGGCTGGTCCAGGGCATGAAGTCCTACAACGGCGTGGCGATCCTCTCCAAGGTGCCGTTCACCGCCAAAAACATCCATCATCGCTGCGGCAAGGAGGATTGCCGGCACATCGAGGTCGCGCTCGACACCGGCTCCGACCCCGTCCTGCTCGACAATCTCTACATCCCGGCCGGCGGCGACATTCCCGATCCCGACCTCAACGACAAGTTCGCCCACAAGCTCGATTTCTACCGCGAGATGGCCGGGTGGTTCGCCGACCGCAAGCCCGGGCCGTCGGCGCGCAAGGGGCTGCGCCGCGTCGCCGTCGGCGATCTCAACGTGGCGCCGCTGGAGCACGACGTGTGGAGCCACAAGCAGCTCCTCAAGATCGTGTCGCACACGCCGGTCGAGGTCGAGCTGTTCGGACGCCTAAAAGCGTCGCTCGATTGGATCGACGTGCCGCGCCGCTTCGTGCCGGAGGACAAGAAACTCTATTCGTGGTGGAGCTACCGCAACAACGACTGGCGCGCCTCCAACCGCGGCCGGCGGCTGGACCATATCCTGGCCTCGCCGGCCCTGTCGGGCGCCATCAGGAGTCACCGCATCGACATCAACGCCCGCGACTGGAAGCAGGCGTCCGACCACGTGCCGGTGATGGCGACGTTCGAGGTTTGAAAGGGAGAAGCGCATGACAGTCGGCGGTTTCATCGGCATCCTGGTCATCGGCCTGATCGTGGGTCTCCTGGCCCGCTTCATCACGCCGGGTCCCAACCCGCGCGGCATCATCGTCACCATCGTGATCGGCATCGTCGGCGCCTTCGTCGCCACGATCGGTGGCCAGGTGCTGGGCCTTTATCACCCCGGCGAGGCGGCCGGCTTCATCGGTTCGGTGGTTGGTGCCGTCGTGCTGCTGGTCCTGCTGCGGCTGTTCAGCCGCTGACCCGATAGAGAAAGTACCGATCCTTCGGCACGCCCGGGGGATCGGGCAATCGGCCCCAGCGCGCCACGTCGAGCGGCTGGTTGGCCAGCACGTAGCCGCCCGGCCCTGCCAACGTATCGAGCGCCGGTCCGAGCCATCTGCCCATCGCCATGTTGGCTTCGTGATCGCCGGTGCCGAGGTCGGTGTGGATCAGCGCCGCCGTCGCCCCGAGCTTCTGCGCCGCCTTGGCAATCGACTCCCGCGCCTCGCCTAAAAACAGCCGGTCGGCCGGCGGAATGCAGTCGGGATGGGCCGCCACCTTGCGCTCGAAGACGTAGATGTCGCGGCCGGGAAAGAGATCGCGCAGATGGTCGTAGGTGCGGCCGTTGCCCAGGCCGACTTCGAGGATGGGGCCGGGCAGGGCGTCGATCTTGGGTTTCAGGAAATTCAGGCAGTCGCGCTGCGCCTGCATGCGCGCGATGAAACTGTCGAGGCGACTCC
>JAKFVH010000008.1 GCA_021732285.1 Reyranella sp. | reverse complement strand
TGCTTTGACGGCAGCGGAAGTTACGGTCCGCGTAAGATAATTGCCCAAAGGAGATGCCTCGCTCCCTTCGGGTAGATTAGAGTGTTATGGCGTAAATGTAGTTCTCATCTTCATCCGACGTGGCCCGCCAATCTGCTTCGCGCTGCGCGCTACGCAGAACAAGCCCTGCCCCAATGACGCGCGAAGCAGAATGCCCTCCGAAGCTTTAGCGTAGGAGGGCTGTCGATGCAGCGCGCAGCTTCGGTTGGCTGGCCACCGTGCTGCGCGGGCCCTCCTGGCCTGGCTGCACCAAAGCGGCAGACAGGAACCTGTTCGCTCCCCAGACCGTTGTCCATTGTCCGTCTTCAAGAGGACAGAATCGTCGCGTAGTTGGGGACGTTCAGACATCTTGGCTTGGAGGAATAGAGATGTTGAGGCTCTTTCCGAGACTGATGGTCGTGGTGGGCATCGGCATGACCGCAGCGGCATGCCAGGGCGACGGCTATGGCACGCCGAGCGGCTACTATCAGCCGGCACCGACGGGCTACTACAACAGCGGCTACTACAATCCCGCACCTGCTCCACGGTATGGCTATGCACAGCCTGCGCCGAGCTACTACGCCAATCATCAGGGGAATCCCGCCTGGTACAACCAGACTGACGGCCGTCGCTATACCTCGGTGACCGTGACGAACCGCGGCCAGAACGGGTATCGCGACGACGTCGTGCAGCAGCAGGTCGTCTGCGGAAGCCAGTACTACGACGGCTACCGTACCCGCACCGCACCTCGGTGCTGATCCTGCTCCGCGCTGCGCGCTACGCAGGACAAGCCCTGCCCTCCGAAGCCTTGGCGTAGGAGGGTGAGGCGTCAGGTGAAGAAATCGGTGCGGAAGCCCGGCGGCCAGTGCCGGGATTCCGTGAGCAGCGGCGCGCGGCGGCGGTCGGCAGCGAGCGCGCGACAACGATGTTGGAGGACGTGTCGGCCGGGTTCGGCGCGCCCTTGACGAAGACGCCGTCGAGAATGTCGATGCGCCGCGTGGTGGCGGTCGGCTTGCGGGCGCAAACGCACGCACCGCAAATGCTTACGGGATGATGGCACGTCGCTTGATTTTGACGCCACACCATTTTGCGCGGCAACAGCAGCGCGTGGCGGAGTAAGGCTCCTCGACGCCGCCCCCCACGAAATCGGCCGAGAGCGTCGATTTCGCACCGAAAGCAGCCCTTCGCCGAACACAATGCCGGCTCCGCGGAACGCCAAATTTTGCCCGTGGCGTCTCGTCACTTATGTTGCGTCATGCGACCAGGCAAGGCGACCGTTTTCAACGGTCGCCTCCCTGAACCCGACACAGACGGGCCGCGTTGCAACGTATCACTTTGGGAGCAGCCATGCAGATCGCAATCGTCGCCATCCCCAGTGCCCCGCAAGGCGGCGGCCCAAGCGCCATGCTGGGGCGCGTGGTCGATTTCGGCCGCCGCGTCGAGCGCCTGGGCTTCGCCGGCTGCTGGATCGTCGACGCCTTCGCGCGCGGCCAGGCCATGCTCGATCCGCTGATGTTCCTCTCGACCTTGGCCGGCGTGACCGAGCGCATCGAGCTTGGGACCTGCGTGATGCAGGTGCCGCTGCGCCACCCCGTCGAGCTGGCGCATCGCGCTCAGACCCTGCACGTGCTGTCGGGCGGCCGCTTCCGCTTCGGTGTCGGCAGCGGCTCGACCCGGCACGATTTCGACGCGGTCCAGGCCGACTATGCGAGCCGCTTCAAGACGCTGCCGGAGTCGCTTGCGGTCATGCGCCGGGTGTGGGCCGGCGAGGCGGTGCACGGCCCGGCGCTGAGTATCTGGCCGGGCACCGAGGGCGGCCCGCCGGTGTTCCTCGGCGCCTGGCGCAGCCAGCGCTGGATCGACCTCGCGGCCAGGCATTGCCAGGGTTGGATTGCGTCGGGCATCTACGCCGGCGTCGACGATCTGCCGGTCGGGCTGAAGATGTTCCGCGAGGCCGGCGGCAAGCGCGCGCTGCTGGCCAACATCTTTACCGATCTGCGGCCCGATCCGCCGGCGCATCCGCTGATCGAACGCGCCAAGGTGACCCTTGTCGGCGACAAGGCGACGGCGCGCGACCGGCTACGTCGGCTCGAGGACATCGGCTTCGACGACGCGCTGCTGATCGTGCCGTTCGATGCGCCCGACATGCTCGAGGACGTGCGCGCGCTGCTGCCGTAGCGGCGTCTCCTATTTCTGGGCCTTGGCCCGGTCCCTGAGACCGCGCAAGGCGAGCGCGTAGCCCGCGATGCCAAAGCCGGTGACGGTGCCGAGGCAGGCGGTCGCCACTTCGGAGACGTTGCCTCGCCGGGCCGGATTGGAGATGTGGACCTCGATCGTGGGGAAGCCGACATTGCCGATGGCGGCGACCAGCGCCGGGTAGCCGCGCGTGTATCCGGACGGGTTGATGATCGCGCCCGCGATGCCTTCGTCGTGCGCCGCGTAGAGGCGATTGATCACCTCGCCTTCGATGTTGGAGTGGAAGATCTCGATCTCCACCGCGAGCTCGTCGGCATAGGCACGGATTGCCGAATCGTACTCCAGCAGCGTCATCGGCCCGAAGATCTCGACCTGCGCCTTGCCGCGCATGTTCATGCCGGCGCCATGGACTACAAGGATTTTCATGGTCTCTCCCTCTAGAGAAATATCCGGGTGAAGTACGAGCTTAGCGCTTCGGCATCAGGAGGTTGACTGCGGAAGCCGATATAGCCATCGGGACGGACCACATAGAGACAGGCACTTCGCGCTCCATAGCGATGATGCAGCTCACCCCTCGGATCCAGGAGTATGTTGCCTTTGACTAAAAGATCCTCGGGGAGCTCGTGCGGCACGATCAGATGCGCTTCGATGCGCCCCGGGTGCGCCTGCACGATTGCATCGGCCAAGGCTTGCAGTCGCTGGTGCGTTTCTCCCGTCGCGAGCGCCCCAGCGAACAACACAACGTGGTGCCTGGTTCCCCGCAATCTCTGGAAGAACCGGACGGGTTCACGTCCAGGATGAAGCATGAGCCGGGCATCGACGGCGCGGTCTCCCGCGCGTGGCCCGGCGCCGAAATCATGCCACCCATGGACACTGGCGTGCGCCCCGTGAAGTCCCGGCAGGACGTGGTGGTGCTCCGCGACGATAGGGCTGTGGCGGTAGCCGATGTTCAGCTCGGCCACGGCTCTGCGCATTCGTTGCTGCATCACTTCCTGGTTGGCCAGAACCCTGGCCAGTTTCTGTCGGACGCCCTCCGAGAGCGAAAGGTGCAGCTCCTCACGAAGCGCAATCCGGTGCAGGTGATCTGACAGACAGAGCATCTCCTGCCCGGCCTGGTGGCGCTCGGGATGGTAACTGTCGAGAAGGCTTGCCGGGGATTTGGCGTTCAACACCAGCCCGAGTTTCCAGCCGAGATTGTACGCGTCCTGCATCCCGGTGTTCATGCCCTGGCCACCGATGTTGGAGCAGATGTGGGCGGCGTCGCCGAGCAGAAAGACGCGGCCGACCTGATATCGCTCCGCCTGACGGCAGTGGACACGGTAGCGAACGCTCCAGATGGGATCGCTCAGCACGCCGCCCGGGGTGCGGGCATTGAACATCGCCTGGAGGTCCGCCAAGGCCGGCGCTCCCGGCGGCGGATGATCTTCCTGGGTTGGGCCGGCATCGGCAACGATGGCAGCGCGACCTCCCGGCAGTGGGAAAACGGTGAGCATGCCCTCGGCAGCGAAGAAGGAGAGCTGTTCATCGCGAGGCAGCTTCCAGTCGACCCGGATATCTGCCGAGATGAGATCGGTGGGGTAATCGTCGCCGGAGAACGAGACGCCCAGCGCGTGGCGAACGGTACTGTGGGCGCCGTCGCAGGCGACGAGATAGGAGACGTCGACTGTCTCCTGCCTGCCGTCGGGAAGCCGAAGTGTCGCGCGCACGCCGTCTTCGCGCTGCTCGAACGCAACGAGTTCGACGCGTCGTTCCACTTCCGTGCCGAGACGTGCCAGGTATCCGGCCAACAAGCGCTCTGTCTGGCTCTGCGGGAGTTGCAGGATGAAAGGAAAGGCCGAGTCCAATTCGTCGAAGGTCAGGTATTTGATGAGTTTGTGGTCGGACGTATAGGCGGCCTTGGCATGGGAGATATTGCCCGCCTGAACGAACTCGTCCGCAAGGCCGACAGACTCCAGGATTTCCAACGTGCGCGCCTGAACGGCAACAGCACGGCTATCGTGGGTAGGCCCGTCGTTCTTGTCGACGATCCGGCAGGAAACGCCGTGTCGATTGAGCTCGGCTGCCATGAACAGGCCTACGGGACCTGCCCCCACCACCAATACTTGGGTGTCGGTAGCCATCAGGTATCCTTTCGTCTTGCAGCTGTGCCGATCGCTGATCTTCACCGTAAGACGGCAAAAAGCGATGCCCGTTGGCGCACATCAGCGTAAATTTTTCTGTGGGCACGGCGGGTCTTGCCGGGCGACTTGTCGGGTCGTGCAACCTTGCGTATGGAAGAGCCCTCGCAAGGTTGGAGGCTCGTCATGGGCTGCTGCGACGAAACCACTGCCCGGGTCCCCGACACCGACGTCTCCCGACGCTCGCTGTTCAAGGGCGCAGGCTTGATCGCCACCGCCTTTTCGGCGGGACAGGCGGCGCCGGCGATCGCGCAGGGCAAGCAGATCAAGCTCGCCTACTGCAGCCAGCTGCTGTGCGGCGTGCCGTACGAAGTCGCGCGCTCGGCCGGCATCTTCAAGACGCACGGGCTGGACGTGCAGTTCGTCTATACCCGCGGCGGCACGGCGGCGATGCAGGCGCTGGTCGGCGGCGCCGTCGACTACGCCGCCACCTCGCTCGACGTCGCCATCCAGGCCTATGCCAATGTCGGCGCCGACATCCGCCGCTTCGCCGTGACCGGGCGGCTGCCGTTGTTCGCCATCGCCACCGCGCCCAAGACCGCCGACACGATCAAGTCGATCAAGGATCTCGAGGGCAAGACGGTCGGCATCAACGTGCTGGGCACGGCCGACCATGCGCTCACCCTCTATCTCCTGAAGCAGGCCGGCGCCGACGCGCGCAAGGTCCAGTTCGCCACCATGGGGGTCAATCTCCTGGAGGCCCTGCGTCAGGGACAGGTCGATGCCGGCCTGGTGCAGGAGCCGGCGCTCACCGTGGTGAAGCGGGCCGGCGGGCGCGTGCTGATGAACGCCATGGATCTCGAGGAGGCCAAAAGCCATCTCGGCGGCTCCTTCGAGTTCATGGGCGTCGCGGTGCGCGGCAAGGAAATCGAGCAGCGCAAGCCCGAGATGATCGCCTTGACCAAGGCGCTGGCCGAGGCGCTGAAGGCGCTGCGCGCCATGAGCGGCGACCAGCTGAGTGCCGCCTTCCCCAAGGAGATGACGACCGGGCTCGACCTGAAAGAGTTCGGCGAGATCATCCTGGCGCATCGCGAATCGCTCTATCCGGAATCGGTGACCATCGATCTCGACTCCGCCAAGCGCGTCCAGCAGAGCCTCATTGTCGGCGGCCTGATCAAGCCCGATGCCAGCATCACGGGGCTGCACGACACCTCGATTGCCGGGGGCTAATACGCTGCTGCACGTCCGTGACCTGACAATCTCCTACGGCGGCGAACCGGTCCTCGAGCGAGCGAGCCTTTCCGTTGGCGAGGGCAGCTTCGTCAGCCTGGTCGGCCCGTCGGGCTCGGGCAAGTCGAGCCTGCTGCGCGCCGTGATCGGCCTGCAGCAGCCGCTGTCGGGCGCGGCCGAGACGACGCTCAGCCACGCCGAGATCGGCCTGTTGTTCCAGGACGATGCGCTGCTGCCGTGGAAGACGGCGCGCGACAACGTGGTGCTCGGCCTGACGCTGAACGGCATGGAGCGCGGCAAGGCGTTGGTCGAGGCCGACACCTGGCTCGAGCGGCTTGGCCTCGCCGGGTTCGGCGACCGCTTCCCACGCCATCTGAGCGGCGGCCAGCGCAAGCGCGTCGCGCTCGCCCAGGTGCTGGCGCGCCGGCCGAAGCTGATCCTGATGGACGAGCCGTTCGCGTCCCTCGACGCCATCGTGCGCTCGCGCGTGATCAGGGACGTCGTGGCGCTGGTCGAGCAGAGCGGCATCAGCGTGCTGCTCGTCACCCACGACCTGGAAGAGGCGCTCACCCTCTCCGACGACGTCTATCTGCTGTCGCAGGGACCGCGCGCCCGCATCACCCAGCACTACCATGTGCCGATCCCCCGGCCGCGCGATCCCGTGCTGTCGCGTACCGATCCGGCCTTTGCGCCGCTCTACGAACGGCTGTGGGCGGACCTGTCACGCGCGGTCGACCACCGCGCGGAGGCGGCGTGATGCTCGATCCGCGTTACGCCTGGCTGCGCCGGCTGATCGCCCTGGCGCTGGTGCTCGCGCTTTGGGAGGCGGCGGGCCGCGCCGGTTGGCTCAATCCGCTGTTCGCTCCCAGCCCCAGCAAGGTCTGGGTCGCGCTCGTCGACCTGTTCGCCGACGGCCGCATCTGGCCGCACCTCGAGGCGACCTTCTCGGCGGCGCTGGGGGGCCTGGCGCTCGGCATCGTGGTCGGCGTCCTGCTGGGCGTTGCCGCTGCCCTGATCCCCCTCGTCGCCGAGTTGCTGGAGCCGGTGATGAGCGTGCTCAACGCCATCCCGCGCGTGATCCTGGCGCCGCTGTTCGTGATCTGGCTGGGTATCGGCATCGCCTCCAAGGTCGCGCTCAGCTTCATCCTGGTGGCGGTGCTGATCTTCTTCACCGTGTACACCGGCATTCGCCAGGTCGACCGCAAGCTGGTCGAGCGCGTCGTCACCTTGGGTGGCAATCGCCTGGCGCTGGTGCAGCACGTATACCTGCCGTCGGTCACGGCCTGGGTGCTGGGCAACCTGAAGGTCGCCGTCGGCTTTGCCTTCACCGGCGCCTGCGTCGGCGAGTTCGTGGCGGCGACCCACGGGCTGGGCTACCTGCTGTCGTTCGCCCAGAGCACCTACAACGCGGCGCTGATGTTCGCCTTGATCCTGCTGATCCTGGTCGTGGTGATGCTGATCTTCGTCATCGCCGGCCGGCTGGAACGGCACCTGCTGCGCTGGAACTAGGGCCCGGCTGGTTCCTGAGCGGCACCGTGGGCGTGGGCGCCAGCCTCCTGCCGGACAGCGCGGCGACGATCAGCGGCGACCTCGGCGGCATACCGTTCTACGGCACCTACTACGGGCCGAACGTGATCGCCCAGGTCGAGGCCGGCCTGCAGCTCTACAAGGTCGCGGGCTGGGAGATGAGGATGGATTACCGGCTCTCCGCCGCGACCGCCTTCCTCAGCCAGTCGCTTGGGCTACGCGCCGCCTGGCACTTCTGAGGCCGGCGGGCCGATCACTGCAGCTCGATGCGCGACTGCACGATGATGTCGCGCCACATCGGCACCTCGCGGGCCACACGCTGAGCGAGCCCTTGCGGGCCGTTCGCGCGCACGTCGAAGCCGACGCCGCGCAGCTTCTCCAGCGTCGACGCATCGGCCAGCACCTCGAGCGTGTCGCGCGCCACGCGCTGCACGATCGCGTCGGGCGTTCCCACCGGCGCGTACATGCCCTGGAAGGTTTCCGAGACGAAGCCGGGAAAGCCCTGTTCCTCCATGGTCGGCACGTCGGGCAGGTCGAACCAGCGCTTCTCCGCCGTGATGGCGAGCGCTCGCAGGGCACCCGACTTGATGTGCGGATGGGCCGGCGGCAGGGCGGTGATGCCGACCGGCGTGGTCTTGGCGAGCAGCGCCTGGATGGCCGGTGCCGCGCCGTTGTACGGGATGTTTTCAACCGGCACGCCGGCCTTGAGCTGCAGCAGCTCTGCCGTCAGATGCGGCGTCGAGCCCTGGCCCGGATTGATGATGTCGAGCTTCTCCTTGTCCGCCTTGGCCTTGTCGATCAGTTGCCTGATCGAGGTGATGGGCGAGGAAGGAGGGACGAGGATCACATTGGGCGAGGAGCCGAGCTCGGTGATCGGCAGGAAGTCCTTGAACGGATCGTATCCTGGATCGCGGTAGAGGCTCGCATTGACGACGAAGCCGGTCGAGGCGATCAGCAGCGTGTAGCCGTCGGCCGGCGACTTGGCGACCTGCACGACGCCGATATTGCCGCCGGCGCCGGCGCGATTGACGATCACCGCAGGCTGGCCGAACTTGGCGCCGAGCCCCGTCGAAACCATGCGCGCCATCACGTCGGTCGGCCCGCCCGGCGCCGCCGGAACGATGAATCGCACGGGACGGTTGGGATAGGGGCCGTCCGTTTGCGCGTGCGCTGCCGCGGTTGCAGTCGTCAACAGTGCAGCGACAGCCGCTCGGCGGGTGAGCATGGATCGTCGCTCCCAGGATTGACGTTCTCGTTCTTCAGCCGATCATGGCCCGATCCTGTCGATACGGAAAGCCGAGGGAAATGCTACGATCCCGGGCAATGGGGACGGCATTTCGGCCGCTATCGCGGCCCGGCCACCGTTTGGGAGGGCAATCATGCTCAGGCTTGTTCGATCAACTCTCTTCGCCTTGTTCTTCGTGTCGGTTGGCTTCGCCGCGGCCAGCATCACCGACGGTCCGTCGGCGCAGGCCCAACCGGCTGCCAGGCCGGACCAGCAGCGTCCGGCGCCGCCGCCGGCGACAGGCGGCGGCAACACGGATAGGCCTGGAGCGGTCCTGAGGGCAGCGGCTGCCGCCCCTGAAATCGCGGCCGTAGTGGACGAGATGAAGAGGAAGATCGAGGGGATGGAGAAGAATCTCAATCAGGTCGTCAGCGAGGCGCGGGCGACGGCGGTGCGCTATGTCCTCTGGGGGAGTGTGGCGATGGTTGCGCTCATGTTCATTTCATCGGTGATCGGCGGTACTGTGGTCGGGCTGATGATGCGCCGATCGAAGGCGGGATGACGCATCATCGGGTCCGCCAACCAATAGGTTACCCAAACGAAAGGGATGTCCATCATGGCCGGCAAGTCGCGCACACTTGGCAGCAGCGATCTCTCGGTCTTGCCGATCGGGCTGGGCTGCATGTCGCTCTCCGGCGCCTATGGCAAGAGCAACGATGACGAGGCGATTCGCGTCATCCATCACGCCATCGACCGCGGCGTGAATTTTCTCGATAGCTCCGACATGTACGGCTGGGGTCACAACGAGACCCTTATAGGCAAGGCGCTGGCCGGCGGCCGTCGCGGCAAGGTGGTGCTGGCCACCAAGTTCGGCCAGACCCAGCAGCCGGGCGGCGCCAATGGTGTCGACGGCAGTCCGGCCTACGTGAAGGCCGCCTGCGATGCCAGCCTCAAGCGCCTGGGCGTCGACGTCATCGACCTCTACTACCAGCATCGTGTCGATCCCTCGGTGCCGATCGAGGACACGGTCGGCGCCATGGGCGAGCTGGTGAAGGCGGGCAAGGTGCGCGCGCTCGGTCTCAGCGAAGCCAAGCCCGAGACCATCCGGCGCGCGCACAAGGTCCATCCCCTCGCCGCGGTACAGAGCGAATACTCGCTGCTCTATCGCGAGCACGCCGAGGAGACGCTGAAGACCACGCGCGCGCTCGGCATCTCCTACGTCGCCTACTCGCCGCTCGGGCGCAGCCTGCTGACGGGCACGGTGCGCCAGGTCTCCGACATTCCCGAAGGCGACGGCCGTGGCCGCCATCCGCGGTTCGCTGCCAACAATCTGGGAAGCAACCTCACGAAGGTTGCCAGCATTGAAGGCATCGCCCGCGACAAAGGCTGCAAGCCGGGCCAGGTAGCGCTCGCCTGGCTGCTCGCGCAAGGCGCCGACATCGTGCCGATCCCGGGCACCAAGCGAAGCGAGCGCGTCGACGAAAACCTGGCGGCGCTCGATGTCGCCTTGTCGGCTGACGAGGTCGCCCGCCTGTCGGCGGCGCTGCCGCCGGGGGCCGCCGCGGGCACGCGCTATCCGGAAGGTGGAATGAAAGGCGTCTACCTCTGACAATTCACAGTATCGACGCAATGTGAGGCGAAGACTTAGCGGCGATGCATGCGGCCTGACAGCCCCGGCGCTCGGGTGTATGGAAGCGCCGGTTCGATGCCGAGAGGGTTGCTGTCATGTCGGAAGAGATCGTCTTCTATCACAATCCGCAGTCGCGCGCGCAGATGGCGCATTGGATGCTCGAAGAGGCCGGTGCGCCCTACAAGACCGTGCTGATCGACTTTGCCAAGGGCGAGAACCGCACGCCTCAGTTCCTGGCGATCAATCCCATGGGCAAGCTGCCGACCATCGTGCATCGCGACGTCGTGGTGACCGAGACGGCGGCGATCATCGCCTACATCGCCGATGCCTTCCCGGCCGCCGGCCTGGCCCCGCCGCCGGGCGATCCGCTGCGCGGCGCCTACTATCGCTGGCTGTTCTTCGGTGCGGGCTGCATGGAGCCCGCTTTGCTCGACAAGATGATGAACCGCCCACCGGTGGAGCGTAAGAGTGCGGTCGGCTGGGGCAGCTACGAGGAGGTCGTGGCGACGCTCAAGACCGCGCTGGCCAATGGCCCCTACCTGCTGGGCGACAAGTTCAGCGCCGCCGACGTCTATATCGGTTCGGAGATCCGCTTCGCCATGATGTTCGGCGCGTCCGGTCTGAAGGGCGAGAAGGTGTTCGACGACTACGTCGCACGCCTGTCCGCCCGTCCCGCCGCCAAGCGCACCGCCGGGGGCTGACGGGCGGCGACAATGCCCGACTCCACCGCCAACCGCCGGCTCGCGACCATCCTGGTCGCCGACGTCGACGGCTACAGCCGCCTGATGCGGGCCGACGAGGAGGGCACGCTGGTCGACCTGCGCGCGCATCTCGCCGAGCTGGTGGCACCGGTGGTCGAGCGCTTCCATGGCCGCATCGTCAAGACGGTGGGTGACGGCGTGCTGATCGAGTTCGGCAGTGCCATCGAGGCGGTGCGTTCGGCGGTCGAACTGCAGCGCGGCATGGTCGAGCGCAATGCCGGCACGCCGCCCGATCGTCGGCAGGCGTTTCGCATCGGCCTGCATCTCGGCGACATCATCGTCTCCGACGACGACGTATTCGGCGACACGGTCAACGTGGCGTCGCGGCTGGAAGGCCTGGCCGAGCCCGGCTCGATCGTGCTGTCGGCCAGCGTCTACGAGCAGGTGCGCGACAAGCTCGCTTTGCCGTTCCGCTCCCAGGGCTCGCGGGCGCTGAAGAACATCGACCGGCCGATCCAGGTCTATTCCCTCGATGCGGCGGCATTGTCTCAAGACGGCGTCCGGCCACCGCGGATGAAGATGCCGGTGCGTCGTCTGATCGTCGCCGGTGCCGCCATTGCGCTGGCGCTGGCGATCGGCGAAGGGCTCGTCTACGTCGTCGATCGCGGGCTGCTGGGCAGTACGATGGCAACGCGTCCGCCGGCCGAGAGCGGCCTTTCCGTCGCCGTCCTGATGTTCACCAACCAGAGCGGCGACGCCGCCCAGGACTATTTCTCCGACGGCCTCACCGAGGACATCACTCGTGCCCTCGGCCGCTTCAAGGAGCTGACGGTGATCTCCTACAACGCCGTCCTGCCGTTCCGGAACAAGGAGCTGCCGCTGGCCGAGATCGGCGGGGCGTTGAAGGCGCGCTATCTGGTGAGTGGCAGCGTGCGCCGCATGGGTCAGCGCGTGCGGGTCACCGTGCAGCTCAGTGACGCCATGAACGGCACCCAGCTCTGGTCGGAGCAGTACGACGACGAGCTGAGCGACATCTTCGCCGTGCAGGAGCGTATCGCCCGCCGCGTCGCCGGCACGCTGGCCTCGAGCCTGCAGCAGATCGCGCTGCAGCAGGCGCTGCGCAAGCCGACCGACAATCTCGACGCCTACGACATGCTGCTGCGCGCCCGTGCGCTTTCAGCCGATCCGACGCGCAACGCCAACCGCATGGCGCGCGAGATGCTGGAGCGGGTGACGCAGATGGCGCCGGGCTACGCCGACGCCTACGCCGAGCTGGCCGACATCTATTTCCAGCGCGCGACCTTCGGCTGGTCGGAGTTCGCCCAGCAGGACGTCGAGACCGCCATCCGGCTCTCCCAGAAGGCACTCGAGATCGATCCGGACTGCGTGCTCGCCCACAGCGTGCTGGCGCGCGCCTACACCTCGGTCCTGAAGTACGACCTCGGCCTCGCCGAATCGGAGCGCGCGCTGCAGCTCAATCCCAGCGACGCCGAGGTCATGCTGGCGCGTGCCGCCGTGCTGCTGTGGACCGGCCGCATCGACGAATCGATCGCCACCGCCGAGGCCGCCATGCGCCTCAATGTCAGCATCGGCCCGGAAGCCTCGCTCAATCTCGGTCTCGCCTATCTGCTGGCCCGCCGCTACGGCGACGCCGTGCGCCTGCTCGAGGCGCAGCGCACGCGCTATCCCGCCTATCCGCTGCTCGAGCTGCCGCTCGCTGCGGCCTATGCCGAGCTCGGTCGCGGCACCGATGCCCAGGAAGCCGTCGAGCAGGCCAGGCTCAAGAACCCACACTTCGACATCGCCAGCTTCGGCTCGCGCTTCCAGGACCCGGCGCTGCAACGCCGCGTCGAGGAAAGCCTGCGCAAGGCGGGGGTGAACTAGTTGGCGCTTCCTCCCCATGCGAAGCATGGGGAGGTGGCCCGAAGGGCCGGAGGGGTCATGGGCGACAGCGGGGCTGCGGCCCATGACCCCTCCGCCCTCGTAAGACGAGGGCACCTCCCCATCGCGGACTCCGCGATGGGGAGGCAAGCTCCTACTGGCTCGGCGTGTTCTTCAGCGTCTTCCAGTTCGCCGCCGCCTTCAGCGGGGCGGTCTGCGCCTCCTGGCGGAAGCGTTCGGCGCCGGCGGTGCCGGCGAAGACGTAGAGCTTGTCGCCGATGATGACCCACACGGTCGGATCGGATTCGCGGCGCTGACCGTTGGCCATGTTGTTGGCGCAGTTGCCGCCGAACTGCGGCGCATACTTTTCCGGATTGGCCTTGAACAGGTCGCGATGGCGGGCATTGGCGAAGAAGTAGCGCACGCCGTCATAGACGTAGTCGTACTCGGCCATGCCCGGCGTCGGCGTCGACAGCGTGAAGTAGGCGACGGGATCGTAGCCCTTGAGCGCGATGCGATCGGTGGCCGGCGGATTGGTCTGCGCAACGGCGCGCACCTGGGCCAGGACTTTTAGCGATCCTGCGACGCTGCCCACGATGGCGGCGCCCGCGACCAGCTTCAGAACATTGCGGCGTGTGGACATGACTAAGATGCTCCCACGCTGGCCCGGCACCACCCATACCCGCCAGCAGTCACCAGCGACTTGGGGCTCGAAATGGGGCGGGACGGCGGCGTCGTATAAATCCCCATTCAAGTTTTGTCAGTAGGCGTGCTCGTTCTGTGGAATTCGATTAGGCTCGCCTGGTGACGCCTGCTGCCTTGCCGCGCCGCCTCCTGCTCGCCGGAACTGCCGGCCTTCTGGTGCCGCTCGGAGGCCCGCCGTCGCGAGCACAATCCACAGGCGCGCCCGACCAGGAGATCACTGACTGGATCGTGATCGCGCGTGATGGCGAGATCACGCTGGGGCTGTCGCAGCCGGAGGTTGGCCAAGGCTCCTACACCGTGCTGCCGCAGATCCTGGCCGACGAGCTCGATGCCGACTGGCAGCGCGTGAAGGTGCGCTTCGTCACCGGCCGCGACGCCTACAAGATCGCCTTCAAGAACGAGCCGCCGGTCCAGAAGGAAGGCGCTTCGATGTCGACCACCGTGCTCTACGCGCGCCTGCGCACGGCCGGCGCGCAGGCGCGCGAGGTGCTGATCCGGGCCGCCGCCGATCACTGGAAGGTCACGGCCGACCAATGCCGAGCCGACAAGGGCTTCGTGGTCGGACCGCAGGGCCAGCGGCTGTCCTACGGCGCGCTGGCGGCCGCGGCCGCCAAGCTGCCGCTCGCCGCTTCGCCGCCGCTCAAGCAGCGAGCCGACTTCGCGCTGATCGGCAAGCCGCTTGCCCGGCTCGACACGGTCGCCAAGTGCACCGGCACGGCCGTGTTCGGCATCGATGTCGTCGTGCCCGGCATGCTGTACGGCGCCATCCAGTCGGCGCCGTCCTTCACCGGCTCGCTCACGGCGATCCGCAACGAAGCCGAGATCCTGAAGCTGCCCGGCGTGCGCGCCATCGTGCGCCTGCCGGCGGTGCACGTCGCCAACGAGGAGCCGGGCTCGCAGCATCCCGGCACGGCGCAAAGCCCGCGGCACAACGCGGTGTGCGTCGTGGCCGATCGCTTCTGGCAGGCCAAGCGTGCAGCCGAAGCGCTCGACCTGGTGTTCGATCCTGGCGCCGGCGGTGATCTGTCGACGGCGAAGATCGACGGTCTGTTGCAGACAGCCATGATGGCGGACAAGACGGTTACGGCGGTCGAGACCGGCAGGCCGCGCGAGATCCTGCAGGAGCGCGCGTCGTCGATCATCGAGCGGCGTTTCACGGTGCCCCATGTCACGCACGCGCCGCTCGAGCCGGTGAACGCCACGGCATCCTGGAAGGACGGCGCGGTCGAGGTGTGGGGGCCGATCCAGGCCGTCGCTACTTGCCAGGACGCCATCGTCGCTTCGCTCGGCATCAAGGCCGATGCCATCAAGCTCAACGTCACCTTCCTGGGCGGCAGCTTCGGCCGCAAGATCGTGCCCGACTATGTCGTGCAGGCCGTCCACGCTTCGAAAGCAGTGGGCCGTCCGGTCAAGCTCATACGCACGCGCGAACAGGACCTCCGGCACGGCATCTTCCGCGTCAATGCCGGCGGCCGCTTTCGTGCGGTGCTCGACCAGCGCGGCTATCCGCTGGCGGTGCAGGCACGCGTGGTCGGCCAGTCCTTGTTCGGCGCCACGCGCAAGAGCTGGCTCGACCAGACGCCGGAAGGTGCCTGGGATGAGAGCATGGTCGACGGCATCTATAACCAGGACTACCGGCTGCCGAACTTTTTGGTCGAGACCGTCGACACGCCCTTGCCGGTGCCGGTTTACTTCATGCGCTCGGTCGGCTCGACAGCGGCGGTGTTCTTCTGGGAAAGCTTCATCTCCGAGCTCGCCCATCGCGCCGGTATCGACCAGTACATCTATCGCCGCGAATTGCTGGCCGACAATCCGCTGGCGTTGCGCGTGCTGGATGCCGTGGCCGAAGCAGCACAATGGAAGTCGCCACCGACGTCGGGGATGGCGCGCGGCATTTCCTACAATTGCTATGTCGGCCGCGGCGGACGCTTCAGGACCTACGTTGCGCAGGTCGTCGAGCTCGAACCGGTCGGCGACCGCCTCGCCGTGAAGCGCGTGTTCTGCGCCGTCGATCCCGGGCTCACGGTCAATCCCAACACGCTCACGGCGCAGATCCAGGGCGGCATCGGCTTTGCCATGACGACGGCGCTGCTGAGCCGCATCACCTTCGCCAATGGCGGCGCGGAACAGAGCAACTTCCTCGACTATCCCTTGCTCGCGATCGACGGCATGCCGGAGATCGTGCCCATCATCCTGCCGAGCGACCGCCCGCCGCAGGGTTTCGGCGAGGTCGTGCTGGCGCCCTTGGCGCCGGCCATCGCCCAGGCGCTGCTGCTGGCGAGCGGCCGGCGCATCGACAGCATGCCGCTGCCCGCTGCGGCCTTCAGGAGACCGACGTGAAACTCTCCCTTCGCATCAACGGCGCGGCGCGCCAGGTCGAGGTCGATGGCGACACGCCGCTGCTCTGGGTGCTGCGCGAGGAGCTCGGGCTTCTGGGCACCAAGTTCGGCTGCGGCGCGGCGTTCTGCGGCGCCTGCACCGTCCTGATGGGCGACGTGCCGGTGCGCTCCTGCTCGCTGCCGGTGTCCGAGGTGGGCGACGGCGCGGTCACCACCATCGAGGGCATCGCCGGCCGTGAAGCGATGGCCGTGCAGCGCGCCTGGATCGCGGGCGACGTGCCTCAATGCGGCTACTGCCAGTCGGGCCAGATCATGGGCGCCATCGCGCTGCTCAAGGCGACCAAGCGGCCGACGGACAGCGACATCGATCAGGCCATGAGCGGCAATCTCTGCCGCTGCGCCACCTATGTACGCATCCGCGAAGCGATCCATGCCGCGGCGCGCGACCTGGAAGGACCGAGATGATCGTTCGCCTTCTGATGTTTGTCGCCGCTCTCGGCCTGGTCGCGACGGCAACGGCGCAACAGCCCGATCAGGCGCGATCGATCGCGCTGTTCCGCGAGGCCGGCAAGGTGCTGCAGAGTCCGCGCTGCCTCAATTGCCATCCGGTGGGCGAGCGGCCGACGCAGACGGACCGCATGACGCCGCACGTGCCGTTCGTGGTGCGCGGCGCAGACGGCCATGGCCCGGCGGGCCTGCCGTGCAATGCCTGCCATCATGCGGCGAACTACGCGGAGTCGGGCGTGCCCGGCCATCCGAAGTGGCATCTGGCGCCGGCATCGATGGCCTGGGCGGGCAAGTCGTTGGGTGAGATCTGCCAACAGATCAAGGACCCGGCGCGCAACGGCGGGCTCGACATGCCGGCGCTGCTGAAGCACATGGCCGAGGACAGCCTGGTCGGCTGGGCCTGGGCGCCGGGCGGCAAGCGTACGCCTGCGCCCGGTACCCAGGCCGAGTTCGGCGCCACCATGCGCGCCTGGGCGGAGAGCGGCGCGTTCTGTCCGCCGGACTAGTCTCGGCGCACGGACCTCCAGGTCCGCGCTCCGAAGATCAGCTCTTGCCCTCGGCCCGTTCGACCATGCGGTCGGCGATCTCGGACTCGCCCAGCACCACCAGGTTCGCGCCAAGCTTGTTCAGGTGTTCGACCGCCGCGTTCGAATGGGCGCGGGCGAGGATGTCGAGCGTCGGATTGGCAGCGCGGGCCTGCTGGACGGCCTGGCCTGCCTCGAACGGCTCGGGAATGGTCACGAACAGGCGCTTGGCGCCGATGACATTGGCTGCGGTGAGGATCTCCGGATCAGCGGCGTTGCCGACAAGGACCTCGGCACCATCCTGGCGGGCCTTCTCGATCCCGTCGTCGGCGGTCTCGATGACCAGCACCTTCACACCGCGTCTGGCAAGCGCGTGGCCGATCAGTGAGCCGACGCGTCCATAGCCAATCAGGATGTCGTGGCCGCTGAGGCTGGTCGGCTGGAGGGCGACCGCCGTGTCGTCCTCTGCATCGCTCTCGGGCGGCCGAGCAGGACCGCGCCTCAGCCGCTCCATCAGCATGAATGCCAGGGGATTGACGATGATCGACACGATGGCGCCCGCCAGCACGAGGTCGCGCGCCTCCTTGGGCACCATTTTCAGCTCCATGCCGAGCCCGATCAGGATGAAGGAGAACTCGCCGATCTGGGCCAGGCTTGCCGCGACGGTAAGCGCGGTCGAATTGGAATGCCGGAAGGCGCGCACGATCAGCCAGGCCGCGGCCGACTTGCCGATCACGATAATGGCGACCGTCGCCAGCACGGCGAGCGGTGCGTCGACGAACACCATCGGGTTCAGGAGCATGCCGACCGAGACGAAGAACAGCACGGCGAAGGCGTCGCGCAGCGGCATCGCCTCCTCGGTGGCCCGCTGGCTGAGGTCGCTTTCGCCCATCACCATGCCGGCGAAGAAGGCACCGAGCGCAAACGACACGTCGAACATCTTGGCCGCACCGAAGGCGACGCCGAGCGCAATGGCGTAGACGGCGAGCCGGAACAGCTCGCGCGAGCCGGTGCGGGCGGTGTGGTGCATCAGCCACGGGATCAGCCGGCGGCCGACGATCAGCATGATCGCCACGAACACCGACACCTTGGCCACGGTGACCAGGAGATAGAACACGATGCGGCTGGTGGGAACGCCGTCGCCCGCCGTGACGGTGGCGAGCGCCGGCAGCAGGACCAGCGCCAGCACCATGGCAAGGTCCTCGACGACCAGCCAGCCCACCGCGATGCGGCCGCGCGCCGTCTCGAGGATGTGATGGTCCTGCAGGGCGCGCACCAGCACGACGGTGCTGGCGACCGAGAGGGCCAGGCCAAAGACGAAGCCGGTCATGGGCGACCAGCCCAGCGCCCAGGAGAGCCCCGCGCCCATCAGCGTGGCGACGGCGATCTGGCCGATCGCGCCAGGCACGGCGATGCGGGCGACCGATAAAAGGTCTTTTAGCGAGAAATGCAGGCCGACGCCGAACATCAGCAGGATGACGCCGATCTCGGCCAGCTCGGCGGCAAGGGCAGGATCGGCCTCGAAACCCGGCGTGTAGGGGCCGACCAGGACGCCGGCCAGCAGATAGCCGACCAGGGGCTGGACGCGCAGGCGATGGGCGATCAAACCAAGGATGAAGGCCAGCATCAGACCCGCGGCAATGGTGGCGATCAGCGGTGTCTGATGGTCAGGCATCGCCATTTCTCTCCGCGGTTCGTTGCCGATTCATTGGATTTGGCGTCGCGGCGCCGACATTGCAATCTTGTGTTGGATGTCGGGGAGGCTGGGGCATGCAAATGAGACGCAGGGAACTTTTGGCGGCAGGCGTCGCCCTGGCCGCGACACCGGCATGGGCGCAGAACTTTCCCAACAAGCCGGTGCGCTGGATTGTTCCCTTCGCACCCGGCGGCAACTTCGACGTCACGTCGCGCATCGTCGGCGAGGCCATGGGCCGGCGACTGGGGCAGACCGTGCTGGTCGACAACCGTCCCGGCGCCGGCGGCGTCGTCGGTCTCGAGGCCACGGTCGCGGCGCCGGCCGACGGCTACACGGTGGTGATGGGCAGCTTCACCGTTATCGGCACTGCGCCCTACATGGCGGGCAAGTCCTCGATGGTACCGCTGTTCGCGCCGATCAGCTTGCTCACGACCGTGCCGACGATGATCGTGACTCGCGCCGACAGCCGCTTTGCCGACATCAAGAGCGCGCTGGCCGAAGCCAAGGCGAAGCCGGGCACGGTCAGCATCGGCCATTCCGGCAACGGCACGATCAACCACATCGCCGACCTGCAGTTGCAGGCGAGCGAGAATGTGAAGTTCAACATCATCCCCTACAGAGGGTCGGGCCCGGGCCTGGCCGATCTGATGGCTGGCCAGATCGACCTCTACACCGATCAGCTCACGACCTCGTTGCCGCTGATCCGGACTGGCAAGATCCGGCCGCTGCTGATCCTGGGGCCCAATCGGATCACCCAGCTGCCCGATGTGCCGAGCCTGAAGGACATCGGCATAAAGCCATTCGACGGCAGCACGACCGCAGGCGTGCTGGCGCGCGCCGAGACGCCAGCTGCGGCGCTCGACGTGCTGAATGCCGCGGTGGTGGCAGCCCTCAAGGACGAGGAGGTGGTGCGCAAGCTGGTCGATCTCGGCGCCGAAGTGCGGCCGACCAGCCGGGCCGATTTCGCAGCGCACCTGAAGGATATGGACGCCGTCGTTGCCGAACTTGTGAAGTCGGGCCTGTTGAAGCCGGAGTGAAGCGGGCGCATGTCAGCGCCATGACAGGCTTTCGTTTCGTTCTGGTTGTGGTCCTCACAGCGGTATTGACGGTGGGTTGTACGTCGACTGGCACGACCGGCGGCGGCAATTCGCCGAAGGGCAGCCGCGGCGGCGGTTGGGAGAACTTCCGCGCCGAGACGCCGGCCATACCGATGCCCGGGTCGATGGCGTGAAGATTGCCCTCGCCATCCTGATCGCCCTGGCCGTCGCCGGATGCTCCGGCTTGCCCAAGGACGGCCGCTATCAGACCGGCGGCGGTGGCTGGGACAATTTCCGCGCCGGGGCAGGGGAAGTTCCCACGGTGCGCTCGACATGATTGCGCGGCTGATGGCTCTGATTGCGGCAGCTCTCGTCGTGGGGTGCTCGGGCATCCCGCAGGACGACCGCTACCAGACCCACGATGGCGGGCGCAGCAACACCCGCGCCGAAGTGCCGGCTGCTACACGGCTTTCATAACGGACCAGAGATCGGCCTTGCGTTCGAAGCCGATGCCTGGCGCGTCGGGCATCGCCACGCGGCCGTCGACGATCGGGCAATCGTCGGCGAAGCCGCCGAACGGGGCGAAGACCTGCGGATAGGATTCGTTGCCGCCGCATTGCAGGCCGACGGCGATGTTGAGCGCGAACTGATGGCCGCCGTGCGGCACGCAGCGCCGCGGCGACCAGCCGTGGGCCTTCAGCATGTCGACGGTGCGCAGGTACTCGACCAGGCCGTAGGACAGGGCCGGGTCGTATTGCAGGATGTCGCGGTCGGGCCTGAGGCCGGCGTGGCGCACGAGGTTGCGGGCGTCCTGCATGGAGAACAGGTTTTCGCCGGTGGCGAGCGGCGGGGCGTACTGGGTGGCGAGCGCGCCATGCGCCAGGTAGTCGAGGGGATCGAGCGGCTCTTCGTACCAGCGCAGGCCAAAACCTTCGATCGCCTTGCCGAACGCGATCGCGGTCGGCAGGTCGAACTTGCCGTTGACGTCGACGGCGAGCCGCTCGCCGGCGCCGACGATCTTCAGCACCGCCTCGATGCGCTTGAGGTCGTCGGCCAACGGCACGCCGCCCACCTTCATCTTCACGCAGGAATAGCCAAGGTCGAGATAGTGCTTCATCTCGTCCTGCAGCCCGTCGAGGTCCTTGCCCGGGTAGTAGTAGCCGCCGGCCGCGTAGACCCACGCCTTGTCGTCGAATTTCCCGCCGTTGTAGCGATCGGCCAGAAGCTTCCAGAGCGGCACGCGCTTGGCCTTGGCCACGGCGTCCCACAGCGCCATGTCCAAAACGCCCACCGCCACCGAGCGCTCGCCGTGGCCACCCGGCTTCTCGTTGGCCATCATGGCGGCCCAGCACTTGGCGGGATCGAGCAGGCCTTCGCCATCGAGCAGCGAGTCGGGCTTGGCCTGTTTCAGGCGCGGGATGAACCGCTCGCCCAAAAGGCCCTTTTGGGCGTAGCGGCCGTTGGAGTTGAAGCCGTAGCCGATCACCGGCTTGCCCTCGACCTTGAGGTCGGTCTCGACGGCCACGACGCTCGCCGTCATCTGGCTGAAGTCGATATAGGCGTTGGCGATGTTGGACCGGATCGGCGAGACGATGTCGCGGATGGCGACGATGCGCATGGGATCTCCTTTTAGGCAGCCGCGGCGCGCCGCGTCTGGCGCATCAGCAGCCACCAGGCGAGGAGCGCGGTCATGACGTTCCAGGCGATACCATTGAGGAAGGCCGAGCGATAGGACCCCGTCATGTCGAACAGCACGCCGCCCATCCAGCCGCCTAGCGCCATGCCGATCAGGGTCGACGAGATGGCGAGGCTGACGCGCGTCGCCGCTTCGCTGGGCGGGAAGTATTCGCGCACGATGATGGCGTAGGAGGGCACGATGCCGCCCTGGAACAGGCCGAACAGGGCCGAGGCGACGTAGAGCGAGGTGAGTCCGTCGTCGATCAGGTAGAAGACCAGCGCAATGCACTGCAGGGTGGCGCCGATCAAAAGCGTCATGACCCCGCCCACCTTGTCGGCGACCCAGCCCGAGCCGATGCGGCTCACGATGCCGAAGCCCAGCATCAGCGACAGCATCTCCGCCCCTCGGGCCACGCCGTAGCCCAGATCGGCGCAGTAGGCGACGATATGGACCTGCGGCATCGACATGGCGACGCAGCAGCCGATGCCCATCAGGGCGATCAGCCCCTGCAGGGTGTTGGGCGACAGGCCGAGTGCCGCCTGCGAACGGCGCGCCACCTTGGCGATCGCCGTCTCCTCGTGGTCCGGCGGGCGGCGCTTCAGGGTCAGCGCCAGCGGGATCATCGCCACCAGGCAGAAGGCGGCGGCGGACAGGAACATGGTGCGCCAGCCATGATCGTGGATGATCCGTTCGATGATCGACGGCCAGATGGTGCCGGCGAAGTAGTTGCCGGAGGCGGCGATGGCGACGGCGACGCCGCGGCGCTTCTCGAACCAGTGCGAGATGTCGGCGACCAGCGGGGCGAAAGTGGCGGCGGCGCTGAAACCGATCAGGATCTGGGCGGCCGAAAAGAGGATCAGCGAGGAGGTGAGCGATCCCAGCGCGAAACCCAGCGACAGGCCGATCGCGCTCATGATCGCGGCGACGACGATGCCGCGCCGGTCGACGATGCGGCCCACGATCACGCCGCCGGCAAAGAAGCCCAGCGTGTTCATGGTGTAGGCGAAGGAGATGTCGGCGCGGGTGATGCCGAAATCGGTCTGCACAGCCGGGATCGCCACCATGAGCGACCACATGCCGATGCCGCCGACCGTGCTCAGGCCGACGCTGGCGGCCAGGCGCCACCAGGCGTAACTCGAATCGATACCACGCATTGTTTTTGCTTTATGCGGTCAGCCGCCGGCCGCGCCCTGGGTGTTGACGTAGAGGGCGTAGAGCGAGTGGCTCGCCGCCATGAACAGCCGGTTGCGATAGCGGCCGCCAAAACAAAGGTTGGCGCAGCGCTCCGGCAAATCGATGTGGCCGATCGGCTTGCCGGTGGCGTCGAACACGCGCACGCCGTCGAGCTCGGGCGAGCCCATGCCCCAGCCGCACCACAGGTTGCCGTCGACGTCGACGCGGAAGCCGTCGGGCGAGCCGCCCGGCCCGGCATCGATCAACACCGAGCCCTTGCCGAGCGCGGTGCCGTCGTTGGTGACGTCGTAGGACACGATCGTGCGATGCGGCTCGGCGCGCGAGGCCACGACATAGAGCTTCTTCTCGTCGGGCGAGAAGGCGAGCCCGTTGGGGCCGGCGATGTCGTCGGCCACCACCGTGAGCTTGCCGGTCGCGGCGTCCAGGCGATAGACGGCGGGCTTGTTCTCGCTCTCCGCCTTGTGGCCCTCGTAGTAGCCCAAAATGCCGAATAGCGGGTCGGTGAACCACACCGAACCGTCCGACTTCACGACGACGTCGTTGGGCGAGTTGAGCGGCTTGCCGTTGTAGGAATCGGCCAGCACGGTGATCGCCCCGTCATACTCGAAACGCACGACGCGGCGCGCATCGTGCTCACAGGCGACCAGCCGGCCGCGGCGGTCGCGGGTGTGGCCGTTGGCGTTGTTGGAGGGCTTGCGGAAGATCGTGACGTTGCCCGATTCCTCGTCCCAGCGCAGCACGCGGTTGTTGGGGATGTCGCTCCACAGGAGATAGCGGCCGTCGCCGAAATAGACCGGTCCCTCGGCCCAGCGGCAGCCCGTGTAGAGCCGTTCGACCGACGCCAGCGGCAGGCGATACTTGTTGAAGGCCGGATCGAGCACGCGCACGGACGCGTCGGGATAACGTTCGTTAGGCTGCCACATCGGAGTTTCCCCAGGCTTCGTTCTCGAGCGGGAGAGACTAGCGGCTCGACCGGCGTGTTCGCGACCTTTGTTTTAGCAGGGCTGATACTAGCTGGCCTCACCCAAACTCCCGTCATCCCGACCGGAGCCGAGCGTAGCGAGGCGAAGTGGAGGGACCTTTTCTTGCTGCGCCACCGACAGAAGAGGTCCCTCGACTGCGCCACCCCTCGGGTGGCTTCGCTCGGGATGACGATTTTTAATCGTCGCCTTCCAGCCCGTACGCAGCCTTCGCCTGCTCCTTGCTGACAAGCCCCAGGCGCACGTCGCGCTCGACCTTCTTGCGGTCGCGCTTCTTGGGATCGCCGAAGCCGCCGCCGCCCGGCATCTCGACCACCAGGCGGTCGCCCGCGGGAATGGTCTGGAAGCCCTTGGCCTTGAGCTCGGTGCCGGAGCCCAGCGACAGCCGGCCATTGCCGCCGCTCTTGCCGCCGTCGCGGCCGCGCGCCGGATGCTTCACCCGCTCGAAGGTGGCGAAGATGCCGAACGGCGCGCCTTCGCGGTGCTCGACTTCCATCACCTGGCCGAGGCCGCCGCGATGCTCGCCGGCGCCGCCGGAGTCGGGGCGGTACTCCTTTTTCCAGATGACGACGGGCGCGATGGTCTCGGTGATCTCGACCGGCACGTTGCGCACGCCCGACGGGAAGGGCGTGGCTGACAGCCCGTCGAGGCTTGGCCGCGCACCGGCGCCGCCGGAATGGAAGGTCGTCACCATGAAGGGCCGGCTGTTGCCGATCGTGCCGGTCATGCCGTGGCCGGCGCCGAGCTTCAGGTTCCACAGGTTGCTGGTGCCCTCGGCCGGCACCTTGC
>JAKFVH010000133.1 GCA_021732285.1 Reyranella sp. | reverse complement strand
GGGCCGGGCGGGCCTGCGAGGGCGTTCATCTTGGTGAGGGTGGGGCCGCCGGGGTCGACGCGGCCGTCGGCGAAGGCCGGCACCTGCATCTTCTGGAATTTCAGGATCGCCGCCAAGGTGGCGCTGTTGCAGGTGCCGAAGACGACGAAGGGTGGGGCGGCGCCGCCCTTGGCGGCCGGGATCTTGTTGAGAAGCTGCTGGATTTCGGTGACGTCCGCGGGCTTGTTCACACCACCCGCGCCAACCGATCGCGTGATAGCACCCATGGTCCGCTCCTCCTCGCCAGGCAAGGCCGCGACAGGAAGCTTACTCCGCGACGGCGCCGGAGTCCTTGACCGCTTTGCCCCATTTGGGCACGTCGCGTTGTAGCAGGTCGGTGAGGCCGCTTTGCGGCGAGGCGATGACAATAAGGCCGAGCTTGGCCAGGCGCTCCTGCGTCTCGGGCTCGCGCAGGGTGGCGGCGATCTCCTGGTTGAGCCTGGCCGCGACGTCGGCCGGGATGCCGGGCGGGCCCATGATGGCGAGCCAGCTGTCGCCTTCGAAGGCGATGCCGCTTTCGGCGAAGGTCGGCACGTCGGGCAGCGCCGGCGAGCGCTTCGACGAGGCGACGCCCAGCGCCCGCACCTTGCCGGCCTGGATCTGCGGCAGCGCGGTGTTGGCGCTGACGGCCGTCAACTGCACCTCGCCGGCCAGCAGCGCCTGCACCGCCGGGGCGCCGCCCTTGTAGGGCACGTGCACCATGTCGAGCCCGCCCGCCGCGGCCCGGAACAGCTCCACCGTCAGGTGCGAGCCGTTGCCCGTGCCGGCCGACGAATAGGTGAGCTTGCCCGGCTGGCTTTTGGCCAGCGCCGCGAACGCCTGGGCGTTCTCTGCCGGTACCGACGGGTGGATCATGATCACGGTCGGGAAGGTGGCCGCGAGCATGATGGGCGTGAAATCCTTGTAGACGTCATAGGCGAGCTTGGCGCCGTAGAGCGTGGGCGCGATGGCGTGCGTGCCGTTGTCGGCGACCACGAGCGTGTAGCCGTCGGGGGCTGCCTTGGCGACCAGCGCGCTGCCCACCGTGCCGCCGGCGCCCGGCCGGTTCTCGACCACGACCTGCTGGCCGATCCGTTCCGTCAGCTTCTGCGCCAGGATGCGCCCGAACGTGTCGGAGTTGCCGCCGGGCGCGTGCGGCACGACGAGCTTGATTGGCCGCGACGGGAAGGTCTGGGCGGCAGCGGGGAGGGCGGCAAACGCGCCGATGAGACCAAGCGCGCGGCGGCGAGATGGGCGGATCATGATGTCTCCTGGCGAGTCGACGAACACGGTAAGCGTATCCGTCGGGGAGCGCCAAGCGGCGAATGCGGCGTGCGAAACTGTCTTTGCCGGGAGCGCGCCACTCTGTGGCGCTCATGGTCTTCCGGACCGCGAGCCTCCGGCTCGCTCATGCTCATGAGCGCGCGAGACGCGCGCGGTCCAGAAGAGCATGAGAAGATGCGCCACTTACGACGGAGCTTTGCTCCGTCTCTAGTGGCGCGCTCCCAGCAATGACTATTCTTTGCTGGCTTCTTTCTTCAAGGAGCCGATGCCGAGCGATCCGTCGGTCATCGCCGGTTCCGCCGGCTCGGCCGCGCTCTCGGCTGCTGCGGCTGCTGCGGCTGCTGCCGGCGCGGCCGCGACCTCGTCCAAAAACGTCGCCGACGGCACGAAGAACAGCGTGCCGGTCACGGGCCGGCTGAAATCCAGCAGGCGGTCGTAGTTGCCGGGCGGCTTGCCGACAAACATGTTCTCGAGCATCAACTCGACCTTGCGCGGCGAGCTGGTGTAGCCGCAGAAATAGGTGCCGTACTCGCCCTTTCCGACCTCGCCGAACGGCATGTTGGCGCGCACGATCTTGAGCTCCTGGCCATTCTCCTCGATCACCGTCAGCGCGTTGTGGGCGAAGGAGGGTTTCGTGGCGTCGTCGAGCTCGATATCGGAAAGCTTGGTGCGGCCAACGAACCCTTCCTGCTGCTCGACGGGGACGGCGTTCCAGGCTTTCAGGTCGTGCAGGTACTTCTGCACGATCACGTAGCTGCCGCCGGCGAACGCGGGATCCTCATCGCCGATGACGGTGGCGTCGATCGCGTCCTGGTCGACCGGGTTCTCCGTGCCGTCGACGAAGCCCAGAAGGTCGCGGTCGTCGAAGTACTTGAAGCCGTGCACCTCGTCTGCCGTCACGACCGTATCGCCGAGCCGTCCCATGATCTGCGTCGCGAGCTCGAAGCACATGTCCATGCGCTGGGCGCGGATGTGGAAGAAGAGATCGCCCGGCGTCGCCGGGGCATGATGCTGGCCCTGGATCTCGCGAAAGGGATGGAGCTCCTTCGGCCGCGGCGCACCGAACAGCCGGTCCCAGGCGTCGGAGCCGAAGCCCATGACGCAGGACAACCGGCTGTCGGAATCGCGGAAGCCGACGGAGCGCAGCAGGCCCGACAGGTCGGCGGCGAGGCCCTTTACGGTCTCCTCATGGGCCGCGCCGTCGTTCACGGTCACGACGAGGAACATGGCGGCGCGCGTCAGCGGCGCGGCGACCGGTTGGGGATTCGAGGACGGCACGCGCTACTCCATACGGATCTGTTCGGCGGGCCACCATTTTGCGTTGGGCAGCGGCGAAGAGCAATTGCCGGCGCTAAGGCGCGGCGTGTCCGGGCCCGGCGGCGGCCGGGGGCACCCAGTCGTTGTCCCAGTAGCTGATCAGCTGAGGTGCTACGACCCGCGCGGTGAAGGTCAGCGGCGCCTCGCCGTGGGCCGGCCTGAGATGATGTTGACGCAACTGCGATATCCAGGGGCGGCCCGCGCTCGCCGAGGCATGGTCGCTGAGGCCCATGAGATCGTGACGCTGCTCCAGCGTCGTGCCGTAAGCCGCGGAGCCGTTGCCGCTGCCGGCGACGTGATGCAGCCCGAGCGTGTGGCCGAACTCGTGCAGGATCGTGCTCTGGTAGAAGGTGACGCTGTGGTCGACGCCGCCCACGCGAGTCAGGCGGGTCCTGTCCCTGAGCGCGAGGTCGCGATGGGTGAACATCCCGCGCCGCGTCTGGCCGCTGGCGAATGAGCGGAAGGTCGTCTCCTGCGGCTTGATGATGAAGTAGCGGTGATGGGCGTGACCGGCCGTCTCGACCAGCTGGAGGGACAGGCTGCAGGTGAAGCGGGCCGCCACGGCGGGTTCGCCAGAGCGCCGCTCGTACCACGGCCGGCTCGGCGTCAGCTCGAACTTGCGATCCCAGTAGCGCATGAGGATGGGCACGACATTGCTGCGGAATGCCGCCCACTCGGCAGGCTGCCACGGATCGAGATTAAAGGTGCCGAACTCGTCGTGCAGGATGCCGTTGCCGTTGCAGTGGGTGCCTGAGACGTTGAAGTGCGAGGTCGGCTCGCAGCGTACGAGTTGCAGCCGCAACTGAAGCATGATGTCGAAGGTTCGCGCATCCGCCGGCGTGACGAGCGAGTCACGATTCGCGCCACTGTGAATCATTTGAAGTCGCATGGCGTCGGTCCTGCTTCGTGGACTACAAGGTAATCCCTATCGCGTTTCCACAGTAGCAGGGGATGGCGGCCGGACGATGGCGCCAAATGGGGCGCAAGGGGGCATGGATGGCGAAATCAACTCAGCGAAAGCGTCTTGCCGTCGAGGACGCGTCACTTGCCGATGTGGCCCGGGCCCTCGGCGAGGGAACGGTCACGGCGAGCGGCCTTACCCGTGCCTACCTGGCGCGCATAAAAGCCTACGACCGTGGCGGGCCGCGCCTCAATTCCGTGCGCGAAATCAATCCCGACGCGTTGGCGATCGCCAAGCGCTTCGATGGCGTAAAACCGTCGGCGCACCAGCCGCTGGCCGGAGTGCCGATCCTGGTCAAGGACAACATCGCCACCGGCGATCGCCAGCACACGACCGCCGGCTCGCTGGCGCTGGCGAGTGCACGAGCCCGAGCCGATGCCACGGTCGTGAAGCAGCTGCGCGCGGCGGGGGCGGTGATTTTAGGCAAGGCGAACCTCACGGAGTTCGCCAACATGTTCGCCGTCGACATGCCCTCGGGCTACAGCTCGCTCGGCGGACAGGTGAAGAACCCGTACGTGCCCAAGCTGGTCAACGATCGCGGCATCCCCATCGTACAGCCGGGCGGGTCGAGCGGCGGCTCCGCCGTCGCCGTCGCGGCGGGCCTGTGCGCCGCCTCGATCGGCACCGAGACCTCGGGCTCGCTGCTGAGCCCCGCGACGCAGAACGGCCTGGTCACCGTGAAGCCCACGGTCGGGCTTGTGAGCCGCGCCGGCATCCTGCCGATCTCGCACAGCCAGGACACGGCAGGTCCGCTGACGCGCATGGTGCGCGATGCGGCGATCCTGCTGAACGTGCTGGCGGCGCGCGATCCGCTCGATCCGGCGACGCGCCTGCTGAAGCGGCCGAAGGACTACGCCGCGGGCCTCGACAAGGACGGCCTCAGAGGTGCGCGCATCGGCGTGCCGAGCGATCCCGACGATCCATTGAACGACATCTACTTCGGCAAGCTGCCGCCGTCGGCGAAGGCGGTGATGAAGAAGGCGCTAAGAGTCCTGGCGGACTGCGGCGCCATCCTGGTGCGGGCCAACATCCCGACCGCGGGCTGGATCGGCGGGCCCGGCACGACCATGAACGTGCTGAACCGCAATCCGCTCAGCCGGTACAAGGGCAACCTCGCGACGCCGTCGATCGTGTTCCTTTACGAGATCAAGCGCGATCTCAATCTCTATCTGCGCGATTGGGCGGTTGGCACGAAGAACAAGACCATGGCCGACATCATCGCCTTCAATCGGCGTCACGCCAAAAAGGCGCTGCGCTTCGGGCAGGATCTCTTCCTCGCCGCCGAAGCGACGCGCGGCGACCTGTCGGAACTGGAATACCGTTCGGCGCGTGCCATGGACCTGTTGTCCGCCAAGCAACGCGGGCTCGATACGTACATGAACGGGCACGAACTCGATGCCGTGGTGTTTCCCGGCGTAGCGGGCTGCGCCATCGCGGCCAAGGCGGGCTATCCCAGCGTGCAGGTGCCGGCGGGCTTCCGGAACGGGGTCGACGACTGGAAGACGCCGGACTTTCCGCTCGGCCTCACCTTCACCGGCCGCGCCTGGAGCGAGGGCAAGCTTTTACGGCTCGCCTTCGCGTACGAGCAGGCGTCGATGATGCGCCGGCGGCCGCCAGGGCTGCCGGCGCTTTAGCTGCTGGGGGCGCGCGACTCCAGTCGCGCGTCTTCGCTGGCGTCAACGCATGAACGCGCCACTGGAGTGGCGCACCCCCAGCTCAAGCCTTGAGCTGGCGGGCGATGAATTCCTTCGCCACCTCGCGCGCCTTGTCGGTCTGCGGACCGGGCTCGGCGACCCATTCGTGGACGCTGTTCTCGAACAGGCGATAGTCGCAGCTGCCGCCGGCCGCCTTGTAGGTGTTGGCGAATTTCTCCTGCATCTCGGGCAAGACGTTGTCGTCGAGCGCGCCCTGCATGATCAGGAGCGGAGGCAGGGCGACCTTCTCTTTCCGCTCGAGGATCTCCTGCGGATTGCTTTCGTGGATCGTCTCCCACGGCGAGAAGAACACCTTGTTGTTCTTGATCATGCCCTCGTTCTTGCGGCGCTCGGCGTTTTGGTAGCGCGCGAAGGTGTTGCTGACGGGCGAGCGCATCGCCACCCAGGCGACGCTGGCATCGACGCCCGGTGCGTTGGCGAGAGGGAGCGAGCCGTAGCGCTGGTCATGCGGCCTGAGCGCCAGAAGCTCCGCGACGTGGCCGCCGCTCGACGAGCCGTAGACGCCGATCTTCGAGCCGTCGCCGTTCCATTTGGCCGCGTTTGCCTTCAGCCAGCGCACCGACCAGTTGGCGTCCAGCACACAAGCGGGATACGGCGCCTCGGGTGCGATCGTCATGTCGACGGCCACGACCAGCAGGCCGCTTGCCGCCAGCGCCCGGTCCATCGGCTCCTCGGCGAAACGGTCCTTGCGGTTCCAGGCGCCGCCATGCAGGTCGAGAACGGTGGGGAAGGGACCGGGACCCTTCGGCTGATAGATGCGCGCCATCAGCATGCGGCCGGCGGTGTTCTTGCGCAGCTCGACCTCGCTCACGATCAGCTCGAACTTGGCGTTCGGATCGTAGGCGGGCAGGCCGGCGGCGTGGGCGCCGGCTGTCAGTCCGACCGCGCCGGCCGCGGCCGTGGCTTTTAGAACGTCACGCCGATCCAGAGTCTTCCTGTCCATGTTCGGCTCCCCCAGTCACGTTACTGGTCACTTCTTTTGCAGGATATCGAGCACCACGACCAGGCAGAGGACGGCGAGGCTGAGGCGGGCCAGAGGTCCCTTGTTCATCGGCGGCTGCTCCCAAGCGGATTCGCTGGAAGCGACCATAGCTGATCGGGGTGCAGTCGCGTAAGAGTCGCTCACTCCGCGGGTTCGAACAGCTCGATCGGATTGCCGTCGGGATCCTCCAGCAGGATCTGCTTTCCGCCCGGCCCGGCTTCCATGCGATTGCGGAAGTGCAGACCTGCTGTCTTCAGAGCCTCGATCCGGGACGGAAGATCGGCGACCTGCAGGGTCACGCGGTTCCATCCGCCGGACGCCTGCGCCGGGCCGTCAGGCATCGGCCGTGAGCCCGACGCGCCGGGGCCGCTCAGGATGAGTTTCAGGTGGCCGCTCGAGACTTGAGCGAAGGCAGGCGGTCTCTTGTGATCCAGCTTGAAGCCGAGCTTCTGGGTATGGAACTCAAGCGAGCGGTTCACGTCCTTGACCTGGTAACGCACGCCCCACAGGCTCAGCACGAAGCTTTCCGCGGTCATGGAACCTTCCTCCGTCGGTCGATCATCGACGCCAACTCAGGCCGGCACAGCGACCCGCTTCAAGTTCTCGCTGAACCAGCGCGCCAGTCCGGTCATGCGCGCATCCTCGTGCTGCTGGCCCATGAGCTGCACGCCGACCGGCAGGCCGCCGACGCTCATCAGCGGCACCGTCACGACCGGCGCGAACAGCATCGAGGAGGGCGCGTTGAACACGAAGTCGCCGGTTGGCCGCGACGCCAGGGGCTGGCCGGGCACGTCGCCCGACCAGATCGGCGCGGGGCCGGGGCAGGAGAGCGTGATTGCGGCGTCGGCGAGCTGGGCGGTCGCCGTGTGCGCGAGCTGCGCCTGCTGGCGGGCCAAGAGGCCGGTGCGGTACTGGTCAGGCGTCATTGCTTCGGCCTTCAGGAGCGTCGCCTTGGCGCGCTCGCTCAGTCCATCGGGCGCGGCGTCGAGCATGCCGCGCTGGTACCAGCGGTTCTCCCAGCTCGTGATGGCGCCGCACACGGCGCGGCCATTGGCGATCGCCTTCTCCAGGTTCTCGACGAAGGGATGATCGGCGCGCCGGATCAGGGTGACGCCGGCCGCCTTCAACTGGTCGAGGAGTCGGGCGAAGGCGTCCTTGGTCGCAGCGTCGACGTCGGGCCACCCTTCGGTCTCGAGCACGATCAGCCGGTTGGGTTTTATTGCGGCGGGGAGCGAGTCAGGGCCGATCAGGCCGAGTGCGCCGCGGTCGCCGCCGCAGCGCTTGGCCTGCTCGATCGCCGCGTGCCACATGTCCTCCAGGCTGTTTGCGTGCGGGCCGTGCGTGCTCTGGCTGGTAGCAAGGCGCTCGCCGCGATTGATGCCGCCCTGCGTCGGCTTCAGCGCAAAGTTCCCGCAATAGGCGGCGGGCCGGATGATCGAGCCGCCGACCTGCGTGCCGATCGCCACCGGCACCATGTTGGCGCCAACGGCCGCTGCAGAGCCCGACGATGAGCCGCCTGGCGTGCGCGCGGGATCGAACGGATTGGTGGTCGGGCCGGGATGCGAGCCGCCCAGCTCCGCCGTCACCGTCTTCGCAAGGATCACGGCGCCCGCCTGGCGCAGCGCCCAGACGCCGGCATTGTCGCGCTTGGGGAAGTTGCCCTTCATCGCGGCACAGCCCATCTCGGTGGGCATGTCCTTGGTCTCGAGCAGGTCCTTGATGGCGACGGGCATGCCGTCGATCGGCGACAGGGGTTTGCCCGCCCTCCAGCGTGCCGTGCTGGCATCGGCGGCGGCGCGGGCGCCAGCCTCGTTGACCGCGGTGAGCGCCTTCACCACGGGCTCGCGCGCGGCGATGGTTTCGAGGCAGCGCTCCAGGTAGGCGCGCGGGCTGTCGTTACCGTCGGTGAAGCGGCGGGCGGCGTCGTGGAAGGTGAGGGGCTTGTAGTCGGCGTAGGTGGTCATGGGCGGGAGCGTAGCACGACGAGGCCTTCCTCCCCACGCAACGCGTGGGGCGTGGCGCTTTTGGCCGCATGGCGGCCAAAACGCCTGGTCCGCGCAGCGGACGGAGGGGTCATGAGTCTTCGGCGACTCATGACCCCTCCGTCGGCGTAAGACGCCGACACCTCCCCAACTTCGTTGGGGAGGGAGCGCCCCAATAGAAAGGCGCCCCCCTCCGAGGGACGCCCTTGACGTCGATGGTCGCTCTAGCGGCTCTGCGTGGGGGGCGCTGGCCGGGCCGGCGGCGCCGTGGCGGTTTCCGGCGGCGCGGGCTTGCGGCGGTCGGTCTTGGTGTAGTCGGGGAGCGCCATCAGGGCTTCCTTGGTGAGCGACGTGGTCAGCACCACCGAGGTGTCGTCCTGGGTCATCGTGATGTCGCTCCACTTCACGGCGACGTCCTTGGAGCCGACGCCGAGGAAGCCGCCGACCGAGATGACGACGTCGGTGACCTTGGCGTCCTTGTCGAGATAGATCTCATCGATCTTGCCGATCGATTCCTTGTTCGCGTTGCGAACCTTGGTGCCAATCAGCGCGCTCGCTCCCATGTCGCCCTTGGCGTTGAAGTCACCGGTCGACACCGTACGATCGATCGGCGCGGCCGCCGGGGCCGGCGAGGGTGGCTTTGACGGCGTGGTCTGGGCGTAGGCACTGATTGCGCCGCAGGTGAGAAAAGCTGCGAGGACAACGGATTTCAGCATGTCTCATCTCCGTGGTAGAGGCAGACGGAAATTCAACGCCCCTTCGCGAGAAGGAGTTGCCGCAAAATGAGCGAAAATACGTCGACCGCCCAAGTCCTCGTCCGGCCGCCGCTTGCCTGGGCGCTCGCCGTCGTCACCGGATTTGTGCTCGACTGGCTCGAGCCCCTGGCCTTCGTTCCGGAAGACTGGCCCGGCGGATTGTTGGGTGCGGTGGTGTTCGGGCTCGCCCTGGCGCTGGCGGTATGGGCCCTCGACACCATGACCCGGGCCGGCACCAACGTGCCGACCAACCGGCCGACCACCACCATCGTCGAGGGTGGGCCGTACCGCTTCACGCGCAACCCCATCTACATGGGCATGTTCGGCGGCCAGATCGGCCTTGGCATCGCCTTCGACAATCTCTGGCTGTTGCTGATGCTGGTGCCCTTCGCCCTTGTTATCCGCTACGGCGTCGTGGCACGCGAGGAAGCCTATCTCGAGCGCAAGTTTGGCGACGCCTATCGTCGCTACCGGCAGTGCGTCCGGCGCTGGCTGTAGCGGAGATATGCGGGAGCCGCACTGGACGGCGCCGACCGGCGAACCCTAGATTCGCGCGCGTGTAACCGGGGTAACGGCATGACCAGTTTTCCGGGAGACACCTTTTCGAGCAAACCATCATCGCCCTGACCGACCGCGCGCGCCCAAAGGCACGCGCCGATCGGTTCTTCACGTTGTCCAACAAGACGGAGGAAACCGATGGGTAACTGGCTCAGTGAACGCGAACAGCGCCTCGTCGCAGGCGCCGAGGAAGCCTCGGCGGCAACGCCGATCCCGACCCAGATCGTCTCCAACGGCGAGTATCTGCCGCCCAGGCAGAGTGCGACCCAGAAGAAGGTCGAGCGGCGCATCGTCGAGCTCGCCGACGCCAATGCCGCCCGGCTCGGCCTCAACCGCCGGCAATTCCTGCGCACGAGCTGCGGCATGGCCGCGGCCTTCGTCGCCATGAACGAGATCTACGGCGGCAATGTCTTCCAGGTGACGCCGGCCGAGGCGCGCGAGCCCGAGCTGGCGCAGGCGCGCGCGCAAGGACTGGCCGGCCAGTTCATCTTCGACGTGCAGACCCACTTCGTGCGCGACGACTTCGACCACAAGGAGCTTTTAGGCCTGGCCGAATTCGCGAGCCAGCACTGGAACACCAAGATGAAGGCGGAGGGCGTGGCCTCGCTCGCCCGCTACAAATTCCAGAACTACGTGAAGGAGGTCTTTTATGACAGCGACACCAGCCTCGCTCTGCTGAGCGGTGCGCCGTTCGACGATCCGACCTGGTGGTTCCTCAGCAACGCGCAGATGGCCGAGGCGCGCGCGCTGATCAACGGCTTCGCGGGCTCGCGGCGGCTTCTGGCGCACGCCCTGGTCACGCCCGGCCAGCAGGGCTGGATGGACGAGGTCGACAAGGCGATCGCCGTGCACAAGCCCGATTCATGGAAGGGTTACACGATCGGCGATCCGCTCAACCCGTCGAAGTTCCCGTGGCGGCTCGACGACGAGAAGCTGGTCTATCCGTTCTACGAGAAGGCGGTGAAGGCTGGCATCACCACGATCTGCATCCACAAGGGCCTGCTGCCGCCCGACTACGAGAAGTCGTATGCCGGCGTCTGGGAGTACGCGACCGCCCAGGACATCGGCAAGGCGGCCAAGGACTGGCCGCAGATGAAGTTCGTGATGTACCACGCCTGCCTGCGCCCGGCCTTCGAGCTGCCCGCCCAGGCATGGACGGAGTTCGAGCAGACCGGCCGCATCCGCTGGGTGAGCGACCTCGCCGACATCCCGCAGAAGTTCGGCGTCAGCAACGTCTATGCCGAGCTCGGCACGGCCTTCGCCAACTCGGCGGTGGCGCATCCCAAGTTCTGCGCTGCCATGATCGGCACGCTGGTCAAGGGCATGGGCGCCGATCACGTCCTGTGGGGCACCGATTCGGTGTGGTACGGCTCGCCGCAATGGCAGATCGAGGCGATGCGGCGGCTGGAAATCCCTGAGGACATGCGCAAGAAATACGGCTTCGCGGCCCTTGGCGACGCCAACAGCATGACCAAGCAGATGATCTTCGCGAACAACGCGCTTGGAATGTACGGCATCAAGCTGAAGGCTGCGTCCAACACCAGGATGCCGGCCTACTCCGAGGATCGCTTCGCCGCGCTCAAGCAGGAGCACACGCTGGCGTCCCTGGAGCGCTCGAACCTGCGCTACGGGTACGTGCGGGCGGATTAGGTCTTTATTGCTGAGAGCTCTCTCATGCTCCTCTCCCCCGTTAGGGGGAGAGGCTGGGTGAGGGGGCTACGCACGTCGATTCCCCCTCACCTAACCTCTCCCCCTAACGGGGGAGAGGAATCTGAGCCGCGGCGTCCCTGGCCTTGACTCGCCGGTCGCTCAGTCATATATTTCTGTCATGACAGAAATAACAGTCCGTTCCCAAAAGCTTCCGCCGGCCGTCGAGCAGTTCGTGCTGCGCTGGGGCGACATGGGCGGGCAGTGGGGCGTCAACCGCTCGGTCGCCCAGATCCAGGCGCTGCTCTTTCTCTCCGACCGGCCGCTGACGGCCGAGGACATCGCCGAGACGCTGGGCATGGCGCGCTCCAACGTGTCGAACAGCATCCGCGAGCTCTTGATCTGGAAGCTGATCCGCCGCGTGCCGGTGCTGGGCGACCGGCGCGACCACTACGAGGCCGAGGCCGACCTCTGGCAGATCATGACCCACATCGCGCGCGGCCGGAAAGAACGCGAGATCGATCCCGCCGTGGCGGCGCTGCGCCATGTGCTCGAGACGGCCGACGACGATCCGCAGATCAGCGCGACGGCCCGCGCGCGCCTGAAGGAGATGCAGAGCTTCCTCGGCACGCTCGACACCTGGTTCAGCCAGATGGTCACGGTGCCGCCGGCCACCCTCATGGCGCTGATGAAGCTCGGCACGCGCGTGGTCAGCCTGGTGAGTCTCGGCCGCGGGTCGCCGGTGAAGAAGGGCAAGTAGACCGCAAAAATTTTGACCGCTTATTTCTCTTTCGACAGAAATATCAGACATGAGGGGACGTGACATGGCAAGGGTCCGCACCATCATCATCCCTGAGGAAGCGGCCGAAGAGGGCGCGGGCCTGCACGATGTCCGCTTCTCAGCGCTCGTCGGCGCCGCCGCCTGGTCGCGCCTGCCAGCCGCGGTCCGCGCGCGCTTCAGCAAGCGGCTCGCGCCCGATGCGGCGGTCACCTATGTCGGCACCATCGTCGGCAGCCGCCGCACGCTGCCCGGGCAATGGCTGGCGGAACTTTGCCGGCTGATCGGCGCCCCCTTGCCGCTCGATGCTGATGTCGGCGTGCCGGCCGTCGTCACGGTGACCGAAGACGGCGCGAGCGGCGGGCAGTTCTGGACGCGCATGTACGGCCGCCTGCACGGCTTCCCGCAGGTCATCCATTCCAGCAAGCGCTTCGCCGGCCCGACGGGGCTGGAGGAATATCTCGGCTGCGGCTTCGGCATCGCGCTCACGGTGAGCACCGACGAACAGGCGCTGCACTTCCACAGCGACCACTACTTTCTGATCGTGGGCGGCGTGCGGCTACGCCTGCCGCGCTGGCTCGGCCCCGGCGCGCTCACCATCAGCCACGTCGATCAGGGCGACGAGCGGTTCGCCTTCGTACTGTCGCTCGTCCATCCGCTGTTCGGCGAGATCATCCGCCAGACCGGCATTTTCCGCGAACGTCCCGCCGATGCCGGTTGCATCAGGCCCGCTGCGCCACCTTCGCCCGCACCGGCAGCTTCCAGCCCGGCCGGATGAAATGGCAGGTGTAGCCGTTGGGAATGCGCTCCAGGTAATCCTGGTGCTCGGGCTCGGCTTGCCAGAAGTCGGAGACCTTGGCCACCTCGGTCACGACCTTGCCGGGCCACAGGCCCGAGGCCTCGACGTCGGCGATGGTGTCCTCGGCTATGCGGCGCTGCTCGTCGTCGACATAAAAGATCGCCGAGCGGTAGCTGGTGCCGAGGTCGTTGCCCTGTCGGTTGAGCGTCGTCGGATCGTGGATCTGGAAGAAGAATTCCAGGATCTGGCGGAAGCTGGTCTTGGCCGGATCGAAGACGATCTCGATCGCCTCGGCGTGGCCGCCATGGTTGCGGTAGGTCGCATTGGCGACATGGCCGCCGGTATAGCCAACCCGCGTCCTCAGGACTCCGGGCTGCTTGCGGATCAGGTCCTGCATGCCCCAGAAGCAGCCGCCGGCCAGTACTGCACGTTGCTCGCTCATCGCACGTCCTCCACCTGGTCGAGATAGTCACCATAGCCCGCCGCCTTCATGTCGTCGCGGTGCACGAAGCGCAGCGAGGCCGAATTGATGCAGTAGCGCAGCCCGCCGCGGTCGCGCGGGCCGTCGGGAAAGACGTGGCCGAGATGGCTGTCGCCGTGCTTGGAGCGCACCTCGGTGCGGATCATGCCGTGAGTGCTGTCATTCAGCTCGGCGACGTTGGCGGGCTCGATCGGCTTGGTGAAGGAAGGCCAGCCGCAGCCTGATTCGTACTTGTCGGACGAGGCGAACAGGGGCTCGCCGGAGACGATGTCGACGTAGATGCCTGGCTCCTTGTTGTGCAGCAGCGGTCCGGTGCCGGGCATCTCGGTGGCGCTCTGCTGGGTGACGCGGAACTGCTCGGGCGTCAGCTTCGACAGGGCTTCGGGCGTTTTCTTGTAGGTCGGCATCGTCTGCTCCTGTCTATCGGACCGGAAGGACTGACCATATAGGCCGAAAACGCCGTCGCGCCAGCCTCCCTCGAGCTGATAAAACCGCAGCATGATCGCCGCCCGGCTGCTCTCCGTTCCCGTGTTCGCCGCTGTCCTGGCCGGCCTGTGGGCGCCGGTCCGTGCCGACGATGCGGCCTGCCAGGCCGTGCTGCAGGCGGTGCTCAAGCAGACGGCGGCGCCCGTCCATCAGAAGGTCACGATAGAAAGCGCCGCCGCGCCGGGCCAGCCGATGCACAACGAGATGATCCGTCTCGGCGACACGCTCTACATGCAGGCGCGTGGCCAGTGGATGGCGCGGCTCTACGACGCCGCCAAGGCGGCCGAGGACGCCCGGCAGGCCATGACCAAGGGCGAGCACAGCTGTACACGCGTGCGCAGCGAAGCGGTCGACGGCCAACCGGCCGAGCTCTACCGCGTGCAGAGCAAGACGGCGACGGGCGGCAGCGACACGCAGATCTGGATCTCGACCAGCTCCGGCCTGCCGCTGCGCCAGACCGTCGCCATGCTGGAGCAGGGCACGGTCAAGCTGAAGCACGAGGTGCGTTCCGACTACACCAACGTGCGGGCGCCGGCGGGCGTCAGCCGTTGATGGTGTAGCTCAGGCTCACGCGTCCGTCGGGCAGTTGCTCGGTCTTGCGCAATGCGAGGCCGTGCCGATGGTCCATCGTCGCAAACAACGCCTTCCCAGCGCCGGCGATCAGCGGATAGACGAGCAGCCGCAGCTCATCGACCAGCCCGGCGTCTAAAAGGCTCGCCGCCGTTCGCGCGCCGCCGACGAGGTAGATGTCCTTGCCGGGCTGCTTCTTGAGGTCGGCGATCTCGCTGAGCCCGCGGACGAAGCGCGTGTTCGGCCATTCTGCCGAGCTGAGCGTGTTCGACAGCACATAGTGCGGCGTGCGCGCGACGAAGCGGGCCCACTCGATCTCGGCCGGCGTCGGTGCGCTGCCGGTGATCCATGCGGGTTTGTCCGGCTCGTTCCGGATCGCCGTCCAATACCGCTCGTAGCCCGGGTACATGCCGGCGCCCAGCACACAGGCGTCGAGCTGCGGCATCAGGCCGTAGTCGTCCGACCATGCGTGCACCCAGTCGGCCATGCCTTCCGCTCCCTCGATCTTGCCGTCGAGGGAGACTTTCATCCCGGTGATCAGCTTGCGCATGTGCGTCTCCCTCTCACGCCGGCAGGCGCTGCGTGTAATCCTTCTGCAGGCGCAGCCAGCCGTCCCAGAACGGGCCCGTCTCGGTGCCGGTCACGCGCGCGACCAGGACGTCGAGATGCATGTGCCAGCCAGGGCCGACCATCAGCATGGTGCGGCGGTCCGGCAGGCGGCGATGGGTGACGGTGAGCAGCACCTTGTCGTCCCTGGGCTCGAGCTCGAAGGTGACGTCGCCGCTGTTCTGCCAGGTGAAGGAGATCTTGCGCGGCGGGTCGAGCTCGGTGATGCGGCTCTGCATGCGGTGCTCCTCGCCGAATCCCTCCGGTCGTTGGCCGGGCGGGTCGGTGAGCTCGTTGTTGCGCCACACCAGCTCGAAGGGCGAGCCGACCTTCATCTCCATGAAGCCCGAGGCCAGCCACTTGCGGCGCATGTCGCTCTCGGTGAGGTAGACCCAGATGCGTTCGAGGGGGCCGGGCAGGAGACGCTGGATCTTCAACGTCGCCGGCTCGGTCAGCAGGCCATAGGGGTCCACGGTCGCGGCGTCGGTCATTTGTCGTCTCCTTTGCGGGGCGGGGATTTCGATTTGGCGGCGTCCTCCTCGCGGAGAAGCTGTTCCAGGCGATCGAGATGGGCGTTCCAGTAGCGCTCGTAGTAGTTCAGCCACTGATGCGCGCTGGCGAGCGGTCCGGGTTCGAGATGACAGAGGTGGGTGCGGCCGCGCACTTCGCGGCGGATCAGCCCGGCATTCTCCAGGGCCTTGATGTGTTTGGACGCCGCGGCGAGCGACATCGAGAAGGGTTCGGCAAGTTGGCCCACCGTGCGCTCGCCGTCGGCGAGATCGCGCAGCATCTGCCGGCGCGTGGCGTCACCCAGGGCGTGGAAGACCGAATCGAGCTGAGGCGCTTGTAATTCAACCATGTGGTTGAATATGGAGGCCCGCCCTTGGAATGTCAACCAACCGGTTGAATGATTTTTTGATCCTGGGAGGCGTTGCCCGCGGTCGTCAGTGCGCGTGTCGATGGGCGTGGTCGTGCCCGGCCTTCGCCTTCAGCTCGGCATGGAAGCGGCCCATCTCGGCGAACAGCTCCATGATGCCGAGTTCCTGCTTGGCGCCGAACTCGCGATAGAGCGAGGCGACGTTGACCACCATGCGCTCGGCATCGCCCCAGCTGGCGAAGCGGTCGAGCGCGATGTCGCGCGCCGCGGCGAAGACCGGCATGCCGGCATCGTAGCGCCGGCGCGCCTCGGCCTTGATGTAGAGCAGGTAATCCTTCATCGCCTGCACGCCCTTCTTGTCGGTGATCGGGCCATGGCCCGGCACCACGGTCTCGACGTCCCAGGCGAGGATCTGGTCGCAGGCCGCCACCCAGTTGTCGACCGGCCCGGCCCACAGCACCGGATGGCCCTCGACGAACAGGATGTCGCCAGTGAAGACGGTGCGGTCCTTCGGCACGTGGACCAGCGCGTCGCCGCGCGTGTGTGCAGGGCCGACGGTCTTCAGCACCACTTCTTTGTCGCCGACCTTCAGCTTGAGCTCGTCATCGAACACACGCGTCGGCAGGGTGTTCTGGACGTCGTCCCATTTGAACTTGCTACCCATCACCTCGTGCAGGAAGGCGCCGGCCTCGCCGAGCTGGCGCCAGTTGCGCTGCATGGCGGCCAGCTCCTCGGCCGGGCGCTCCTTCATCTCCTCGGCGCAGGCGCGCGAGGCGATGATCTCGGCGTCCTTCACGAGCTGGTTGCCGAACGTGTGGTCGCCGTTGGAATGGGTGTTGACCAGGCGGCCGATCGACTTGGCGGCCGGCACCGCGGCGCGCATCCGCTCCAGCATCTCGCGCGTGAGTTTCAGGTCGAACAGGGTGTCGACAAGCAGGGTCTGGTCGCGATCGGCGATCAGGCCGGCGTTGCTCCATCCCCAGCCGCCGTCGGGCTGCAGGTAGGCAAAGCAGCCGTTGCCGAGGTCATGCAGGCCCTTGGTGTATTGCCACTTCGCCATGGCGTCCTCCTGTATCCCGAGCGAAGCCGCCCGGCGGGCGGCGTAGTCGAGGGACCTTCTCTTCGATGCACCGACAGAATAGTTCCCTCCACTACGCCTCGCTACGCTCGGCTCCGGTCGGGATGACGGACGCGGCCCAGGCGGCGGTCGCCTCGGCCATCGTCTTCAGGTGATCGGCCATCGAAAACCCCGATACGGCCTTGCGTGGCCGCAGGTCGTGGTCGCCGTCCTCCAGCCAGAGGATTTTTATGGCCTTCGAGAGCTTGTAGGTCGCGGCCTCGTCGCTGGTGCCGAACGGATCGCGTGTTCCCTGCACGATGAGGGTCGGCGTCTTGAGCTCGGCGAGGTGGGCGGTGCGTAGTTGCGTGGGCTTGCCGACCGGATGGAAGGGATAGCCGAGGCAAAGCAGGCCGGCCGTGTGCCGCTCGTCGGCAATCATGCTGGCGACGCGCCCGCCCATCGACTTGCCGCCGATGATCAACGGCCCACGCGCCTTGAGCGCCGCGATTGCGGCCACGTACTCAGGCTTGAGCGTCTCGGCCCGCGGCGGCGGCTTGCGGCCCGACGAGGTCCGGCGGCTTGCCATGTAGTCGAACTCGAAGCGGGCGACGCGAAAACCAACCTCGGCCAGGCTCTTGGCGATGGCGGTCATCGCCGGCGAATCCATCGGCGCGCCGGCACCGTGCGCCAGCAGGATCGATCTCTTGGGCTTGTCCGGGCCGTCGATCAGGAAGTTCGGCGCCATTGCCTAAAACGCTCCCGTGAACTCGAACTCGATCGCGTTCTTCACGTTGTCGATCTTCCACCAGTTCAGGCGGCGCAGGAAGCTCTGCCCGAGCAGGGCGCGGCTTTTGGGGGCGCCCATGGTGGCCAAGACGTTCTCCATCGTGCGGTCGCCGATCTGCAGGCTGCGCAGCCGGAACACGCGCTGCTGCATGGTGCGACCGTCGGCCAGGATGAAGCGGTGCTGGCCCATGAAGTCGGCCTCGGTGAGCGTGCCGTTGCGCTTCATCTCCTCGACCGCCTCTTCGGGGATCTGCACCGTCGCGGCGCCGGAATCGACGATGAAGTAGACCTGGGTGGCCCCGTCCAGCCGCGCCGACAGCACGAACACGCCGCCCATCCGCTGGAACTGCGCCATCGCCCGCGTCGCCTCCTGTTGGGCGGCGCAGCGTGTCCAAGCCGGACCGCTGCGCCCGGCAGCCAATGCATGGCAGAAGCCGGCCAGCGCCAGGACCTTGGCCAGCGTGTCGCGCTGATCGCAGGCGCCGACGGCATCGACGGCCGAGGCCGTCGGATTGCGGCAGGTCGTGTCGCTCGCCGTCCAGCGTGCGATGAACTGGTCGGCGCTCTCCGCTGTCTGCGCCTTGGCCGCACCGGCCAGAACGAACAGCAGGGCGAGGGCGGCAGCGAGGCCTCTCATGCGCAGCCTACTCGGCTGCGAGCGGTGTCGGCTCGGTCCGCAGACTGTAGTTGGCCTCGATCTGGCCGCGATAGAGGTTGATCAGGCGATCGATCACTTCCGGCGCGGGCTCCTCGTCGGCGCTGCGCTGATAGGTTTCGCGCCAGGCGAGGTGGGCCAGCGCCGTGGCGAAAGTGCCGATCAGCTCGGGCGTCTCGCCGATCAACCGGGCGAAGGCGCGGCGGTCGAACTCGTAGATCAGCACGGCAGTCTCGGCCGTCACCGTGGCGTTGTGCGGCTGGCAGGCGAACAGCGCCTTGCGGCCGAAGCACTCGGTGGCAATGAAGCGGTGCAGCTCGACGTTGGCGCCCTCGCGGTCGGAAGCGGTGCGCCGCGCCATGCCCTCGCCGACGATGAACAGCGAATGGCGCCGCTCGCCGGCACGCACGATCTCGGCACCAGCCGGGAAATGGTGCTCGGTCAGCACGTCGCTGATGCGATGGCAGAGCTCCTGCGGCAGGCCGCGGAACAGGCGGACCTGCTGCACCAGGTGGAAGACGTCGAGCGAGCGGTTGGCGATGCGCGTGCGTTCGCGTCCGGGAGAGGAGAGGCTGATGTCGGCATCGCGCATGCATTGCAGGATGCTCTTGAGCACCGCGTGCTCGGCCTTCTTGGCCTCGCCGTAGTTGCCGATGGTGAAGGAAACCTCGTAGAGCACGCCGTCGGGCGTGAGCTTGCGGGCATACACCGAGGGCGGCGAGACGTGCGTCACGCCCGCCGCCGCCAGCGTGGCGGCATAGAGGATGCGCTCGGCGCTGTCGACCGAGGTGTCATAGTCGATGGTGAGCTCGATGGTGCGCTTGGAACGCAAGTCGGGCTGCGCCTGGTTGAGGATGGTGGCGCTGGAGAGCTGCAGGTTGGGCACGTAGACGGTCTCATTGGCGCCGGTCTGCAGCACCGTCGTGCGCCAGGTGATGCGCTCGACCTTGCCCGACAGGCGATCGTTGATACGCACCGAATCGCCCACCCGGAAGGGCTTCTCGACGTTGAGCAGGATGCCGGTGAACAGCGCCAGCATGACGTCGCGCAAAGCGATGCCCAGGATCATCAGCGAGGCGCCGCCGGTCGCCACCAGGGCGGTGACGTCGCGCTGGAAGACGAAGGCCAGGATCAGGCAGATGCCGACGAAGATCACCAGCCCCGAGACCAGGCTGCCGATCAGCGGCGGCACCTCCTTGGCCGAGCGCCGCTCGAGCCAGCCGTGGATGATCTCGCGCTTGATGATGCGGGCCAGCATCAGCGTGATGGCGAGGCAGAGCGCGCCCACCACCCATTGCGTCAGCGTGACCTCGGAAAGGCCCGAGACCAGCGCCAGGGGACCGGTGAACAGCCGGTCGAGGACCACCAGCACGACCAGGGCGGCGATGACCATCGCCAGCCGGCCGTAGACCTTCATCGCGCCGTCAGACATGACGCCCTCCTAGACTGCCGCCGGCAAGCGGACGATGAAACCGGGCTCGCCGGCAGAGACGGCGAGCGAGCCGCCATAGAACTCCACGATGACGCGGGCGAGCACGAGGCCCACCAGCTCGCCGCCCGCGGCGTCGATGGTGTCGGCCGCGGCAAGCCGCGCCATGAACTGGCGGGATTCATCGAGCATGGCATCGCTCGGCTGGGCGGCACCGGAGAAGGCCGAGCCGGTGATGGTGAGCACCAGCCACTGCTCGCTATCCTGCTTCGCCGCAATCGTCACCGCGCCCTGGCCCGAGCGCTGGGCGGCCAGGGCGATGATGCTGGCGATGGCCCGGCGCAGCAGGTCGGCGTCGGCGCGTGCCGGGGCGAGGTCGGCGTGCACGGTCGACGAGACCGAGAATTGCGGCAAACGGCGATAGGCGACGAGATCGTCCTCGACCACCTGACCCGCCACGGCCGCGAGGCTGACCGGCGCTGTATCCGCCTTCACGAGCTTCTGGCGGAACAGCTCGACCTGCTGATAGTCGCCGACCAGGCGGCTCAGCCGCGCTGTCTCGCCCGTCACGAAGGCGAGGCGGCCGGCGACGCCGGGATCGGCCTTGGCCACCGCCGGCGCCAGTGTCGCGAGCTGGCCGGTGACCGCCTGCAATGGCTCGTTGATGGCGGCGACGAGGTTGGTGAAGAAGCCGCGCTTGATCAGGTCGACGTCCTTGAGCTTGGCCAGAGCTGCCTGGCCCACGGCGACCTGCTGGGCGAGCTCGCGCCGCTGGCTGCCGACCATCCCGGTCAGGCGGGCGCGGATCTGGCCGAACTTCACGTAGGCGTAGAGGCCGATCGCCGCCAGCACGACGAACAGGATGACCGCCTTGATCAGCACCGCTTGCAGGACGTCGGCGAAGTCGTCGGTGAGATTGTCGACGGTGGCGACGATGATGGACGGCGTGCCGCCGAAATCGATCACCGGGAAGGTGCGCACGAAGATCGTATGGCGGCGCTTGTCGGTGGCGAGCGTATAGCTCTTGGCGTTCGGATCGAAGCTGATCGAACGCATGAACTGCGCGGTCTGCGGGTCGGAGAAGAGATAGAAGACGTCGTCCTTCTGCCACACATCGACGCGGCTATCGACGGGACGGTCGACGCGCTCGGACACCTCCCTGCTGATACCGATCGCCCATTTCACCTCGGCGGTGGCGCTGGCGCGCTCGAGCGGCACGTCGAGGTTGCTGGCGAACTCGAGGGAGCCTGCGAACTTGCCGTCGACCGTGATCGGCATGATGGCGCGGACGTCGACGCGGCCGCCGATGCCGGTCTCGACGGCGATCACGGGCTGGCGGCGTTCATTGGCGGCCACAACGGTCCGGCGGTACTTCGAGACGTCGGCGCCGGAGTCGTTGGGCTGGCCGGCGCGATAGTAGATCGTGGCCGGCGGCAGCCAGAAATTGAGCTGCTCGACGCTATGGGTCTTCTTGAGCTGCTCGAAGAACGGCTCCATGCGCGCCACCAGGGTCGCCCGATCCTTGCGCGCGAAGGCTTCCATCGTGGTGGTGTCCTGCAGCAGCACGTCGGCCGCCATGCTCATGACGAGAGAGCGCTGCTTCAGGAGATCGCGGAACACCGTCTCGAAGTCCTTGGAATTGTCGCTCGATGTCGCGACGGCGACGTTGGTGCCGGCGGAATAGGCGTCGATGCCATAGAAGCCTGCCAGCACCGCCGCGCCGGCCACGATTGCGCTCATGATCCACAACCGGCCGCCGTTCTTGCGGTCGCCGTCATCGTCAGCCGTGCCCGCTGCGGCCTTCGGATCGACGCTGGTCACGCTCATTGCCTTGTCCCCCAATAGACGCCCCGAGAGCGCAGGCTATTGGAAACGGGCACAGGCCGACAGCCTTAACGAGTGCAGGAAGTCTCGACGGGAACCCTCATGCCTTGTGGCTGACCAGCGAGAACATCGCGCCCTGCGGGTCGATGCCCTGCACGATCCAGTCGTCGCCCGGCACTTCCATCGGGCCGTTGATGACCTGGCCGCCTTCTTTCTTCAGGCGGTCGAGTGCCGCGCCGATGGCGTCGACGCGGAAGTAGTAGCTCCAGAACGGCGCCGGCACCGCGGCGGGCTTGGTCATCATGCCGCCGATCGCAGAACCACCGGCGGCGAAGAGCTGGTATCGGCCCATCGCACCCATGTCGAGCGCCTCGTCCTTGGTCCAGCCGAACAGGTCGGCATAGAAGGCGAAGGCCTTCTCGCCGTCGGCCGCCATCAACTCGTGCCAGCCGATCTTGCCCGGCGTCGCGGGATCAGCCGGCGGCGGCGGCATGTCCGACAGCGGCTTGAAGAGGTTGAACGCGGCACCCTGCGGATCGGCGACCATGGCGAAGCGGCCGATGTTGGGGATGTCGGTCGGCGGCATGTGCACCGCGCCGCCGGCCTTGGTGACGCGACCGGCATAGGCGTCGACGTCGCTGACGCCGACATAGCCGACCCAGCCTGGCCGGGCGCCGGCGTCGCAGGCTTCCTTGGGGAGCGTCATCAGGCCGGCGATGGGTGACTCGCCGGCCAGCAGGAGCGTGTAGTCCATGCCGGCCTGGCCGGAGTCCTGGGCCTTCCAACCCACGACCTTGCCGTAGAAGGTCTCCGCCGCCTTGGCGTCGGACGTCATGAGCTCGTACCAGACGAAGTTGTTCGGCATGTCATCCTCCCTTCAGAGCGTGGCGCCTCATGTCTTTATAACCAGGGCTTCGAGCTGGTCGGTGCAGAGGCCCCAGCCCCCGTGAAAACCCATCTTCTCGTGGGCCTCCCGATCGGCCACCGTCCAGTGGCGCACGCGCGCGGTGTAGCGCGTTTTGCCGCCTTCGTCCTCGAAGGTGAGGATCACCGTCATGAACGGCTTCTCCGACGGCTCCCAGGCCCTCACGTAAGCGTCGGTGAAGACCAGGCGCTCGTTGGGCACGACCTCGAGATAGACGCCGCGATTGGGCATGTCCTTGCCGTCGGGGCCGCGCATGACGATCAGGTTGGCGCCGCCCGGCCGCACGTCGAGCTCGGCAACGGGCGTGGTGTAGGGCAGGGGCGCGAACCACTGCTTCAGGATCTCAGGCTCGGTCCAGGCGCGGTAGACCTTCTCGCGTGGCGCATTGATCAGGCGGGTGAGCACAAGCTCGCGATCGGCGGACATCTGTTTTCTCCTTGGGGGCAATCACGTTGCTGGTCCAAGGACGAACGGGCTATCCACCGTCCGACACGGCGCGGCAGTTTTTTCGAGGGGCACATGGCGGTCACGATCTATGGCATCAAGAATTGTGACACGATGAAGAAGGCGCGCGCCTGGCTGGACAAGAGGGGCGTCGCCTACGATTTCCACGACTACAAGTCGGCCGGCATCGAGCGCGGCCGTCTCGAAGGCTGGGCCGGCAAGGTCGGCTGGGAGACGCTGCTCAACCGCGCCGGCACGACCTTCCGCAAGCTGCCCGACAAGGACAAGGAAGGCCTCAGCGAGAAGAAGGCGATCACGCTGATGATGGCGCAACCGTCGATGATCAAGCGACCCGTCCTCGAGGCCGGCGGCAAGCTTTTGGTCGGCTTCAAGCCGGAACAGTACGACCAGGCTTTTTAGGGTCTTCCGGACCGCGCGCGTCCGCGCGCGCCTCATGAGCGCGCGAGGACGCGCGCGGTCCGGAAGAGCAAGACTAGGCCGCCCCTGCCGTAGTGTGACCAGAAATTGTCACTAATTCAACACATTGGTCGGCTTTCCTAACACGATATATGAACTGATTAGGGCCGGCCCCAGACCGGCTGCCACCCTTCTTTTAAGGTCGTGTCATGAAAACCAAGTTCATTGCTGTCATTGCCCTGCCGCTCGTCCTGACCCTGTCGGCGTGCGGCGATACCTGGGGACAACGTGCCGTCACGGGCGGCGGCATAGGCGCCGGCACGGGCCTGGCGATCGGTGCGGTGGCCGGCTGGCCGCTGCTGGCGCCGGTGCTGGTCGGCACGGCCGTGGGCGCGGGCATTGGCGCCGCCACGACCAACAACAAATAGGGTTATCCCGTCAGCAGCCTGATCTTGCGCTCGAAGATGGTGAGCACGTCTTCCAGCGACTCGCCGTGCGCCAGCTTGCGCGCGCCGTTGTAGACCACATAGCCGCCCTGGCTGGTGCCGGGGACCTTGGCGATGGCGAACAGAGGCTGCTCGGCGGTGTGGCGGAAGATCGAGAAGATCGCCATGCCGGGCCGGAAATCGATGGCGTAGTCGCGCCATTCGCCCGAGGCGACTCGCATGCTGTAGAGATTGAGAAGCCGGGAAAGTTCCCGCCGGTCGAATGAGACAATGCGGCGCCGGGCCTTTTGGTCGGCCAAACGGTACAGGTTGGTCATGCAGCCGGGACTTGAACCATGACGTCGGGTGAATTCTTGCAGAACCGTCGGGA
>JAKFVH010000134.1 GCA_021732285.1 Reyranella sp. | reverse complement strand
ATACGAATGGCGTCGACGTCGAGCACTCCCACAATATAAAGCGTATCTCGCCCGGCGCCTTCTCTTCCTCGATTCTTTCCCTGCGTTGTTCCGCACTATCCGATTCGTTTATTCCGTCACAGGCCCTAAGGTGGAAAACGAACATAAGATTCGCGTTGCCCGCATTTGTTGTATGCCCTCTCGCGAGGACCACAACTTCATGAGAACGGATGCTTACGAACGATAACGGCGCTACGCGGCTTTGGGCATCACGCCCGACACCTGGTGGCGTGCCGGAGTCGTAACAGGAGAATTGCCGTGCGCCTCTACGTTACGCCCGCCTCCCCCTGGGTCAGGAGAGTCCGGGTCACGATCCTCGAATTGGGGATCGAGGACCGTTTCGAGTTCGTGCAGACCAAGTGGTCGCACAAGTGGGCGACCCGGGCCGTCGAGCACAGGCCCGACTTCCTCGAGGCGACGCCTGTCGTGCGTATTCCCGCGTTGGTCACGGCGGCCTTCACCCTGACCGACTCCCATTCGATCTGCGACTATATCAACGGCGAGCTCGGCGGCTTTCGCCTGTTGGCGCAAGAGGGCGCGCCACGCTGGCGGGTGCTGGCGGACATGTCGGTCGCCTGTGCCATCATCGAAGCGCACATCTCGCGGCGAGCCGAACTGCTGCGCTCCGAACACGAGCGCTCGAACGACTTCATCGGCAAGATGCGGGATCGGGAGCTCCGGTGTTTTGCCACCCTGGAGAAACGTGTGCCGCAGTTCGGCGCCACGTTCGATCTCGCCCAGATCACGATCGCCGTCGCCTGCGGCTACGAGAGCTGGCGGTACGGCAACGAGTGGCGTGGCGTCGCGCCGAAATTGGCGGCTTGGTACGATGTCGTGGCGCAGCGCCCGTCGATGGGCGCTACCGAGCCGGCTGAAACGCCGCAGGCTTAGCTTCCAGCACTCCGACCAGCACGTTGCCTTTCCAAACCCGCGCCAGCGTCACGAGCGCCGCCATGCCGATGGCGCTGACGACGAACATGCCGAGAAACGCCTTCTGTCCGAATTCGCCGTAGAGCACGCCGGCGATCTGGAAGATGACGGCCTGCGCGGCCCCCGTGCCGATCGCGTAGTAGACGCTCTGGCCCAAGGCCGCGCCCGACGCCGGCAATGCGCGCTGGATGAAGGCCATGGCGCCGAGATGGCAGGCGGCAAAGCTGCCGGCATGCAGTGCCTGCAGCAGCACCAACGCCCACAGCTCGGTCGTGAAGGCCATGCCGAGCCAGCGCACCATGCCGCAGCCGAGTGCCAGGCCGATCATGCCGCAGACGCCCAGCCTCGCCAGCAGGTGGCCGCTGAAGAGCATCAGCACGATCTCGACGGCGACGCTCAGGCCCCACAACAGGCTGATGGTGACGTCGTCGATGCCGGCGGCGCGCCAGGTCAGCGTGCCGAAGCTGTACAACACCGCGTGGCTTGCCTGGCAAAAGCCGGTGGCAATCATGAACAGCAGGAAGGGGCGCGAGGTCAGCAGGTCGCGGATGCCGAACGGCGCATGCTTCGCCGCGTCCCGCTGGTGCGATTCAGCCGGCGGCAGCAGCAGCGCGAATGGCACGAGCAGCACGATGCCGACGAAACCGACATAGAGCACCCAGGATGGACCGTTGCGGTCGACGGCCGCGCCGCAGATCACGACCCCCAGGATGAAAGCCACCGAGCTCCAGACGCGAAGGCTGCCGTAGTTGAAGCCGCGCGCCTTGGTCTCGGTCACCAGGACGCCGTCATAGAGCGCCATGGTCGGCGCCCACACCGCGCCCCACACCAGGCTGACCAGGAGGATGGCGAGGAAGCCGTGGGAGAACTGGTAGCCGACCACCAGCAGGACGGCCGCGCTCGCCAGGGCCAGGATGAGGCCGCGCGTGCCGCCGATGCGATGCGCCAGCCAGCCGATCATGAGCGTCGATGCGACGCTCATGATCTGGCGGCTCATGAACAGGGTGCCGATCTCGGCGTCCTCGACTCCGCGGTCGCGCAGCCACACCGGCCAGTAGCTCATGAAGGCACCGGCGGCGAAGAAGTACGCCGCGCCGTAGCTCGAAAGCCTGACGGCAGTGACGAGGCGCAGCATCAGAGTGGCAAGGCAAGCAACATTGTCATCCCGAGCGCAGCGAGGGACCTTTCGGCCTCGCAAAGGTCCCTCGCTGCGCTCGGGATGACAACAGCGCCGGCATCAGCGGCGCGCCATCAGGCGGCGAACTCGCGCCGCACCTCGTCCGAATGCTGGCCCACGGTTGGCACCTCGCCCAGCCGTTCGGGCTCGCCGTTCCACGAGGCGGCCAGCGCCGGCATCGAGACCTCGCCGCTCGCCGTGCCGAAGCCGACGCGGCGAAGCTGCGGATGGCTCGAGAGGTCGTCGACCGAGCTCACGCGCGCCCAGGCGATCTGCGCGGCATCGAGGCGGGCGGCAAGCTCGGCGAAGCCCTGGCTGCCGAAACTCTTCTGGACGATGGCGTTGGTGTCGTCGCGCCGCGCGTTGCGCGCCTTGTTGGTGGCGTAGTCGGGATCCTTCTCGAGACCTGGCCGGTCGAGCACGCCGTGGCACAGCCGCTCGAACTCGCGGTCGTTCTGGATCGAGATCAGGACAGGCACCTTGTCGGCGGTCTGATAGACGCCATAGGGCGCGATGAAGGGATGGGTGAGCCCGAGCCGCGGCCATTCATAGGCCGCATAGTCGCGGGCGAGCAGGGGCACGGTCATCCACTCGGCCATCGAGGAGAAGAGCGACACCGAGATCGCACGACCCTCGCCGGTCTTCTGGCGTGCCAGCAGCGCCTCCAACACCGCGGCGTGCGCGTACATGCCGGTGCCGATGTCGGTCGCCGAGACGCCGACACGTCCCGGCGCCTCTGCCGTTCCGGTGATCGAAGCAAGGCCGCTCTCCGCCTGCACCAGCAGATCATAGGCGCGCCGGTTCTTGTACGGACCGTGGTCGCCGTAGCCCGAGATGTCGACCGTGATCAGCCGCTTGTTCTTGGTCCGCATAGCGGCCGAGCCGAAGCCCGCACGGTCGGCCGCGCCCGGCGCCAGATTCTGGATCAGCACATCGGCCCGGGCGATCATGCGGTGCAGCAGCGCGAGATCGTCTCGGTCCTTGAAGTCGAGCGTCACCGACTGTTTGCCGCGGTTCAGCCAGACGAAATAGCTCGACTGGCCGTGCACGTAGGCATCGTAGGCACGGGCGAAATCGCCTTCCGGCCGCTCGATCTTGATCACGCGCGCGCCTGCGTCCGCCAGGCGAGCCGCGCAATAGGGCGCGGCCACAGCCTGCTCCACGCTGATCACCAGCAGACCTTCAAGCGCTCCGGGCATCCTGCAACTCAGCTCCTCGCGATGGCCGATCCGACTACCACGCCAACAGCGGAATTGCTGCTGTCATCTCGGGCCAAAGCGCGAGGTGGTTCTGGACCACGTCCGGTAGGCCTTCATTGGGGAAATTCGACCAACGTCCAATGGAGACGACGATCGACGCTGCGGATAATCTCTCGTCGCGCCCGCGAGGTTACGTTCATGCCGCCTGATGCCCTTGCCCTTTACGCCGCCGTGATCCTGCTGTTGCCCATGGTCGCGTTCTTGCTGTCGTCGCTGACCTTTCTGCTGGTCGGGCTGGAGATTCCGGAAGTCACGCAGCTGCTGCGCGGCCTGTTCAACGGCTACTTCCTGGTGATGGGCGTTGCCGGAGTGGTCTCGACGGTGGGCTTCGCCGTGGCGGGCCGGCCGGGCTTTGCCGTCGGCGCGGTCGCGGTCGCGATCTTTGCGACCCTGGCCCGGCGCTGGTTTCTGCAACGGATTGACGCCGAGTTGCAGGCGAGGGCGGCCGGCGTCGCCACGGCGGTACCGCGGCTTCGCGCCTTGCACGTCAAAGGCATGCTGGCCAACGCCGTCCAGCTCGTGGTCGTTGTCGGCAGCGTGCCCCTCATCGTCGGATAGATCGCCGAAGCGCAGGCTGAAGTTCTGAGCAGCGAGCCCGATCGGCATTTGTTTCGCTCGCTCGCGCCGGCGGTATGCTAGGTCACGGCAAAGCCAATCGAGAGGACGGACATGCCGGGACCGCTTCAGGGCGTGCGGGTGATCGATCTGACGGCCGTGCTGCTGGGGCCGTTCGCCACGCAGCACCTGGCCGACATGGGCGCCGACGTGATCAAGGTCGAGCCGCCGGAGGGCGACCTCTTGCGCGTGTCGGGCGGATCGATGGGCCGCGACAAGAGCATGGGCCCGATCTACATGGCGGCCAACCGCAACAAGCGATCGCTCTGCCTCGATCTCAAGAAGCCCGCGGCCTGCGCCGTCCTGAAGGAGCTGGTCAAGACGGCCGACCTCTTCATCCATAACAGCCGGCCGCAGGCCATCGAGCGCCTGGCCCTGGGCTACGAGGACCTGAAGAAGGTCAATCCTGCGATCATCTATGCCTATTCGCTGGGCTATGCGCGCAAGGGTCCGTACGGCCACAAGCCTGCCTTTGACGACCTGGTGCAGGGCGTGAGTGGCGCTGCCTCGCTGCAGTCGCGTGTCGACGGCCTGCCGCCGCGTTTCATGCCGAGCCTGATCGCGGACAAGACCACGGGCCTGCATCTCTGCATCGCCGTGCTGGGCGCGCTCTATCACCGCCAGAAGACCGGCGAGGGCCAGATGATCGAGGTGCCGATGCTCGAGACCCTGGCCTCGTTCTGGCTGACCGAGCACCTGTTCGGCGCCACGTGGACGCCCGAGCGCGGCGCCATGGGCTACGACCGCATCATCAACAAGTTCCGCCATCCCTTCAAAACCAAGGATGGCTACATCTGCGCGCTGCCCTACACCGACGCGCACTGGCTGACCTTCTTCGAGCTCGCCGGCCGCCCCGACCTCTGCAAGGAGCAGCGCTTCATCGACCGCAACGAGCGCGCCAAGAATTTCAGCGAACTCTACCAGGTGCTGGCCTCGCTGCTGGAGCATCGCCCGACCGAGGAATGGCTGGAAGCGTTCGACAAGGCCGACATCCCGGCGATGCCCGTGCGCACCCTCGAGGAGCTTCTGGACGATCCGCATCTCAAGGCGACCGGCTTCTTCACCGAGCGCGAGCATCCCACGGAAGGGCCGATCACGACCTTTGCCAGCCCGCTCGACTTCGAGAAGACCAAGGTCGAGTTCCGCCGCCACGCCCCGCGCATCGGCGGCGATGGCGAGGAGGTGCTGCGTGAGGCGGGCGTCAGCGACGCGGAGATCGCCAAGTTGAAGGCCGACAAGGCCCTGATCGTGCCGGCCCCGATGGCCTCGTGACGGAAGTCGACGGTTCCTACATTCCCGGCACGACGTCGGGCCCTTATCCGGCGCGGCCCGGCAACCGCGTGCGCGCCTTCATCGACGGGCCGCAGATCATGCAGCGCATCGGCGAAGCGATCGCCAACGCCCGTCACAGCGTCTGGCTGACCGTGGCCTTCTACTCCGACGACTTCCTCGTCCCTGACGGGCAGGAGCCGTTGTTCGACGTGCTCGACCGGGCCGTCGCGCGCGGCGTCGACGTGCGGCTCCTGATTTGGCGTCCCAATCCTGAGACTGCGCCCAGTCCTCGCATGTTCGGCGGCTCGGCGGAGCAGCGCACGCTGCTCGCCAAGCGCGGGTCACGCTTCAAGATCCGGTGGGACAGGGCGGCGACGGTGTTCTGTCAGCATCAGAAGAGCTGGGTGATCGATGCCGGCCAGCCGTCGGAGACCTCCTTCGTGGGCGGCCTCAACCTCACCAGCGTCGCCATGCGGCTGCACGACGTCTATGTCGAAGTGACCGGGCCGTCGGCGACGGACGTGCGCCACAATTTCGTCGAGCGTTGGAACGAGGCCAGCGAGCGCCATGCGCCGGACGGCAATTGGATGTGCGACGCGAGCGACGAGCTGCCCTATGCCGGTCGTGCCGGCGAGGCGTGCGGGCCGAGCACGGTGCAGATCCAGCGCATGCTCGATCCCAGTCGCTACATTGCCGCGCGCGTCGAGCGGTCGATCCTGGAGCAGTACCAGCGCGCGATCGACGCGGCGCGCCGCATCATCTACCTCCAGAATCAGGCCATCCCGATGCCTGAGGTCGCTCGTCATCTGCTGGCTGCCGTCGAACGCGGCGTCGATGTCGTCTTGCTCGTGCCGGCGATTGCCGAACAGTACGTCTACGCGGCGCGCCACGATCCCGGGCAGGCGGCGCGGTTCTGGGGCATCGAAAAGCTCGGCCGTCACGAGAATTTCACGATGGCAGGGCTGGCCGAGCATCGCGACGGCGCGCGCCGCGCCGCCTACGTGCACGCCAAGATGATGCTGATCGACGATGTCTGGGCGACCGTGGGCTCCTGCAACCTGCATCCCTTCTCGCTGGCCGGCCATACCGAGATGAATGCGTCGATCTGGGATGCCCAGGTCGCACGCGGCCTGCGGTGCACGCTGCTGGCTCGACATCTCGGGCTCGATACGGCGGCCATGGACGATGTCGCGGCACTCCGCCTGTTCCGGGACATCGCCCGCGACAACCGGCTCAGGATGGAACGACACGACTTCGATTGGCGCGGCCTGGCCTTCGCCCTTTCACCGGAGAGCTACGCCAAGAAGTCCGACCTCGAGATTCAGCTGACCTAGGATGATGTCGCAGGAGGTCGCGTCATCGTAAGATGATCGCCATGGATGCGGTCATTCCCGTCGATGTTCGGCAACAGATCGACAAGAGACTTGCCGATATCGAGCGCAGATTCGGCGTCGAGGTATTCTACGCCTGCGAATCCGGTAGTCGGGCGTGGGATTTCGCGTCTGAAGACAGCGACTACGACGTGCGCTTCCTCTATGTCCATCCGCAAAACTGGTACCTGTCGCTCATCGAGCAGCGCGACGTCATCGAAACGCCAGTCGACGGCGTCTACGACGTCAACGGCTGGGATATCCGCAAAGCCTTGCGCCTTGCTGGCAAGAGCAATCCCGTCCTGTTCGAATGGCTGTCGTCGCCGATCTGCTACGTCGAGCGCCCGTTGGCGCAAGGCTTTCGTGACGCTGCCCTGGCAGCCTTCGATCCGACGAAGGCCTACCGCCATTACTTCAGCATGGCCAAAGGGCAACGTCGCGCTTATCTCGGCGGCGAGACGGTGCGGCAGAAGAAGTATTTCTATGCCGTTCGGCCATTGCTGGCCTGCCTGGTCCTTCTGGAGCGTTGCGATCCCATCCCGATGCGTTTCTTCGACCTCGTCGACGCCGCTTCGATTGCATCGGACGTGCGTGAAGCCCTGGCGGAGCTGCTTCACAACAAGCGTGCAGCCAGCGAAGCAAGCCTGTCCGCCCGCTTGCCGGTCCTCGATCGCTGGATCGATGACACGATGGGGATGCTGCAGTCGCGGCAGCCCGATCCCTCGCCGCCGGTCGACATGACGCGCTTGGACGGCTTTTTTCCGCCAAGCCATCGGCCTATGACGCAGAAAAAATCCACGTAAAGTTGTTCCGCTTCGCGGCGGCTCAAGCCGCGATCCGAGATCGTTGCGCTTGTCCCGACCGGCCTCGCGGCTAAACTCCGGCGCAAACGAAGGCCCTATCCGGGAGGGTTGCATGGACCTTGCTTTCACACCTGAAGAGCAGAAATTTTCCGATGAAGTCCGCGCCTTCGTGCGCGCCAACTTAGCAACCGACATCCGCGACAAGGTCAAGAACGGCAAGCACCTGATTCGCGACGACTACATGCGCTGGCAGCAGGCGCTCGGGAAGCAGGGCTGGTTGGTCTACACCTGGCCCAAGAAGCATGGCGGGCCGGGCTTCACGCCGGCCGAGCGCTACATCTTCGAGAATATCTGCGCCGAGGAATATGCGCCGGGCATCATCCCGTTCGGCACCAAGATGGTCGGGCCGGTGATCTACACCTTCGGCAACGACGAACAGAAGGCCAAGTACCTCGAGCCGATCCGCAAGAGCACCGTGTGGTGGTGCCAGGGCTATTCCGAGCCGGGCTCGGGCTCCGATCTTGCGAGCCTGCGGACCAAGGCGGAGAAGCAGGGCGATCACTACATCGTCAACGGCTCGAAGACCTGGAACACGATGGGCCACTGGGCCGACTGGATCTTCTGCCTGGTGCGCACCGATCCCAAGGCCAAGCCGCAGGAGGGCATCTCCTTCCTGCTGATCGACATGAAGACGCCGGGCATCACCGTGAAGCCCATCATCATGGCCGACGGCGGCCACGAGGTGAACGAGGTGTTCTTCGATAACGTCAAGGTCCCGCTCACCAACCTCATCGGCAAGGAAAACGAGGGCTGGACCTGCGCCAAGTTCCTGCTGGCCAACGAGCGGCTGGGCATCGCCGCCGTGCCGCAGTCCAAGCGCGGCGTCGCGGCGTTGAAAGACATCGCCCGCGCCGAGCAGGACAACGGCAAGCCGCTGATCGAGAACCAGAGCTTCGCCGAGAAGATCGCTGATCTCGAAATCCAGGTGACGGCATTGGAATACACCGAGCTGCGCGTGCTCTCGAGCATGGCGCATGGCGGGCAGCCCGGGCCGGAAGTGTCGGGCCTGAAAGTCAGGGGCTCGGAGATCCAGCAGCGCATCACCGAGCTCACCATGGAGGCGGTCGGCGAGTACGCCGCGCCGTACCTGCCGGGCCTGCTGTGGCAGGGCTCGAACGAGGAGCCGGTCGGGCCGGCCTACGCGCATCTCGCGGCGCCGCGCTACTTCAACACGCGCAAGACCACGATCTACGGCGGCAGCAACGAGATCCAGAAAGGGATCATCAGCAAGATGGTTCTTGGGCTTTAAGGGAGCGCGGGCCTCCGGCCCGCACTTATGATCATGAGCGGGCCGGAGGCCCGCGCTCCGGTAAGAGAATGAAATGGATTTAGCGCTCAAACCCGAACACAAGGCGTTCGCCGACGACGTCCGCGCCTTCGCCCGCGCCAACCTGTCGCCGGCCACCAAGGCCAAGACCTTCTCCGGCAAGCACTACGACAAGGACGATCACATCCAGTGGCAGAAGGCGCTCGGCCGCCAGGGCTGGCTCGCCTACACCTGGCCCAAGAAGTACGGCGGCCCGGGCTGGGACGTGACGCAGCGCTTCCTGTTCGAGAACGTGCTCGCGGAAGAGGGCGCGCCGCGCATCATCCCGTTCGGCCCCAAGATGGTCGGGCCGGTCATCTACACCTTCGGCAGCGACGAGCAGAAGGAACGCTTCCTGCCCGGCATCCGCAGCTCCGAGGTGTCGTGGTGCCAGGGCTATTCCGAGCCGGGCGCCGGCTCCGATCTCGCATCCTTGCGCACCAAGGCGGTGCGTGAAGGCGACCATTACATCGTCAATGGCCAGAAGACCTGGACCTCGTTTGCCCATTGGGGCGACTGGATCTTCTGCCTGGTGCGCACCAGTCCCGAGGCCAAGGCACAGGAGGGCATTTCCTTCCTGCTGATCGACATGAAGACGCCCGGCGTCACGGTACGGCCGATCGTCATGCTCGACGGCGCCCATCACGTGAACGACGTGTTCCTCGACAACGTGAAGGTCCCGGTCGCCAATCGCATCGGCAAGGAAGGCGAGGGCTGGACCTGCGCCAAGTTCCTGCTGGCCAACGAGCGGCTGGGCATCGCCGAGGTGCCGTCCTCCAAGCGCGGCGTGCGCTCGCTGCGCGACATCGCCCGCGCCGAGCCAGCGAACGGCGCCACCTTGGCCGACGATCCGGCGTTCACGGCGCAGATCGCCGACCTCGACCTGCAGGTCCAGGCGCTGGAGATGAGCGAGCTTCGGGCGCTCTCGACCATGGCGCTGGGCGGCGCGCCGGGGCCGGAGGTTTCTAGCCTCAAGATCCGGGGCTCGGAGATCCAGCAGCGCATCACCGAGCTCACCATGGAGGCGGTGGGCGAGTATGCCGCGCCCTACCAGCCCGGCATGCTGTTCCAGGACACCAATGAGACGCCGGTCGGGCCCGACCATGCGCCGCCCGCCGCGCCGCGTTACTTCAATTTTCGCAAGACGAGCATTTACGGCGGCAGCAACGAAATTCAGAAGAACATCGTGTCGAAGATGGTCCTCGGGCTATAAACGCACACTGTCACCCCGAGCGTAGCGAGGGGCCTTTAGGCAACAGTAAAGGTCCCTCGCTGCGCTCGGGATGACACCGAGATTTTGGAGGAAGAACAAATGGACCTGTCCCTTTCCGACGAACAGAAGCAGCTACAGGATGCTGCCGAGCGCTTCGTTCGCGACAAGTATGCCTTCGAGAACCGGCGCAAGATCGCCGCCACCGAGAAGGGCTGGCTAACGGAGAACTGGGCGCAGATGGCCGAGCTCGGCTGGCTCGGCATGGCCTTCTCCGAAGAGGATGGCGGCTACGGCGGTGGGCCGATCGAGACCATGATCGTCATGGAGCAGTTCGGCAAAGGCTTGGTGCTCGAGCCCTTCCTGCCGACCGTCGTGCTGGGTGGCGGCATGATCGCCAAGGCGGGCTCCAAGGCCCAGAAGGAGGCGCTGCTCCCGCCCATGATCGAGGGCAAGAAGCAGTTCGCCTTCGCCTGGCTGGAGCGCCAGTCGCGCTACAACCTCGCCGACGTCTCGCTCAAGGCGACCAAGGAAGGCAATGGCTGGTCGCTGTCGGGCCACAAGGGTGTCGTCTACAACGCGCCGTCGGCCGACCACATCATCGTGCTCGCCCGCACCTCGGGCAGCGCGCGCGAGGAGAAGGGGCTGACGCTGTTCGTGGTCGACGCCAAGGCCAAGGGCATCACCCGTCGCGACTACCCGACCCAGGACGCGCTGCGCGCCTCGGAGCTCACCTTCGACAAGGTCTCGGTCGGCGCCGATGCGGTGCTGGGCAAGGTCGATGACGCCTTCGGCGTCGTCGAGGATGCCGTCGATCATGCCATCGTGGCGCTGTGCGCCGAGGCCACCGGCTGCATGGACGCGATCAACGCGGCGACCCTGGAATACATCAAGACGCGCAAGCAGTTCGGCGTGCCGATCGGCAAGTTCCAGGTGCTGCAGCACCGCATGGTCGACTGCTTCACCAACGCCCAGGAAGCGCGCTCGATGACCTTGATGGCCTCACTCAAGATCGACGACAAGGACTCGGTCGTGCGCCGCAAGGCGGCCTCGGGCGCCAAGGTGCAGATCGGCAAGTCGGGCAAGTTCTGCGGCCAGAGCGCGGTGCAGATGCACGGCGGCATGGGCGTCACCGACGAGCTCTCGGTCAGCCACTACTTCAAGCGGCTGACCATGATCGACCTGATGTTCGGCAACCAGCAGCATCACCTGACGCGCTACAGCAACCTCGCCATGGCGGCGTGAGGGCGTCCTCATTCGGAGCGCGGACCTCCAGGTCCGCTCATAGCTCATGAATGCGGACCTGGAGGTCCGCGCTCCGGCATGAGCGCCATCATCGACATCATCGTGCCGGTCTTCGGCACGGTTGCGGTCGGCTGGGCGCTCGGTCGCTGGCTGCTCACGGCCGATGGCCTGCGCGGGCTGACCCAGGTCGCCTTCTATTCGCTGTTCCCCGCACTGCTGTTCCGCTCGATGGCCAAGGTGCGGCTCGAGGCGCTCGAGCCCGACATCATCGTCGTGTTCTTCGGCACGGGCCTCCTGCTCTATTTCCTGTTGATACCGCTTGGCCGCGCGCTCGGCATGAAGCTTGGCGACCAGGCGGTGTTCGCGCTGTCCGCCACCTTCTCCAACGGCGTCGGCATCGGCATCCCCTTCATCACCTACGCCTTCGGCGAAGCGGGCCTGGTGCCGCTCCTGATGATCATCAGCATCAACTCGCTGGTCATGCTGACGCTCTGCTCGTTCCTGCTGGAGATCGGTTCCGGTGGCGGCAGTGGCGGCCGCCTGCTCGCCAAGCTGGGCGGTGCGGCGCTGATGATGATGAAGCATCCGGTGATCCCCTCGATCTTCGCCGGGCTCGCCTGGGCCGAGCTGACCGCGTTGATCCCGGGTCTCGGCATGCCGGTCGTGATCGACAAGGTCCTGCAGGCCTTGGCGCTGGCGGCGCCGCCCTGTGGGCTGATCATGGCCGGCGCGTCGCTCGCCCATGTCGGGCTGAAGGAGCATTGGCAGCCAGCCGCCGTTGCAACTGCCGTGAAGCTCGCCGTCATGCCGCTGATGGTCTGGGCGGCCGGGCGCTATCTCTTCACCCTCGATCCGCTGTGGCTCACCGTGGCGACCCTGAATGCCGCCCTGCCGGCGGGCGCCAACGTCTACCTGGTGGCGCAGCTCTACCGGACGGGTGTTGGGCTCGCGACCAACGCGGTGGTCATTTCGACGGGCGCAAGCGTCTTCACCTTGTCGGTGGTGCTGTTGCTCCTCGGTGTGCAAACTCGTTAATCTCCACCCGGGAGGTAGGGTCATGGCTTACGAAACGGTCCAGGTGCAGAAACTCACGGGCGGCTGCGGTGCCGAGGTTTTGGGCGTCGACGTCAAGGCGATGAGCAATCGCCAATGGGACGAGGTCCAGGCGGCCTTCGCCGAGCATGGCGTCATCTTCTTCCGCGACCAGAAGCTCACGCCCGAGCAGCACCTCGAGTTCGCGCGCCGCTGGGCGCCGATCGACGTCAACCGTTTCTTCAAGGCGGTGGAGGGCTATCCCGAGATCGCCGAAGTGCGCAAGGAGCCCGAGCAGAAGACCAACATCGGCGGCGGCTGGCACACCGACCACAGCTACGACGCCGAGCCGGCGATGGGCTCGATCCTGCTGGCGCGCGAGCTGCCGGAGGAGGGCGGCGACACGCTGTTCGCCAACATGTACCGCGCCTTCGAGACGCTATCGCCCGGCCTGCAGCACACCCTGGAAGGCATGAAGGCGGTGCACGGCTCGGCGCATATCTTCGGCGCCAAGGGCGTCAATGCGGCCAACCCCGAAGGCGCCAGCCGCTTCGGCAACCATCACCTGGTGGGTGACGACGTCGTGCACCCGGTGGTGATCCGCCATCCGTTGAGCGGCCGCAAGTCGCTCTACGTCAATCCGGCGTTCACCTTGCGCTTCGAGGGCTGGTCGGCCGAGGACAGCCGGCCGCTGTTGGAATATCTCTATCGCCACGCATCGCGGCCGGAATTCACCTGCCGCTTCCGCTGGCGCGAGGGCTCGATCGCCTTCTGGGACAACCGGGCGACCTGGCACTACGCCGCCAACGACTACAGCGGCGAGCGCCGGCTGATGCATCGCATCACCGTCGCCGGCTGCGGCCTGCAACCGGCGACGATGTAAGCCTTCGTTACTGCTTGAGCTTGATGGTCATCGCGGCAATGCCGGCCGCGAGATTGTAGCCGGCGTCCTGGATGATGCCCGACGCCAGCATGCCGACCTCGGCGTTGGGACCGCCGTAGATCCAGTTGCCGCCCGCCTGGGTGCCGGCCGCTGCCGTGCCCTGCTCGCCGACATAGGTGCCGCTCAGGTTGTTGGGGCCGCGGTCGGAGCCCAGCGAATAGACGCGCCAGATCGTGTGCACGGCCTTGGTGTAGCCGATGTCGACGCCGACCTTGTCGATCGAGCCGGTGTACTGCGCGCTCTGCGTGCCGTCCTTGCTGAGGAACACGCAGTCGAGGCTCTTGCGCGACGCCAGGATGTAGCCGGTGCTGCCGCCGACATTGCAGCTCAGCGAGCCGATATAGATGCGGGAGTTGGCGTTGGTGGTGTTGAGCTGCTGAGGCGTCGACTGGCTCATGGTCTGGGTGCAGCCTCCGACGGCCGCGGCGAGGGTTGCCGCGACGGCGGCCTTGACGATCATCTTCATGGGTGTCGTATCTCCTTACGCCGCCCGAGTATGGCACAACGGGCTGCAACGCAAGGGCGACCTGGGGGCTAGTTCCTCAAGGTCAGTGAAATTTCCGCGATGCCGTAGGCCAGGTTGTAGCCGGCGTCGCCCGACGACTGGAGCTGGGTCGCCTGCAGGACGATCTGGTTGTTGCTTCCGCCATAGAGCCAGTTACCGCCTGCAGTGGCGCCGGCCGACACCGAGGCCTGCTCGCCGCCGTAGTTGCCGACAATCACCTTGGGATCGGCGCTGGTCTTGTCCCCGACCAGGCCGCCGAGCTGGTAGACCTTCCAGACCACGTGGCTGGGCTTGGTGGTGCCGAGGTCGAGGCCGAAGCGGCGGATCTTGCCGTCATAGGCCTGCGAAAGGCCCTCTTTGGTGAGATAGACGCAGCCGAGATCGCGGCTCGAGCCGAAGACGTAGCCGGTGCTGCCGGTGACGTTGCAGGTCAGCGCGCCGATGTAGACCTGGGAGTTGGCATTGGCGGTGTTGAGCTGCTGGGCCGTCTGCTGGGTGCAGGCAGTCGTTATCACCGCGAGGATTGCAGCCGTTGTCGTTGCAGGAAATACTGTCATCGAAATCCTCCCAAAGAGGTAGAATACGCGCCCATGGCGGCGGCGGTCCTAATCTGTCGGCCAATCTGGGTTCGTCACTTCTTTGCCAACTCGCGATAGGCATTCCCATAGCGACGAAAGGCTTCTTCGGCCGCTTCCATCGTCCTGACGAACTTCGGATCGAACGGCGTCACCAAGAATCCCTGGGGCGTCTCAATGGCGTAGAGCGTGTCGCCCTCTTTTGCATTCATGCGCGCCAATGCTTCCTCGGGCCATGACGTACTAAGCGAGTTGCCCGTCCGGCGTAGCTTAAGCTCGAGCATTGTCGATTTCCTTTGCTTCCACCCTAGTAGATACATACGTAAGCAGGGCCGGATCAAGTTCGACTGGTCGCCTGCCACAAAAGTGCAAGGCCCGAGATCACCATCACGATGTCCAGCATGTACTGGAAGGCGGCCACGCTCAGCCGCTCGACGATCAGGCGGGCTAGGTAAGTGCCGGCCATGACGGAGGAGCCGGAGATCAGGCCCTTGACGACGATGTCGACGGGCAGCGCGCCGAACTGGCGGAAGGTCAGCGCCTTGCTGATGTAGAGGGCGAGCGAGCCTGCCGCTTCGGTGGCAATGAACGCCCCCTTGACCAGCCCGTAGGCGGCGAAGGTCGGCACGCTGAGCGGCCCGGTCGAGACGACGATGCCGGTGAGAAAGCCGATCACGGCGCCGGCGACCACCAGGCCGCCCAGCCCGATCGTCAGGTTGCGCGACGCGAGCCAGCGGCGGCCCGGCACCATGGCGAGGAAGAACAGGCCCAGCGCCATCTCGACGGTGTTCTCCGGCAGGATGAGCAGGGTGCGGGCGCCCACCGCTGCCGCCGGGATGCCGCCGAGCGCGTAGGCGCCGCAGGCCTTCCAGTCGATCTCCTTCCACCACGACGTGATCTTGGCGAAGTTCGACATCAGGGCGACGATCGCCATGATCGGCACCGCCTCGCGCGGCCCGAAGACGATGACCAGCACGGGCAGCAGGATGACCGTGGCGCCGGTGCCGACGATGCCGCTCACCGTGCCGGCGACGAGGCCGACGGCCAGGACGAGGGCGTAGCTCAGCATTGGGAGCGCGGGCCTCCGGCCCGCCTCATGAGCGGGCCGGAGGCCCGTGCTCCCAAAGGCATCAGTATCCGATGTTCGGCCTCAGCCACTTCTCCGCCTGCTCGATCGTGCAGCCGCGCCGCTTGGCATAGTCCTCGACCTGGTCGCGGCCGATGCGGGCGACACCGAAATACGCCGCCTCGGGATGGGCGAAGTAGTAACCCGACACCGCCGAGGTCGGCATCATGGCGAAGCTCTCGGTCAGGCTGATGCCGGCGTTCTGGCCGGCGTTGAGCAGCCGGAACAGCTCGGGCTTCTGGCTGTGGTCGGGGCAGGCGGGATAGCCCGGCGCGGGGCGGATGCCGCGATACTTTTCGCGCACCAGCTCCTCGTTGGAGAGTGCCTCGTCCGGCGCGTAACCCCACAGGGTCTTGCGCACGCGCTCGTGCAGGCGCTCGGCGAAGGCTTCGGCCAGGCGGTCGGCCAGGGCCTTCAGCATGATGTCGGAATAGTCGTCGTGGTCGGCCTTGAAGCGCGCCAGGTGCTCCTCGATGCCGTGGCCCGCCGTCACGGCAAAGCCGCCGATCCAGTCGGCCTCGGGCGAGATGAAGTCGGCCAGGCACATGTTGGCGCGGCCCGACCGCTTCTCGACCTGCTGGCGCAGGAAGTAGAGGCGCGAGATCTCCTTGCTGCGGCTGTCGTCCTCGAACAGCACGACGTCGTCGCCGTCGCGTCGGCACGGCCAGAAGCTCACCACGCCCTTGGCCGTAAGCCACTTCTCGCGCACGACATGGTCGAGCATCTTGCGCGCATCGGCGTAGAGCTTGCGCGCGCTCTCGCCCACCACCTTGTCTTCCAGGATGGCGGGATAGTTGCCGACCAGCTCCCAGGCGCGGAAGAACGGCGTCCAGTCGATGCGTTCGACCAGCTCGTGCAGCGGATACTCCGCGAAGACGCGCGTGCCGGTGACGGCGGGCTTGGGCGCCGTATAGGCCGACCAGTCGATCGGATAGGCGTTGGCGCGTGCCAGTTCGAGCGGCACGACCTTTTCCTTCTTGCCGTCGCCACGCTCGACGCGGATGGCTTCGTATTCGGCCGCGACCTTGGCGGCGAAGTCGCGCGCCTGGGCGCCCGATTCGGAAACCAGCGCCGTGCAGACGCCGACCGCACGCGAGGCGTCGAGCACGTGCACTGTCGTGCCGTTGTATCGTGGCGCGATCCTGAGCGCGGTGTGGACCTTGGAAGTCGTGGCGCCGCCGATCAGCAACGGCAGCTTGAAGCCCTGGCGCGTCATCTCCTCGGCCACGGTGACCATCTCGTCGAGCGACGGCGTGATCAGGCCCGACAGCCCGATCATGTCGGCGCGATTGTCGTTGGCCGACTTCAGGATCTCCTGGAAGGGCACCATGACGCCGAGGTCGATGACCTCGAAGTTGTTGCACTGCAGGACCACGCCCACGATGTTCTTGCCGATGTCGTGGACGTCGCCCTTGACCGTCGCCATGACGATCTTGCCCTTGGGCCGCGACGTCGCGGTCTTCTCGGCCTCGATATAGGGCAGCAGGTGGGCGACCGCCTTCTTCATGACGCGCGCGCTCTTGACCACCTGCGGCAGGAACATCTTGCCCGAGCCGAACAGGTCGCCGACCACGTTCATGCCGGCCATCAGCGGACCCTCGATAACCTCGATCGGCCGCGCGATCTGCTTGCGCGCCTCCTCGGTGTCCTCGACCACGAACTGGTCCATGCCCTTGACCAGCGCATGCTCCAGCCGCTTCTCGACCGGCCAGCTGCGCCACTCGGCGTCCTGGGTCTCGGCGACCTCGCCGGTGCCCTTGTACTTGGGCGCAAGCTCGAGCAGCCGCTCGGTCGAATCCGGCCGGCGGTTCAGGATCACGTCCTCGCAGGCGTCACGCAGCTCCTGCGGGATCTGGTCGTAGACCTCGAGCTGGCCGGCATTGACGATGCCCATGTCCATGCCCGCCTGGATGGCGTGATACAGGAACACCGAGTGCATGGCCTTGCGCACCGGCTCGTTGCCGCGGAAGGCGAAGGAGAGATTGCTGACGCCGCCCGAGATTTTTACGTTGGGGCAGCGCTGCTTGATCTCGCGCGTCGCCTCGATGAAGTCGACGCCGTAGTTGTTGTGCTCCTCGATGCCGGTGGCGACGGCGAAGATGTTGGGGTCGAAGATGATGTCCTCGGCCGGGAACCCGACCCGATTCACCAGGATGTCGTAGGCCTTGGCGCAGATCTCGACCTTGCGCTCTTTGGTATCAGCCTGGCCCTTCTCGTCGAACGCCATGACCACGACCGCGGCGCCGTAGCGGCGCACCTTGCGGGCGTGCTCGATGAAGGGCTCGATGCCTTCCTTCATGGAGATCGAGTTCACGATCGGCTTGCCGGCGACGCACTTCAGGCCGGCCTCGATCACGCTCCATTTGGAGCTGTCGATCATGATCGGCACGCGGGCGATGTCGGGTTCGGACGCGATCAGCTTCAGGAACGTGTCCATCGCCAATTCGGCGTCCAACAGGCCCTCGTCCATGTTGACGTCGATGATCTGCGCGCCGCTCTCGACCTGTTGGCGCGCGACCTCGACGGCGGCCGTGTAGTCGCCTTCCAGGACCAGCTTCTTGAAGCGGGCCGACCCGGTGACATTGGTGCGCTCACCGATATTGATGAAGGTGGCACGCTGTACGCTGTTTTCTACGCCATTCGATTCTGGGGACATCAGAAGAAACTCGCCGCCTCCATGCCGGAGAGCCTGAGCGCCGGCGGCAGGGCATGCCACTGCCGCGGCTTCACGTCCTTGACCGCCTCGGCGATCGCTTTGATGTGCGCCGGCGTCGTGCCGCAGCAGCCGCCGACCACGTTCAGCCAGCCGTTCTCGGCCCAGCCCTTGACCAGCTTGGCCGTCATCTCGGGCGGCTCGTCGTAGGCGCCGAGCTCGTTGGGCAGCCCGGCGTTGGGATAGACGCAGAGCATGCCCTCGACCTGCGGGTTGAGCGCATTCACATAGGGGTGCAGCTCGGTGGCGCCGAAGCTGCAGTTCAGCCCCATGGTCAGCGGCTTGGCGTGCCGCACCGAATGCCAGAACGCCTCGACGGTCTGGCCCGAGAGGTTGCGGCCGGCGAGGTCGGTGAGCGTCATCGACACCATCACCGGCAATTCCTCGCCGCGTGCCTCGGCGGCCTCGTCGGCGGCCACCAGGCCCGCCTTGGCGTTCAGCGTGTCGAACACCGTCTCGATCAGGATGAAGTCGACGCCGCCCTCCAGCAGCCCCTCGATCTGCTCACGATAGATACCCTTCATCTCGTCGAAGCTGACGGCGCGGAAGCCCGGATCGTTGACGTTGGGCGACACCGACAGCGTCTTGTTGGTCGGACCCAGCGCGCCGACGACGAAGCGCGGCTTGGCCGGATCGCGCGCGGTCGCCGCGTCGGCGCAGGCGCGCGTGAGCTTGGCCGCGGCGATGTTGATCTCGCGCGTCATGCCGGCGATGCCGTAGTCACTCAAGCTGATGGCGTTGGAGTTGAAGGTGTTGGTGGCCAGGATATCGGCGCCGGCATCGACATAGGCCTTGCAGATCTCGCCCACGACGTCGGGCCGCGTCAGGTTCAGCAGGTCGTTGTTGCCCTTCTGGTCGTGGTTGAACGAGCGGCCGGCGCGAAACCCTTCCTCGTCCAGGCGATAGCTCTGGATCATCGAGCCGTAGGGCCCGTCCTTGACCAGGATGCGTTCGCTGCCGATCTCGCGTAGCAGCTCGGCTTTTTCGGCGCGTGCCTGCCCTGAGCTCTGTCGAAGGGTCATTGTGGACGTACTCCCAGCAGATGGCAGATCGCGAAGGTGAGGTCGGCGCGGTTCAGCGTATAGAAATGGAACTGGTCCACGCCTTCATCACGCAGGCGGCGGCAGAGATCGCCTGCCACGGTGGCGGCGATCATGCGGCGGGTCTCGACGTCGTTGTCCAGACCGTCGAACAGATGGGCGAGCCACGCCGGCACCTTGGCGCCGCACATGCCGGCCATCTTGGTGATGCCCTGGAAGTTCGAGACCGGCATGATGCCCGGCACGATCGGCGCGTTCACGCCGGCGGCAGCGGCATTGTCGCGGAAGCGCAGGAAATCGTCGGCCTCGAAGAAGAACTGGGTGATGCAGCGGTCGGCGCCGGCATCGACCTTGCGCTTGAGGTTCTCGAGGTCGGCCTTGGCGTCCGCCGAATCGGGATGCTTCTCGGGATAGCAGGCGGCGCTGATCTGGAACGGGCCGATCTTCTTCAAGCCGGCGATCAGCTCCGCGGCATTGGCGTAGCCGCCGGGGTGAGGGCTGTACTTGCCGCCCATGCCGCCCGGCGGATCGCCGCGCAGCGCCACGATGTGGCGGATGCCGGCATCCCAATAGGCGCGGGCGATCTCATCGATCTCGCCTTGCGTGGCGCCGACACAGGTGAGGTGAGCCGCGGCGTCGACCCCGGTTTCCTTCTTGAGGCGTGCGACGGTCTCGTGCGTGCGCTGGCGCGTCGAGCCGCCGGCGCCGTAGGTCACCGAGAAGAACGTCGGCTGGAGCGGTGTGAGACGGGTCACGGTCTCCCACAGGGTGCGCTCCGCAGCCTCGGTCTTGGGCGGGGAGAACTCGAACGAAACTTTCAGGCGCTGCGGCGCGCGCGCGGGAAACTCGGCCGTCGACACGCTGTAGGGGCCGCCAAGGGGACCAGTGTCGGGACTCATCGCGAAACTCCATGGGCGGGGTGGGTGACATGGCGCGTCGAGGTGCGCGCCGGCAGCTCGCGTTCGCCGCGCCAGATGCCGGTCATGATCCGGCGGCCAGGGAAGTGGATGGGCTCGAGCGGGTTCAGCCCGGCGCTCTTCAGCCAGCCCTGCACCTGGTTGTCGGCGAAGCCGAGATGGACGTGGGCATGCTCGCGCTTCAGCTCGACCAGGTCGTGCGGCGAGAAGTCGACCACCAGCACGACGCCGCCCGGACGCACGACGCGCGCCGCCTCGGCAAGGGCCGCCGCCGGATCGTCGGCATAGTGCAGGACGTGATGGATGGTGACGACGTCGAAGCCGTCGGCCTCGAAGGGCAGGGCATACATGTCGCCCTGGCGGATGTCGGCGTTGTCGATGCCGGCCTTGGCGAGGTTGGCGCGGGCGAGCGCCAGCATCTCGCGCGACTGGTCGACGCCGATCGCCTGCTCGACCTTGGGCGCCAGCACTTCGAGCAGCCGGCCGGTGCCGGTGCCGATGTCGAGCAGGCGGCGCGCCCCGACCGGCAGGTGATGGGCAAGCGCGCGCTCGATCTCGCGGTCGGCGACGTGCAGGGCGCGCAGCTCGTCCCAGCGCTGGGCATTGTCGCGGAAGAAGCGCACCGCGGCCGTCTGGCGGCGCTGCTGCAGGGCATCGAGCCGGGACCGGTCGGCGGCGATGCGGGCGTGCTTGGGATCGAGCCGGCGCACGAACTCGCGGACGAGCGCGGCATCGTCGCCCGAGGTCACGAGCCGGAAGCGGGTGAACTGGGCTTCGCGGAAGCGCTCGAGCAGGCCCGCTTCGACTAGCAACTTCAGATGACGTGAAACGCGCGGCTGGCTCTGCCCCAGCACATGCACGTAGTCGCTGACCGTCAGATCCTCGCGCGCTGCCAGCGCCAGGATGCGCAGCCGCGTGTCTTCGGCGGCGGCCCGCAGGAGGGTGAGGAGGTGATCCATGAACCAAAGAATATAAGCATATCTTTATGTATGCAAGAGGGGAGTCGAGGGGGTGAAAATTGTTGCCGCCGAACAACGGAACGAAGCTCTCTTTCCTATTCACTTCAAACTGCACCGTCCGTGTGCGACACTCATTTTTGAACTTCGTGTCTTTGGCCCGGTGTGCCGGTGCCTGCGGGGATGGACCCAGGGTTGGCGTTGATGATCGCAAGCGTTTTCAAGGTAGCCACCCGCGTCCGTCATTCGGTCGCCGCTGCCGCCGTGGCTGCCTCCCTGCTGGGGGGCTGCGCGGTCAACGATACGGGCGCCGCCGAAGTATGGGACCCGATCGAGACACCCAACCGCTTCATTTTCTCGATCAATCGCGCCGTCGACATCATGGCGATCCGGCCGATCGCCGTGATCTATCGCGACTGGGTGCCGGAACCCGCGCAGAAGAGCGTGCGCAACCTTTTGGACAATCTCGGCGAGCCGGTGGTGGCCATCAACGAAGTCTTCCAGGGCGATCCCAGCCGCGCCGCCACGACCATGGCGCGCTTCCTGGTGAATTCGACCCTGGGCGTCGCCGGACTCTTCGACGTCGCCACCATGCTCGGCCTGCAGCGCACCAAGACCGATGCCGGCCAGACGATCGGCATGTGGGCCGGCAAGGGCGTGGAGCCGGAGAATGGCGGCTTCTACCTCGTGCTGCCGCTCGCCGGTCCGTCCAATGCGCGCGACGCCACGGGCCTGATGATCGATTACGCGATCGATCCGTTCCAGATCCTGCCGATCGCCTTCAACTGGGACTGGTTCTACTACTCGGTGCCGCGCTACGGCCTCAACGTCATCGACTACCGTTCGCGCACCATGTTCGCGCTGGACGACATCGAGAAGAACAGCGTCGACTACTACGCAGCACTTCGCTCCGCCTACACCCAGAACCGTGCCGACCTTATCCGCGCGAAGCGTGACAAGACCGACACCAAGGGCGAGCTGGAGCGTCGCGACAATCTCGCACTGGTGCGTTAAGACACCTGCGGTAACAATCCGTCAAAGTCATCGAAGGAGCGACCCTTGCCGCTGCTCGCTTGTCGTCGCCTCGTTTTTCGCCTCGCCGCCGGTGCTGCCGCAGCGCTCGTCGCGGTGCCGGCCCTTGCCAACGACCCGGCGGCCGAGCTGGTCTCCTCGACCGCTGCCCAGGCCATCGACATCATCAAGACCACGACCGGTGCGCAGCGCCAGGCCGCGATCCAGCAGGTCCTGCAGACCAGGTTCGACCTGCCTTTCATGGCGCAGACGGCGCTGGGGGCCCATTGGTCCAAGGCGACGCCTGAGCAGCAGGCCCGCTTCGTGAAGGCGACCGAGACCGCCGAGGCCAAGGCCTACGCCGAGCGCTTCGGCCAGTACAGCGGCCAGACCCTGGCCATCGGCAAGACCACGTCCCGGCCCAACAACGTCTTCATCGTCGACAGCCGGCTCAACCAGAGCAACGGCCAGCCCATCAAGCTCGAATGGGAGGTCCGCCAGCTGCCGGCGGGCCTGCGCATCACCGACGTCAAGATCGAGGGCGTCAGCATGGTCATGACTAGACGTTCTGATTTCAATTCCTACATCCAGCAGAACGGCGGCAAGGTGCAGCCCTTGATCGACGAGCTCGAATCCCGGGCCGCTCGGTGAATTGCCCCTAAAAGGCTGCCGACGTAGATTAGCCGGTGGGAGGCGTATCGATTGGCCCGCCGTGAGTAGGAACGGCACGGCCAAAGGAGAGCGCCATATGGACAGCGCCGTCGCAAAGAACGCAGCGGAACCCCGCTCGGTAGACCCGGTTTGGACCAAGATCCGCGAGGCCGCGCAGACGGCTGCCGCAGCCGAACCGGTGCTGGCCGGCACCCTGCACGCCACCATCCTCAGCCAGCCCAAGTTCGAGAATGCGCTGAGCTATCATCTGGCCCGGCTGGCCGGCACCACCGAGGTGCCCGCCGCGCTGATCCGCCAGATCTTCGACGAGGCGCTCAGCGCCGACCCGGCCATCGGGCTGGCGGCGCGTCTCGACATCGTGGCCGTCGCCGACCGCGATCCGGCCTGCACCTCGCATCTCGATCCGCTGCTGTGGTTCAAGGGCTATCACGCCCTGCAGACCTCGCGCGTCGCCCATTGGCTGTGGCTACAAGGCCGCCAGACCCTCGCGCACTTCCTGCAGAGCCGCGCCAGCGCCCTGTTCGGCCTCGACATCCATCCCGGCGCGCGCATCGGCAAGGGCATCTTCATCGACCACGGCACCGGCGTGGTGATCGGCGAGACCGCTGTCGTCGAGGACGGCGTCTCCATGCTGCACGGCGTGACCCTGGGCGGCACCGGCAAGGAACGCGGCGACCGCCATCCCAAGGTACGGCGCGGCGTGCTTTTGGGCGCCGGCGCCAAGGTGCTGGGCAATATAGAGATCGGCGCCTGCGCCAAGATCGCGGCCGGCAGCGTGGTGCTCGAGCCGGTGCCCGCGGGCTGCACGGCGGCCGGCGTGCCGGCGCGTATCATCGGCTGCGTCGACGTGCCCGAGCCTGCGCTCGAGATGGATCAGCGCATCTGATCGCTCACGAGGCCTTGCTCGTGTCGACGGAGTGATGCAGCGCCTTGATCGACTTGATCAGCTTGTGCATCAGCTCCTTCTGCGTGTCGTCGAGCTTGTCGTTGTCGTCGGTCTCGTCCTGCAGCGACGTTTCCGCCTCCTCCAGGCGGCGGATGAAAGTCATCGCCTGCTCCGACTTCTGCTGCTCGGTGCCGGATAGCAGCTGGTACATGCTGAGATAGAGCGACGCGAGGCTGCGATTCTGCAGCTCGGGCGTGAGCGGGAACTTGCTCTTGAACATGTTGTCCATGGCGGTCTTGGCCTCGCCCACCGTCTTGGCGCGGCGCAGGCCGTATTCCATCTGGTCAAGCCGGTGCGTGATCTCGAAGCGGTGTGTGGCGAGCTGCTGCCGGTTGGTCTGCGCGACCTCGTGATTGTGCTGGATGTTCTGCAGCAGCGCCGCGCCGCCGGTCAGCACCACGGACGACAACAACCACATGCCGACCGAGCTGTTGAAGAAGTCGAATACCCTCTTGCCGAAGCCGTGATGCTCCGGCGCGGGCGGTGGG
>JAKFVH010000225.1 GCA_021732285.1 Reyranella sp. | reverse complement strand
CCGTTGGAGACGTAGTCGCCACCCTCGCCCTTCTTGCAGAAGCCGTAATCCTCGAGCTGCAGCATGGTGGTGAAGGTGAAGGCGTCGTAGGAGCCGGTGATGTCGATGTCCTGCGGGCCGACCCCGGAGTTGGGCCACAGGATGTCCTTGGCATAGTGGCCAGCGACGGTCGAGATCGGGCCGGTCTGGTAGTGCATGTCGCTGCGCGGCTTGCTGCAGCGCCCGACGACGCCGCGGATCAAGGCGCGCGGATGGCGGCAGTCCTTGGCCCGGTCGGCGCTGGTCACGACCACGGCCGTGGCGTTGTCGGTCTCCACGCAGCAGTCGAGCAAATGCAAGGGCTTGCAGATGATGCGGCTCGCCAACACTTCGTCGACGGTGAAGCGCTTCTTGTAGAAGGCCTTCGGGTTGTTCGAGGCGTGCTCGCTGTGGATCGCCTTCACCGTGGCGACCTGCTCGGGCCGCGTGCCGTAGTCGTACATGTGGCGCATGAAGGACGGCGCGAACATCTGGCCGGCGCTCTGCCAGCCGTAGGCGCGCATATGCAGGGCATCGCCCGACACCGGCGCCGCGGCGCGCGCGCCGGTGCCGCCGATGCGCACCTGGCTGAACCCGTTCATGGCGCGGAAGATCACCACGGCCTTGCACATGCCGGCTTCCATCAGGCCGATCGCCATGCCGATCAGCGCCTCGGTCGACGAGCCGCCACCGAACACGTCCATGTAGAAGTTGAGCCTGAGCCCGAGGTCGCCGGCGATGAAGGTCGAGAAGGTCGAATCGCCCGACTGGTAGCTGAGCATCCCGTCGACGTCGGACGCTTTCAGGCCGGCATCCTCGATGGCGTTGCGCACCGCCCAGGTGCCAAGCGCGCGGGTCGTTATCCCTGAGCCGCGCGTATAAGTCGTCTCGCCCACGCCGACGATGGCGTACTTGTCGCGAAGGTATTTGGGACTGGTGGTGTCGGTCTCAGCCGGCATCGGCATGGCGTTTCCCCTTTGCTTGACCCGTGCACAGTACAATACGACGGTGACGAGCGGGCGTCGGCGTCCGCAGTCCGCATTGCGGCTTTGGAATGAGGGGGAAACAGACGTGAGTTCCAACCCGTCGCGCTGGGAATCCTCGGCGCCGATCCGCTATCCCGATCCCGATATCATCGTGCTCGACCCGCGTTTCCGCCATCTGGTGGTGCCGATGGCCGCCATCGAGCGCATTGCCACCGGCTTTCGCTTCACCGAGGGCCCGGCTTATTACGGCGACGGGCGCTACCTGCTGTTCTCCGACATTCCCAACGATGCCTTGCTGCGCTGGGACGAAATCACCGGCGCCGTCGCCACGCTGCGCAATCCGGCAGGCCATCCCGATGGCAATACCCGCGACCGGCAAGGCCGGCTGATCACCTGCGAGCTCGGCAGCCGCACGCTCACCCGCACCGAGCATGACGGCACGGTGACGGTGCTCGCCTCCTCCTTCCAGAACACGCGGCTCACCGGGCCCAACGACGTGGTGGTGAAATCCGACGGCTCGATCTGGTTCAGCGACAACGGGGCGGGCATCCGCGGCAACTACATGGGCGACAGGGCGCCGAAGGAGATGCCCTACCGCGTCTATCGCCTCGATCCCCAGAGCGGTGCGCTCACCATCGCGGTGGACGACATGGAACGGCCGAACGGGCTCGCCTTCTCGCCCGACGAGAAGAAGCTCTATGTCGTCGACACGCCGGATGGCCCGCGGTCGACGCGCGTCTACGACGTCCAGGGCGACAAGGCCGTCAACGGCCAGCTGTTCTTCGACGGCAAGGGTTTCGCCGACGGCATCCGCGTCGATACCGAGGGCAATGTGTGGGCGGGCTTCTCCGGCGGCGAAGGCGAGGACGGCGTCGCGGTGTTCGCACCCGATCGCACCTTGATCGGCCGCATCCTGCTGCCCGAGCGCTGCGCCAACCTCTGCTTCGGCGGGCGCAAGCGCAATCGGCTGTTCATGACGGCGAGCCAGTCGGTGTATGCGCTCTATGTCGAGGCGATCGGGGTCGCGGGGGGTTAGGCCTTCCTCCCCAGCGAAGCTGGGGAGGTGTCGCCGTCATACGGCGACGGAGGGGTCATGGGCGTCATCACTGGCGCTCATGACCCCTCCGCCCCTTCGGGGCACCTCCCCAACGCGGATGCCGCGTTGGGGAGGAAGGCGACCGTCAGTGTTTTCTGGTTTCAAACTCGTGAAACTCGCTCATGAACGGTGCGGCGACGGCGGCGTTCAGTTTGCAGTCGAGGAGCACCGGCCCTTCGGGTTTCATCAGCAACGGCGCCACCTTCTTCAGGTCGTCCAGCGTGCGGATCGTCGCCGCCTGGAAGCCGAAGGCCTCAGCGATCGGCGCATAGTCGACGTCGGGGAATACCGACTTCGCCACCGGCAGGTCGCGCATCTTCAAAAAGTGCAGCTCCGCGCCATAGGCGCAATCGTTCATCAGCACGATCACCAGCGGCAAGTCCTCGCGCACCACCGTCTCGAGCTCGCCCAGGGTCATCAGGAAGCCGCCGTCGCCGACGACGAGCACGGTGGTCTCGTCGGGCCGCGCCTTGGCCACGCCCAGCGCCGTGCCGAAGCCCATGCCGATCGAGGCGAAGTCGCTGGTCAGCTTGAAGTGGCCCGGTCCCGGCACGGACAGGTAGGGCACGATCCCCAGGAAATTGCCGGCGTCGTAGACGAGATTGCGCCGCGCCGGCAGCAGCTTCTCGAGCGCCGCGCCGAGCGAGCGCGGGTCGACGGTGCGGGCCGTGTTCGCCGGCTCGAAGTCGCGCGCTATGTCGAAATCGGCGAGGAAGCGCAGCGTCTCGTCCGAGCGGAAGGGCCGGTCGGCGTTCGAGCCGGGCGGCAGCGCCTCCAGCAGGGCCTGCGCCGCCAGCCGCGCGTCGCCCACCACGGCGACGTCGGCCGGATGCCAGCGGCCGATATGGCTTCGGTCGGCATCGACCTGGATCAGCGGCACCTTGGGCAGCGAATGCCCGAAGCTCATGGTGAGGAGATTGAGGCCGGCGCCGAACACCACGACGCAATCGGCCTGGTCGATCATGCGCCGCGCGGCCGAATGGGAGAACGAGCCGACGATGCCGAGGTTGGCCGGATGGCCGTGGAACATGTCCTTGCCGCGCGCCGAGGTCGCGAGAAGCGCGCCGGTACGGTCGGCAAGCTGCTCGATCTCGGCCTTGGCGCCGGCGCGATGGGCGCCGAGGCCGGCCAGGATCACCGGCTTGCGGCTCTGGCGCAGCAGCGCGGCCGCCGCCTCGATGGCCTGGCCGCGCGGCGGCGCCGGCGGCCGTGGCCGCGCGAGCGCCGGCGGCGGCGGTGCCTTGGCAAGATCGAGCTCGGCGAGCTGGACGTTGACCGGCAGCAGCAGGGCCGCTGCCCCGCCCTGTAGTGCGGCGTTGGCGGCGTCCGCGAGCGCGCCGCGGGCGGTCTCGGGACTCGTCGCCACGAAGGTGCGGATGCCGGCGGCGCCCAGCACGCCGGTGGAATTAAAACCCTTGTAGTCCGGGCCGAGCGTGTTGACTGCCCCGGATGACGCGGCCTGCTCGCCGAAGATGATCAGAACGCGCGAGCCGGAGCGGCTGGCATAGGTCGTGGCGTGCAGGCCGTTCGCCGTCGCCGGTCCGCGGCCGATCACGGCCACGCCGAGGCCGCCGGTGCCGTAGGAATAGCCTTCGGCCATGGCGATGGCGTTGTTCTCGTGCCGCGCGCCGTAGAAGCGGATGCCGGAACTGTCGAGCGCGGTGGCGAAGACGGCGGTATCGTCGCTCATCAGCCCGAACACCTGCTCGACGCCCAGCGCCTTCATGTCGTCTACGAGGACTTGATAGGTCGCGGTCATGGTCGCCCTCCTGAATTACAAATGCCGGAATGCAGTCCTTTGCTGGGGGCGCGCCACTCCAGTGGCGCGTCATGCTCTTCTGGACCGCGCGCATCCTGCGCGCTCATGACTCATGAGCGAGCCAGAGGCTCGCGGTCCGGAAGAGCATGAGAAGACGCGCCACTGGAGTGGCGCGCCCCCAGCGATCAGGCCACTGCCGCGTAGGGCTGGCCCCACTTGTCCTGGTAGACGAACTCCCCCATCGAGCCCCGTCCGACCGGGCCGAACTTGCCCATCGGATAGCCGATGGGAAGGATGGCGTAGGAGTGCACGCCCGGCGGCAGGCCGAGGGCGGCATCGGCCTCCTTCTCGAAGATCATGTGCCGCGTGGTCAGCGTCGTACCGAGCCCCAAGGCCCGGCAGGCCAGCACCATGTTCTGCACCGCCGGATAGATCGACGAGCCCGCCATCCGGTTCGGCGTCGGGCCGTCTTCCAGGCAGGCGACGATCCAGACCGGCGCCTCGTGATAATGGTCGGTCAGATACTCCACCGCGGCATGCTGCCGGCGATATTTCTCCTTGTCGCTGCCCGGCGGCGGCGCACTCGAGCTGTAGCGAGGACCGATCACCTCGTCATAGGCCTTCTTGTAGATGACCTGCACGGCCTTCTTGATCTTGGGATCCTTGATCACCAGAAAACGCCACTTCTGGTTATTACCGCCGTTGGGCGCATAGATGCCGGCGCGCAGGACCTTGGCTACAAGCTCGTCGGGCACCGGATCGGGCTTGAGGCGGCGCATGGCGCGGCAAGATTCCATGATCTCGAACAGGTCGGGCATCGTTTTTCCTCCGGAGGTTTGACCCAAGACTTGCATTGTCCTCTGACGAGGTAAACCGAAACCGCACTGCAACCGTTGTTTGGTTGATCAGCCGAAAGTGCATCGTATAGTTGTGTCCATGAAGGTCATGCACGTCGCGCCCGGCGATTCGGCGGGCGGAAGCCTGAAAGTAGCGCTGCGTATTGCCGGTCACCAGCAGGAGGTCCTGTCGTTCACCGACGACCTGAGCTGCGGCCCGATCGCTTGGGGCACGGCGCGCGAACGAGCGGCCTGGTGGTCGCATGTCCATGCCCCTCTGCAGGAAGAGGATCTGACGACGTTCTGGCATCGCGTCGAAACGGCCGATGAACGGTTGGTCCTCTGGTTTGGACGCCATTCCGCCAGCGAGCTCGCGTTTTTCCTGGCGCTGGCCGATCGGTTGGGAGACCGACCCTATGACGTCGTCGAGATCGGCCAGCCGGACGGAGCCGTCGATTTGGTCCCGAGCTACCTGCTGCCGGCGCTGATCGAGACCGCACGCCCTGTCTCGCCGCAGGAGGCCGCGGACGCCGGCCAGCTGTGGCAGCGCCTCCGGGCGCAGAACGCCCCGTTTCGGATCGTGACATCCGCGGGCCTCGCCTCCGCGCCGATCGACCACTTCGATTCCTCCATCCTCGGACAGGCCACCAAGGAGTGGTCGAGCGCAGCGCGCGTCATCGGATCGACAATGGCCCATAACTGCGAGCCTTACATGCAGGTCGGCGACGTCATGCTGCTGGCGCGGATGGTCGCCCTGATCGAGGAGCGCAAGCTCCTCGCCGATGGCGATCCGTGGGATATGAGGGCGTGCCGCGTACGGTTGCCCGACTAGCCGCGCAGCACCTTGCCGGCCTTGGCGTCGTTGAGCCTGCCCTGCTCCCAGGTCAGCGCGCCGTTGACGACGGTGTATTCGACTCCCTGTGACGGCATGACGATGCGCTTGGCGCCGCCCGGCAGGTCATAGCGCCGCTCGCCATGGTTCTTCGAGCCGATGCGCTCGGGATCGAAGATCGCGATGTCGGCCGGCGCTCCCTTGGCGAGCCGGCCGCGATCCTTCAGGCCAAAGAGGTCGGCGGGATCGGAGGTGAGCTTGCGCACGCCCTCTTCCAGGGTGATCGCCTGCTTCTCGCGCACCCAGGTGCCCAGCAGGTAGGTCGGATAACCGGCATCGCACAGCATGTCGACATGCGCACCGCCGTCGCCCAGCGCCATCAGGATCGACTTGTTGTTCAAGAGTTCCTTCATGCGGTCCTCGCGGGTGTTCCACGAGGCCATGGTGAGCTCGCACTGGAGATTGTCGGCCAGCACCAGGTCGAGGAAGGCGTCGACGCCGTCCTTGCCCTGCTCCTGGGCGATCGTGGCGATCGACTTGCCCTCGAGGTTCTTCAGCGCCGGGTTCTTGACCGCATAGACGCCGATGCGTCCCCAGTTGCTGAAGCCCGTCGGGTTCTTGAGATCGTGGCGGAACGCACTGCGGAAGGCAGGATCGGCATAGACCTTCTTCTGCGCGTCCTTGTTGGTGTCCGCGAACACCCGCTTCCACGCCGGGAAGGCCGCGAAGGAGAACGGGTTGTTCATGTCGACTTCGCGCGTCAGCGGCAGCGGCGAGGTCTGCGGACGCGCACCCTTGGCGATCATCGGCGCGGCGCGGCGCAGCGTGTCGCGCACCGCCTCGGGAATGTCGTCGCGGTCGAACAGGGCAATGAAGGTCACCGGCCGGCCGCTCTCGGTCAGCAGGAAGTCCAGAAGCTCGCACTGGTCCTGTTCCAGCACGCCGACCTGGCGAGTCAGCGCGATCTCGATGGCGCCCTTGCCACGCTGCTTGAGCTGGTTGGCGTAGGCCTTCATCTCCTCGCGGCTGGCGTTGCGGCAGGCGAGCGGCTTGCCTTCGAAACCGAGATGCTGGTTGAGCGTCGTCGAAGAGAAGCCGAGCGCGCCGGCATCGACCGCCTCGCCGATCAGCTTCGCGATCTTGGCCGTCTCTTCCGGCGTCGCCGCCCGCTCGATCGAGGCCTCGCCCATGACGTAGTGCCGGAAGGGTGTCAGCGGGGCGATGAAGGCGAGGTTGAGCGACGGCTTGCGCGCGGCTGCAGCGTCCATGAACTCGGGGAACGTCTCCCAGTCCCAGGTGATGCCCTTGTTCAGCACGTCAAACGGGATGCCTTCGACGTTCACCAGGTCGCGCATGGCGATCTCGCGCGTCTCGGGCTTGCAGGGCGCGATGCCGACGCCGCAATTGCCCATCACCACGCTGGTCACGCCGTGCCATGACGAGGGCGTCACCGCGCCGTCCCAGCAGATCTGCGCGTCGTAGTGGGTGTGCGGATCGACGAAGCCCGGCGCCACGACCAGCCCGTCGGCGTCGATGGTGCGCTTGGCGCCCTCGGTCACCTTGCCGATCTCCGCGACCTTGCCATCCGCGATGGCGACGTCGGCCTGGTAACGCTTGGCGCCGGTTCCATCGACCACAGTGCCGTTCTTGATGACGAGGTCGTAGCTCATCGTCGTTTCCTCCCGGGAGAAACTTTCCCCGAGAGTACATGGCCCGCAGGCCCCTGGCGCATGCGAAAAACACGGGCCAGCCAACTCATGTTCCTCTCCCCCGCTAGGGGGAGAGGTTAGGTGAGGGGGATTCGAAGACTGTCTGTAACCCCCTCACCCAGCCTCTCCCCCTAGCGGGGGAGAGGAGCTTGACGATGCCTAGGTCAACAGGAATCCGTCATGTGCAGGGCGCGCCCGTCACCAGCGATCATCAGGAGAGAGCAGCTTCACGTCACCTGATCGCAAACGCCTCGAGCTTCTTGCCGCCCCTGAGTGCCGCGACCAGCCATCTCGGCCGGTTGCCGCGTCCTGCCCAGGTCTCGGTGCGATTCTTGGGATTGCGATAGAGCGGCGGCAGCTTCTTGCCCTTGAGTGCGTGCGGCCGACCCGCGCTGACGCCGTTCGACTTCGTCGCCGACAGCCGGCGCAGCCTGCCGATCGCCTCGATCAGCCTGGAACGCTCTTTCGCTGCACGCAACTCGAGCTCGGCCTCGATCTTGGCTTTCGCCTTGACGAGCTCATTGAACGCCATCGATTTTACCTTCAGCATCACTGACCTTTCCAAAGCTCACGCACACACCCTTACCCAACTACTAAAGAACTGTCGCATCGATGCAATGGCGACTGTGGCCGCATGAGCGAGAACAACAAGCCAGACCTGCCGTTCCGACACAAGCTGCGCACCATCCCCGCCGACTACTGGCGGCTGTGGTACGTCGGCATGATCGTCTCGACCGTGCGCTGGCTGGAGACGGTCGTCATGGGCGTGGTCGTCTACCAGCAGACGGGTTCGGCCTTCATCGTCGCCATGATCACCATGCTGCGCCTGCTGCCGATGGGCCTGTTCGGCGCCTTCCTCGGCGCCTTCGCCGAACGGTTCGACCGGCGGCTGACGCTTGCCGGCATGGTCGTGGTTCTTGCCCTGACGTCGGCCCTGCTCTCGATCATTGCCTGGTTTGGAACGCTCGACGTCTGGCATTTCGCGTTGGCGAGCTTCATCAACGGCTGCGGCTGGGCGACCGACAATCCGTTGCGCCGCACCATCATGGGCGAGGTCATGGGCCGCGATCGCATGGCAACAGCGATGGCGCTCGATGTCGGCGCCGGCAATTCCAGCCGCATGGTCGGCCCGACGCTGGGCGGCCTGATGCTGGCCGGCATCGGCATCGAAGGAGCGTTCGTGCTGAGCGTGGCGATGTATGCCACGGCAATCGCGGCCACGCTGATGGTCCGCAGCCGCATGCCGGCCACGCCGGGCGCCGGCGCCGTCATGGCCCGCACCTGGGAGAGCATCGTCATCGTCGCCAAGGATCCGCGGCTCAGCGCCATCCTGCTGGTGACGATCGTCTACAACATCTTCGCCTGGCCCTTCACCAGCATGATTCCCGTGATCGGCCGCGACCGGCTCCGGCTCGGGCCGGAGGGCGTGGGTCTCTTGACCAGCGTCGACGGCCTCGGCGCCTTCGTGGGCGCCCTGCTGCTGGCGATGTGGCTGACGCCGGGCTGGCACGCCCGCGCCTATGTCGGCGGCGTCGCCGTGTACCTCCTGTCGCTGATCGCCTTCGCCCTCGCGCCCGAACCGGTCTCGGCCGGCATGGCGCTGCTGGTCACCGGCCTCAGCGGTGCGGCCTTCTCCACCCTGCAGGCCACGACAGTCTATCTTGCCGCACCGGTCGAGATGCGCTTGCGCGTCATGGGCGTGCTGTCGGTGTGCATCGGCACGGGACCGATCGGGTTCGTCTGGCTGGGCTGGCTCGCCGACCAGATCGGCGCGCCGTACGCGACGGCGCTCACCGGCGTCCTGGGACTGCTCGCCTTGGCGGCGACCTCGCCGTTGTGGCGGCGGATTTGAGCACTGCTCACTTCCTCCCCATCGCCAGAGGCGATGGGGAGGTGTCCGCGAAGCGGACGGAGGGGTCATGAGCGACCACACTGTTGCCCATGACCCCTCCGGCCGCTGCGCGGCCACCTCCCCAGCTTCGCTGGGGAGGAATGGGTCTAGTCGAGCTTTACGCCCACCCGTGTGATCAGGGCCTGCCACTTCGCCGTCTCGTCCTTCAGCAAAGCAGCGAACTCGGCCGGGCTGTTGAACACGACTTCCGATCCGTCGCCGTCCAGTGCGCTGCGGAACGCGGGGTCTTTCAACCCCTCGACCAGGACGGCATAGAGGCGCGCAACGATCGCCGGCGGCGTGCCGGCCGGCGCTACCAGCGCGAGCCAGGCATCGAGCGCGAAGCCGTTGGGCATCGCCTCCAGCAAGGTCGGCACTTCCGGCATGGCCTTGGTGCGCTTGGCGCTGGTCACCGCCAGGGCGCGCAAGGTGCCCTGCTGGGCCGGCCGGAAGGCCGTCGGCATGGTCGGGAAGCCGACATCGATCTGCTTGCTGAGCAGGGCCAGCACGATGTCGGGAGCGCCCTTGTAGGGCACGTGGAGATAATCGATCCCCGCCGCCAATCGGAAGGCCTCGGCCGACAGATGCGCCAGGCTGCCGGCGCCGCCCGAGCCGTAGTTCAGCTTGCCGGGTGACGACTTGGCGAGCGCCACGAACTCCATGACCGACTTCGCCGGCGATGAGGGCGGCACGACCATCAACGAGGGGATGCGCGTGATCATGGTCACCGGCACGAAGTCCTTGATCGGGTCGAAGTTCACCTTGGCATAGAGCAAGGGGCTGAGGACGTGGCTGCTGGTCATCAGCATCAGGCTATAGCCGTCGGGCGTGGCGCGGGCCGCGACCTCGGCGCCGATGTTGCCGGCCACGCCCGGCTTGTTGTCGACGACGAACTGCTGGCCGAGGCTCGCGGTCAGGCGCTGCGCCACCTGTCGCGCCGCGACGTCGGGCGCGCTGCCGGCGATGAACGGCACGATGATGCGCACCGGCTTGTCGGGATATTGCGCCTGTGCAGCGCCCGCCGTCAGGAGCGAGGCCGCCAGGGCAAGAAGAGCCAAGAGTTTCATGCGACCCTCCGTCATTGCGGCTCGATGCCAGAGTCTTTCAGTGCGGCTTTCCAGACGGCGAGCTGTTCCTTCATGTAGGCCGCAAGCGCTGCCGGCGTGGACGTCTTGGGGATGAAGCCGTGCCGTTCGACCTGCTCCCTCACCGAAGGCTTGGCGAGTGCGGACGCCATCGCCTTGTTCATGGTGGCCACGACCTCGGCCGGCAGGTCGGCCGGACCGACCAGCGCGAACCACGGGACGATGGGGAATTTGCTCTGGCCCGCCTCGATGATCGTGGGAACGTCAGGCATCAACGGGCTGCGCACGTCGAGCATGGTGGCGAGCGCTTTCAGCTTGCCGGCCTTCACGTGCACGGCGACCGACGTTGCGGTGCTGTTCATGACCTGGACGCGGCCGGACAGCAGGTCGGCAATCGCATCGGGTTCCGACTTGTAGCGGATCGCCTCGAGCTCGATCTTGTTCCTCGTCGCCAGCATCGCCATCGACACGAAGGCGTAGGTATTGCCCGCGGCGTAGTTCAGCGGCTTGGGAGCGGCTTTGGCGACGGCTAAAAGCTCGGCGAGCGAGTTCGCCGGCACCGAGGGATGGACGACGATGAAGAAGCTGTTCTCGCCCAGGAAGCTTATGGGCGTGAAATCGGTGAGGACGTTGTAGGGCGGCTCCTTCTGCATGTTCGGCGCGACGGCGAGCGGGCTGTTGGTGCCGAACAGCAGCGTGTAGCCGTCGGGCGCCGCGCGCTTGACCTCGCCGGCGGCCAGCGCCCCGTCAGCACCGGGCTTTTGCACCACGATGATCGGCTGGCCGAGCGTCGTCTCCAGTTCCTGGCCGACAATGCGCGCGAGAGCATCGGTTGCCGAGCCCGCGCCGAAGGGAATGACGAACCTGATGGGCTTCGATGGGTACGCTTGCGCCGCCGCCTCGGCGTGCGGCAGCAACAGAAGCGCGGCAAGTGCCGCGATAACGACCCTCGGCATTGGGAACCTCCCCGTCTATTTTCTTTTCATTCTGCTCGCGAAACGCGTCCTCCTAACTCCAGCGACGAGCATAGCCTCAAGACATCGTGCTGCGCGACCTTGACAGCGTCGGCTCGGCGTGACGTGATTCGATCAGTCTCGTCAGCAAAGGAGGTACGCATGCTTCCACCGGGCCATCGTGCCGCAACGATTGCTGACGCAAAAGTTCGGGCATCAGCATAGCGGGCATACACGGACGCCACACCGGGAGCGGCCTTCGCGGGTCGCATCAGTAGGGCGAGACCCCATCTCGGCCGCTCCCGGAAGTGCGCTTTTGGTTACCTCCAGCCCATGACCTTGCGCGTTGATCCAGGCCGCTCGATTGGCCGGCGGACGGTGTTCGCTGGCGCGTCAGTGCTGCTCGTTCCGTTGCCCGCGGTTGCTCAGGGGGTGACCAAGGAGAAGGTCGCTGCCGCGCTGCCCAAGCTCAAGGAATTCGCCCGGCAGATCGTGGGCAAAGAGCTCGTGCCCGGGCTCTCGATCGCCATCGTCTATCGCGACGAGATCGTGTTGCTCGACGCCTTCGGCGTGCGCGAGATCGGCAAGCCTGCGGCCGTGGACGTCGACACTGTCTTCCAGCTTGCGTCGCTCTCCAAGCCGCTGGCCGCCACCGTCGTCGCGGGCCTGGTCGGCGACGGCAAGGTCTCGTGGGACAGCCGCATCCGCGACATCGATCCCGGCTTCACGCTGCAGGATGAGCTTGCCGCGGCCAACGTCACGGTCCGCGACCTGTTCGCCCATCGCAGCGGATTGCCCGGCCATGTCGGCGACGACATCGAGGCGCTTGGCTTCACCCAGGGCGAGATCCTCCAGCGACTGCGCCTGGCGAAGCCGGCCTACAGCTTCCGCGACGGCTACTCGTACAGCAACTTCGGCCTGACCGAGGGCGCCGTCGCGGCGGCGCGGTTCTCAGGGACTAGCTGGGAAGAGGCTTGCGAGGAGAAGCTCTACAAGCCGCTGGGGATGGCCTCGACCAGCTCGCGCTACCGCGACTTCATGAACCAGGCCAATCGCGCCGCGTTGCACGTACGCGTCGACGGGCGCGTCGACGGAAAATGGGCGTCGTTCACGCGGCGCAATGCCGATGCGCAGGCTCCCGCGGGCGGGGCAAGCTCCAATGCGCGCGACATGGCGCAGTGGCTGCGCCTGCTGCTGGCCAACGGACAATACGACGGCCGCCAGGTGATCGCGAAGGAAGCGCTGCAGCAGACGCATGTTCCGGCGAGCGTGCGCGGCGTCGACCCGAACACCGGCGCCGCAGCGTTTTATGCGCTGGGCTGGAACGTCGACTATCGCGAGCATGGCGTCGAATGGAGCCACGCCGGCGCGTTCAGTGCCGGAGCGCGCACGCTCGTGCACCTGGTCCCCGGCGAGCAGCTCGGAATCGTCGTGTTGTCGAACGCCTTTCCAACGGGCGTGCCCGAGGGGATCGCCAGGACCTTCTTCGATCTGGTCTTCGTCGGCAGCCCGACCCGGGACTGGGTGGCTTATGCGAACGAGATCTTCGAGACCGGCTACAAGGCGATGATGAAGCCATCGCTTGCGTACGTGACGCCACCGGCCTCACCGGCGCCATCCCTGCCGATAGCGGCCTATATGAGCGACTACCGCAACGACTACCTCGGCGATGCGAAGGTCACGGAATCGGGCGGGTCGCTATTTTTGCATGTCGGACCGGCGGGCAGGCGCTTTCCGCTGGCGCACTTCAATCGCGATGTGTTCGTCTACACGCCGATGGCGGAAGCGCCAAAGGCGCGCTCGGGTGTGACGTTCCTGATCGGACCCGACGGCAAGGCAAGCGAGGTCACGGTCGAGGACCTCAATGAGTATGGTTTGGGAAGGCTGACGCGCGTCAGCCCCAATTAAGACCTTTCAAGCAAGATGGAGGAAGAACGATGTCTTTTTATCGCGGCATGACCTGTGAGAACGTGACCCTCAAAGGCGACAAGGGAACGCCGATCACCGCCTACGTGGCCAAGCCGGCCGGCGCGGGCCCCTTCCCCGGCGTCGTGCTGATCCACCATCTGCCGGGCTGGAGCGAGCTCTACATCGAGACGACGCGTCGCTTCGCCCATCACGGCTACATGGCGATCTGCGCCAACCTCTATGAGCGCGAAGGCAGCGGCAGCGACGGCAATCCCGACGACGTCGCGGCCAAGGTGCGCGCCGACGGCGGCATCGCCGATTCCCAGATGGTCGGCGACACCGCGGCCGCCGTGCAATGGATGCGCGCGCAGCCCAATCTCAACGGCAAGGTCGGCCTGTTCGGCTCCTGCTCGGGCGGCCGGCACGCCTTCATCTACGCCTGCCAGAAGAAGGACGTCGATGCCGTCATCGACCTGTGGGGCGGCCGCGTGGTCATGGGCAAGGAGGAGCTCAACGCCAAGACGCCGACGGCGCCGATCGACATGACCAAGGAGCTCGCCTGCCCGTTGCTCGGCCTGTTCGGCAACGACGACCGCGCGCCCAGCCCCGAGCAGGTCAACCAGCACGAGGCCGAGCTCAAGAAGCACGGCAAGAACTACGAATTCCATCGCTACGACGGCGCCGGGCACGGCTTCTTCTATTGGCACCGGCCGCTCTACCGGGTCGACCAGGCGATGGACGGCTGGAGCAAGGTGCACGCCTTCTTCGGCAAGCATCTCGGCAAGAAGTAGGAGATCGCCATGTGCACGTCGATCATCGAGATCGCCCGCGCCGAGGGCATGGCCAAGCGCGGCGACGAGTGGTTCCCGCTCACCCAGGCCGTGGTCGCCTACGACCATGCCCGCCACGCGCTGCTGGGTGACGTCATCACCCTCGACTTCATGAACACGGGCCTCGATGCCGGGGCCCGCGCCGGGGTCGAGATCACTCTGGACTCGGCCAAGGCGCTGCGCGCTGCTTTGGACCGGGCGATCGCCGCCGCCGAGTTCGAGGAGGCGGAAGTGCGCGGCAAAGGCGCCATCGTCAGTCTCGTTCGGGCGGCCTGACGATCCATGCGCTCAGGCGAGATCGTCTTCACGGCAATGGACCGGGTGGTGTTCGGCCGCCCGGCCGCCGAGGCTGTCGCCCAGGCGGCCGAGCGGTTGGGTGCCAAGCGGGTGTTCATCCTCGCCGGCAAGACGCTCAATCGCGAGACCGATGCGGTCCGGCAGATCGCCGGAGCGCTCGGATCGCGCTACGCCGGCGTGCACGACGACATGCCGGCGCACAGCCCGCGCGACGCGGTGGTCGCCTGCGCCAACAAGGCGCGCGAGGCGGGCTGCGACCTGCTGGTCAGCGTCGGCGGCGGATCGACGACCGACGGCGGCAAGGCGGTCACGATCTGCCTGGAACACGACATCCGTGAGCCGGACGGGCTCGAACCCTTCCGCACCGTGGTCGACGAGACCACGGGCAAGCGGCACTTCCCGCAGTACCGCGCGCCAAGGGTGCGCCAGATCTGCGTGCCGACGACCTTGAGCGGCGGCGAATTCAACGCCCGCGCCGGCGTCACCGAGCCACGGCTGCGCCTGAAGCAGGCCTATATCCATCCCGGCATCATCCCGCTGGCCGTGATCTTCGATCCCGCCATCACCGTGCACACGCCGGAATGGCTGTGGCTCTCGACCGGCATTCGCGCCGTCGATCATGCCGTGGAGACCTACTGCTCGATCGACGGCAACGCCTACACCGACTCGACCGCATTGCAGGCGCTGCGCCTGCTCGGTCGCGGCCTGCCGGCGGTGAAACGCGATCCGGCCGATCTCGCGGCGCGGCTCGACTGCCAGATCGGCGCCTGGATCTCCATGACCGGCATCGTCACCGGCACGCGCATGGGTGCGAGCCATGCCATCGGCCATGTTTTAGGCGGCAGCGCCGGCGTGCCGCACGGCTACACATCGTGCGTCATGCTGCCTGCGGTGCTGGCGTTCAACGCCGAGGTCAACGGCGATCGCCAGGCGGAGATCAGTGCGGCACTCGGCGCCGCGGACCAGCTGGCCGCCGAGGTGCTCGACCGCTTCATCGCAGGCCTCGGCCTGCCGCGGCGCTTGCGCGACGTCGGCGTCAAGCGCGACGACCTGCAGCGCATCGCCACCAACTGCATGAAGGACGACTGGACCTTCTCCAATCCGCGGACGATCAACGGAGCGCAGGAGATCGTGCCGATCCTCGAGTCGGTGTACTGAGAGTCACCATCGAGTAGCTTGGTAACTCGGCCGATCCAGGGGTTGTGACTAACCTGGGCAGCCGCTTCACGATCCGCAACCGACGGCGTGTCATCACGTTTCGTGCCCGTGATGACAGTGTTGACCGTTGTTCGCGGGCTTTTGTCGCCGCGCGCTTGCGTTGTTCCCCTGGTGCTGGTCGCAGCAGGGATGATGCCGATCTCGCGCAGCCAGGCACAGGCCGACTGCGAATACGGTGCATTCGGTTGCGGACACGCCGAGCAGCATCACCAGTATCAGGAATGGAAGCCGAGCACCGGCAAGGGCAGCTGTTGCAACGGCGAGGACTGCCGACCCGTCAAAGCCCGGGTGGAGGACGACGGCAGCTGGTCGGTCTGGATTCCGGAATTTCGCCGCTGGGTGCCGGTGCCGGCCTTTGCCGTCGGCGAGCCTGATCGATTCGGCGATGGGCGCAGCCACGTCTGCAGCACCAAGCCGCTGCCGATGCTGCCGGTGTTTCATATCTTCTGTTTTTCGCCGACGGGGTCGAAGAGCTAGCGGGTCACCAGAGGTGTTTTCGAAGGAAGGCGTGGCCGGAGCCGGATTTCAGATAGCGCTCGAACGCAGTCGCCCTGGCGTGATCTGAGAACGCAACGTAAGTCACCAAATGCCAGGGCACGAACCTGGACGTGAAATGTGATTTTCCGGCGTTGTGCTCGGCAAGGCGCCTCTTCAGGTCAGTGGTCAGTCCGATATACCGTTGATCGGGCGAAGTGTGGCTCTGAATCAGATAGACGTAGATCATCGAACAGGAAGACGTGAAACCTCGCCTGATCGTTACAGCCCTCCTACGCCAAGGCTTCGGAGGGCATTCTGCTTCGCGCATCATTGTGGCAGGGCTTGTTCTGCGTAGCGCGCAGCGCGAAGCAGAATGGCGGAGAGGAAGGGATTCGAACCCTCGATACGGGTTTACCCCGTATAACGGTTTAGCAAACCGCCGCCTTCGACCGCTCGGCCACCTCTCCGCAGCCCGTTAAGACCCCGGCGATCGATATCCACGACGGATGCGCGGCGGTTCTAGCGGCGGCTCCGGCTTAAGTCAAACGAAGGCTCAATTTCGCAAGCTTTTTCAGGCTCTTGGCCTCAGGCCGCGAACCGTGCGACGGTGCCGGCATGAGTACCGCACCTTCGTCCATCGACATGCTGAAGCGTCTGGTGGCGTTCGACACCACCTCGCGCAACTCCAACCTCGAGCTGATCCACTATATCCGCGACTACCTCACCGACTTCGGCGTTAAAAGCACCCTGGTGCCCAACGCCGAGGGCACCAAGGCAAACCTCTTCGCCTCGATCGGCCCCGACCGCGAAGGCGGCGTCGTGCTGTCGGGCCACACCGACGTCGTGCCGGTCGACGGCCAGCCCTGGACGACCGATCCGTGGGACCTCACCGAGAAGGATGACGGCAATCTCTACGCGCGCGGTACCTGCGACATGAAGGGCTTCGTCGCCGCTTGCCTGGCCAACGTCCCCGCCTTCCAGCGCGCCCGGCTCAAGGTGCCGATGCATTTCGCCTTTTCCTATGACGAGGAGATCGGCTGCCTGGGCGCGCCGGCGCTGGCCGAGCGGCTGGTCGGCGCCGTGCCGCGGCCGCAGGCGGTGATCGTGGGCGAGCCCACCATGATGGGCGTGGTCAACGCGCAGAATTTCGGCGGCGGCATCGTCGCCACCTTCTCCGGCTTCGAGGCGCATTCCTCGATGACCCATCTCGGCGTCAGCGCCATCCACTTCGCCGGCGACTTCATCCATTGGCTGAACGAGCTGCAGGTCGAGCTGGCCGACCGCAAGCGCACCGACATCGATACCGTGCCCGGCCACACCACCATCAATGTCGGCGTCATCAAGGGCGGCACCGCCGGCAACATTTTAGCGCGCGAATGCACCCTGAACTGGGGCTATCGCACCCTGCCCGGCGACGATCCGTGGGAAGTGCAGCGCCGCGCCGAGCAGTACATCGCCGACCTGCTGCTGCCCAAGATGCGGACCAAGCATCCCGACGCCAACATCACCTTGAAGCGCCGCTCGTTCGTGCCTGGCCTGCTGCCGCAGGAGAACGAGGAAGCAGCCAAGCTCGCCCTGCAATGGACCGGCGGCAACCGCACCTACGCCGTGCCCTACGCCACCGAGGCCGGCATCTTCCGCGGCCACGGCATCCCGACCGTGATCTGCGGCCCGGGCGACATCGCCCAGGCCCACCAGCCCGATGAGTTCGTCGCACGCTCCCAGATGGATGCCTGCGATGCCTTTTTAGGCAAGATGATCGGCTGGGCCGAAAGGCAGTAGTCTTTCTCTTCTGGACCGCGCGCATCCTGCGCGCTCATGATCATGAGCGCGCAGGATGCGCGCGGTCCGGAAGACTATGAACTCAGCCCGTCGGCGTTTTCTCAAGTACCTGGCAGCCAGTCCGTTGCTCACTGGCTCTGATCTCCTGGCGGAGCAGCGCCTGCCCGATCCGATGGTCTGGGCGCCGCGTGCGCTGCTGCCACTGATCGAGTCTCCGCGCGAGGCTATAAGCGTGTTCGACTTCGAGCCGGTGATGCAGAAGAACGTGCCGCCGGCGCATTTCGGCTACATGGCGACCGGCATCGACGACGAGGTGACACTGCGCGCCAACCGCGAGGGCTTCCAGAAATTCCAGCTGCTGCCGCGGCGGCTGGTCGACGTCTCGCAGCCCGACCTCAGCCTGGACCTGTTCGGCCGCACCTACGGCAGCCCGGTCGTGCTGGCGCCGACCGGCTCCAACAAGGCCTTCCATGAGGACGGCGATCTTGCCGTCTCACGGGCGGCGCGCCGCAACAACAACCTGCAGATCCTGTCGACCGTGGCCACGGCCTCGATCGAGCAGGCGATCGAGGCGCGCGGCCGGCCCGTCTGGTTCCAGCTCTACCCCACCAACAAGTGGTCGGTCGCCGAGGCCCTGGCCAAGCGCGCCGAGAAGGCCGGCGTCGAGACAATCGTCATCACGGTCGACGTGCTGGCGCGACAGAACTGGGAGACCTACGTGCGCCTGTGGCGCACCGACAAGCGCAACTGCGCGGAGTGCCATGGGCTCGGGCTGGCGAGCTTCGTGAGGCGCAAGCCCAACTTCGACGGGCTCGACCTCTCCGGCATCGAGTCGACGGGCGCCACCAACCTCACCTGGACGTTCATCAAGCGCCTGCGCGACACGGTGAAGACCAAGCTGGTGCTGAAGGGCCTGATGACCGCAGCCGACGCGACCCTCGCCGTCGACAACGGGCTCGACGCCATCATCGTCTCCAACCATGGCGGCCGCGACGACGACTTCGGCCGGTCGACCATCGACGCGCTGCCCGAGATCATCGAGGCGGTCGACGGCCGCATCCCGGTGCTGGTCGATTCGGGCTTCCGCCGCGGCACCGACATCGTCAAGGCGCTGGCGCTCGGCGCCCGCGCCGTGTGCATCGGTCGCCCCTACCTCTGGGGGCTGGGCGCCTTCGGCCAGCCCGGCGTCGAGCGCGTGCTCGACCTCTTGCAGCAGGAAACGCGCGCCGCCATGCAGCAGGTCGGCGCGCGGGCGCTGAAGCAGCTCGGACCGGCGCTGGTGAAGCGAGCGTCTTGACGGGAGCGCGGGCCTCTGGCCCGCATCATGATCATGAGAGGCCCGCGCTCCCATCAGCCCTCGGTGTGCCGTCCGGTCTCGAACAGGAACCACACGCGCTGCTCGGTCTCGTCGACCCAGTTCTCGATCAGGCTGGCGGTGGCGATGTCGCCGTGCTCGTCGGCGACCTCGTGGAGGATGCGCATGTGCTTCAGCAGTTCCTTGTTGTCGTCGCGCAGCTCGGCCAGCATGTCGTGCGGCGTCACGTAGTCGGCGTCGTTGTCGAGCACGCGCTGCAGGCGCTTGATGTGGCCGACCGACTTGATGGTCGAGGCGCCGAGCTTGCGCACCCGCTCGGCGATGACGTCGGTCATGGCGTCGATCTGGGTCGCCTGGTCGTCGAGCAGCAGATGGTAGTCGCGGAAATGCGGGCCCGAGACGTGCCAGTGGAAATTCTTGGTCTTGAAGTAGAGCGCGATCACGTCGGCCAGCAGGATGTTGAGGCCGCCCGCCACGTCCTTGCTGGCGTTGGCGCCAAGGTCGTTCGGCGTGGCGAGGTTGGCGGTCCGGCGGGACTTGGCGTCTTTGGCCATGAGCTGAAATCTCCTGAATCTGGCAGTCGCGGCTCAATCTAGCCCGTTTTTCGGGGCCGTGAACAGTTGTCCTAAGGTATGGCGCCTTCAGAGGCCGGCGCAGACCGGCTGCTCGACGCGGAACACGCTGTATTGGCCGAAACGCTGCTTATAGGCCTCGACGATCTCGATGACCTTGGCCTTGTGCGCCGGCGAGTCGAAGACGATCACGACCAGGCGCTTGCTGCGTTCACGCACGATGCGGCCATTGGGCTCGCGGTACTGCCCGGACGAATCGAATACGCTGAGGCCGTCGGGAAAACGCGAGGTCACGACCTCCGTCACGAAGGCCCCCCACTCCGCATCCGTCACCTCGCCACCGCCGGGCTTGTCACGGCCGAAGAAGAGATCGATCGCGACGGCGGGTTTTAGCGGCGCGGTGCAGACGGGCGGCGTGCCCGGCTGGGCGCAGGCGCCGACAGCCAGCGCCAGCAGCAACAGCGCCCGCTTCATGCGGCGTCAGTTGAGATACGGCACCGCCATGCCCTTGGTCACGGCGGGCCGGGCATTGATGATGTCGTACCATCGCTTGACGTTGGGGAAGTCGGCGAGATTGACGGTGTGCCATTCATGGCGCGCCGCCCACGGGAAGATCGCCATGTCGGCGATGGTGTAGTCGGCGCCCGCGGCGAAGGCGTTGCCGGCGAGCTGCTTGTCGAGCACCCCGTAGAGACGCTTGGCCTCGTCGACATAGCGCTTGATGCCATACTCGATCTTGGTCGGTGCGGCGCGCAGGAAGTGATGGGCCTGGCCGAACATCGGGCCGACGCCGCCCATCTGCCACATCAGCCATTCCAGGGTCTTGTACTTCTGCACCGGCTCCTTCGACAGGAACTTAGCCGTCTTCTCGGCGAGGTAGATCAGGATCGCGCCCGATTCGAACAGACTTATAGGCTTGCCGCCGGGACCGTCGGGATCGACGATCGCCGGGATGCGGTTGTTGGGGCTGATCTTCAGGAACTCGGGCTTGAACTGCTCACCCTTGGAGATGTCGATCTTGTGCACGCTATAGGGCAGCCCGCACTCCTCCAGCATTATCGAAACCTTGCGGCCGTTGGGCGTGCCCCACGTATGAAGCTCGATCATCTCCTCGTTCCCCCCTTGCAGTTCAGAAAAGCTCAGGCCCAGTCGTCGCTGGACCCACCCGTGTCGCCGTCATCGTAGGCTGCGGTGTCGTAGTCCTCGCTGCGCAGGTCGTCTGGCATGGGATTGCCGTCGGCCGAGGCCTGCTGGCTGTCCTGCGGCAACAATGGCGCCGGCTGCGCGGCAGAAGCCGTCTGGCCGAACGGGCCGGGATTGCTGCCCATCAGGCTGCGGATGCCTTCGAACAGCAGCGCGCCGCCGGCAACGCCTGCGGCGGTCGCCATCGCCGTGCGCAGGAAGCCGCCGCCACCACCTTGCTGCGGCGCCACCGCGGCCTGCAGGGGCGAACGCGTCGTCGGCACGGAGGACGGCGGCGCGGCGGGTGCGGCAGGCGCCCCCCACGGGCCGATCTTGGGTGCGCTGCCCAGGAAGCCGGAGCCGGCGGCCGGTGCGGCGCCGGCCCTGGCCTCGAGCTCGGCGATGCGCGCCTGAGCGGCCTTCAACGCCTGCTCCTGGACCAGCACCGTCTGGACGAGCAGGTACGGCGCGGCGGGCTGGCGGGCGACGCCTTCCTTGATGAGCGCGTCAGCCTCGCCATCGCGCGGCTGGGATTCGAACGGCTGCAGGCGGCCGAACAGGCCGGTTATAAGCTCGCGTTCTTCTGATTGCATGACAGTGCCTCCTGCCCTTTCGGTTCAAAGGGCAGGGAGAACGTGGTTGTCTGCCCTCTTAGCGTCAAGGGCCGAGCGTCAAGGGTCCAGGGAACCCAGCCGCAATTCCCACGGTTCGATCCGGAGATTTCGCAGGAGGCCCTTGACGACCCAGCAATCGGGCGCCAAGCGCGCCTCGACCTCGTTCCTGTCCTCGGCCCGCACGATCAGCAGCACGTCGCGCGTGCCCTTGAAAGGGCCGCCCAGCAGCACGAAACCTTCGTTGGCCAGGCCGTTCATGAAGTCCGCATGGCCCCGCCAGTCGACCTGCTCCTCCATGGGCTTGGAATCGTCCCAGTTCGGGCCGCGCGTGTTGATCACGGCGAAGAGGCTTTTGGCCATGGTGTTACACTCTCGTGAAATCCATGTACCAATTGGTCTCCCAGTTGTTGCCTTCGTCGAGCGAGAAGGCCTGCTCCCAGCGCGCCGACTGCTCGGCAATACGCGACCACGTCAAGCGTATGCGGATCGGCCGACCCTTGAAGCTGTCGTCGCCGTAGAAGGTGCCGACACCCTTCGCGAAGCTGCCATGGACCGGCGGGAACAGGTAGCCGGGGCGGCGGCTGTCGGGCCAGTAGATCGACCGGCGGGATTTGTCGGGATCCCATGTGCGGAGACTGACGCCAGTATAGGCGTCGCCCGGCAGGTTGATCGCGCCCTCGTCGATGTTGCCGAAGCCGCCCAGGATCTTGCGCGCGGCAAAGCCGCCGTCGAACTCGACGAAGTCGGCAGCGGAGCCGGAAGTCGTGGCCATGGCGATCTCCTTTGATCGCGACGCTCCGACTCCCAAGCTGTCACCTTCTGTCAGCAGTCAGCGGACCACAGCCGCCGTCTGTCCAAACAGGATCTTGCGCTGCTCGTCGGTGTTGATGCCGGGCTTCGGACGCAGTTCCAGGCCGACCGCCTTGCCCTTCACGACCGCGGGCCGCTGGCCCACCGTCTCCTCGAACCACTTCTTGAGGTTCGGAAAGTCATCGAGCTTCTGGCCGAAGTTCTTGAAGCCCACGACCCACGGCCAGATCGCCATGTCGGCGATCGAGAAGTCGCCGGCGACATGGGCGCGATCGGCCAGCCGTTTGTTGAGCACGCCGAACAGGCGGTTGACCTCGTTGCTGTAGCGGTCCTGCCCGTACTTGAGGGCTTCGACCGGATTGAACTGCGGCGCATACATGTTGAAGTGGTTGGCCTGGCCCGCCATCGGACCCAGCCCGCCCATCTGCCAGTTCACCCACTGCAGCACCTCGTACTTGCCGCGCAGGTCCTTCGGCAGGAACTTGCCCGCCTTCTCGGCGAGGTACTGCAGGATCGCGCCCGATTCGAACACCGACACCGGCGCGCCACCGCCCGGCGGATCGTGATCGACGATGGCCGGCATGCGGTTGTTGGGGCTGATCTTCAGGAACTCCGGCTTGAACTGCTCGCCCGTGCCGATGTTCACCGGGACGATCCTGTAGGGCAGCCCGCACTCCTCGAGCATGATGGTGATCTTGAAGCCGTTGGGGGTCGGCCAGTAGTGCAGATCGATCATGGTGTGCGTCTCCTGAAGACGGTTTGATTGGGCGGCACACTAGACGATCCGGCCGTTTCGAGTAAGCATGGCCATCCAACCGGGAGAAACGACCATGGCCATCTCGCTCTACGATCTCAGTGTCACGAACTACCTGCAGACCTTGGGAGCCATGGAAGGCTTCCTCGCCAAGGGCCTCACTCATTTCCAGGGAAGCAATACCGATCCCAACGCCGTTCTCGACGAGCGGCTCTACAGCGACATGGCGCCCTTCAAGTTCCAGGTGTGGTCGACGACGCATCATTCGCTGGGCGCGATCAAGGGCGTGAAGGAAGGCGTGTTCGGCCCGCCCTCGCCCATTCCCGCGACCATGGACTATGCCGGGCTGCAGAAGGTCGTGACCGAGGCGCGCGAAGCGCTGCAGCAGGTCAAGGCCGCCGAGGTCGACGCGGTGCAGGGCAAGGATATGACCTTCCAGTTGCCGACGATGAAGATCCCGTTCACCGCCGAAGGCTTCCTGCTGTCGTTCTCGCTGCCCAACTTCTATTTCCACGCCACCACGGCCTACGACATCCTGCGCCACAAGGGCGTGCCGCTGGGCAAGCGCGACTTCCTCGGCCGCATGCGGATCAAGAGCTGATGCCGCAGCACATCGGCATCGTCGCCTGCTCGGCAGAGGGTGCGGCGCTCTGCTATCGCACGATCTGCGTCGAGGGCGCGACGCTGATGGGCCCGCACGCGCATCCCGAAGTGTCGATGCACACGCCGTCGCTCGCCGACTACGTGGCGCATCTCGATCGCAACGACTGGCCGGCCGTGGGCGAGCTGATGCTCGCCTCGGCGCACAAGCTTGCGAAGATGGGCGCCGATTTCCTGATCTGCCCGGACAACACCATCCACCAGGCGCTGCCCTACGTGCTGCCGAAGTCACCCCTGCCCTGGCTGCACATCGCCGAGGTCGCGGCCCAGCACGCCGTCGAGCGTGGCTATCGGCATCACCGGCACCAAGTGGCTGGTCAATAGCGAGGTCTATCCCGAGAAGTTCGCGGCCCGCGGTCTGCAGTACGTCAAGCCGAGTGCGGCCGAGCGGGACGAGTGCAACCGCGTCATCATGGACGAGCTGGTGTGCAGCCAGTTCACGCCGGCGGGCGTGGCCTACTTCCAGCAGGTCATCGCGCGCATGAAGGACCAGGGCTGCGACGCCGTGGTGCTGGCTTGCACCGAGATCCCGCTGATCATCAACGACGCGAACTCAGCCCTGCCGACGCTCGATTCGACCCGCCTGCTGGCACGGGCGGCGCTCAAGCGCGCGGTGGAGAGCCGGGCGAAGGCGGCTTAGCTGGGGGGGCGCCACTCCAGTGGCGCGTCTTCTCATGCTCTTCTGGACCGCGCGCGTCTCGCGCGCCTCATGATCATGAGCGCGCGAGACGCGCGCGGTCCGGAAGACCATGACGCGCCACTGGAGTGGCGCGCCCCCAGCTACTGCAGCCCCGCCGCAACGGCGTCGT
>JAKFVH010000222.1 GCA_021732285.1 Reyranella sp. | reverse complement strand
CCCTGGCCCGCGGTCATGTCGCGGCTGAAGCCGGCACTCTGCGCGATCGAGAGATAGGCGCCGGCGAGGCCCGCGAACAGCCCGCACAGCAGCACCGCGCGATAGCGCAGCCAGGGCACGGAGATGCCGGCGGTGTCGACGGCGAGCGGCATCTCGCCGACGGCGCGCAGCCTGAGGCCAAAGCGCGTGCGCTCGACGATCCACCAGGTGAGCGGCACCGAGAGCAGCGCGGCATAGACCAGGATGTTGTCGCCGGCGTTGGGCAGCAGCAGCGGCAGCAGGCGCTGGTCGCCGACCAGGGGCGGCGTCTGGCCACCGCGGTTGAACCAGGCGGTGCCCCAGACGACGGTGAGGCCGGCGGCGATGATGTTGATGGCGACACCGCTCACCACCTGGTTGCCGCGATGGGTGATGCAGGCAAAGCCGTGCAGCAGCGCCATCACCTCGGCCGCGATGATGGCGGCGGCAACGCCTGCCCAGGCCGAGCCCGTGACCGCGGAGGTGGCGGCGGCAAAGAACGCCGCCATCAGCATCTTGCCTTCCAGTCCGACGTCGATGATGCCGCTCTTCTCGGAGAACAAGCCGCCCATGGCGCACAGGACGAGGGGCGTGGCGACGCGCAGGGTCGCGGCCATCATCAGGAAGACCAGGGAAAAGAGGTCGTCCATGACTATCGCTCCCTCCCCACGCTTCGCGTGGGGAGGTGTCGGCGTCTTACGCCGACGGAGGGGTCATGAGCCTTAGTGCGGGTGCTCATGACCCCTCCGCCCGCTTCGCGGGCACCTCCCCTCGCAAGCGAGGGGAGGAAAGGAGAGACAGCAGCCACTGCAGCCAGGGTCGCGGCATGTTCACCAGCGCGCCGGAGAACAGGATGATCAGGCCCTGGATCACCACCACCATCTCGCGGGTGATGGTCGGGATCTCGAAGGCGAGCTCGGTACCGCCCTGCTGCAGCGCGCCGAACAGCAACGCCGCCAGCACGATGCCGACGGGATGGCTGCGGCCCATCAGGGCGACGGCGATGCCGGCGAAGCCGTAGCCTGCCGGGAAATCGAGCACGATGCGGTGGTGCACGCCCATCAGCTCGTTGACGCCGACGAAGCCCGCCAGGCCGCCCGAGATGCACATGGCGAGCATGGTCATGTGCCGGAGGTTGGTGCCGCCATAGACCGCGGCCTCGGGATTGTGGCCCATGGTGCGCAGCGCATAGCCCCACGGCGTGTGCCACAGGAACACCCACACCCCGATGCAGCACAGCACTGCCAGCAGGATCGACACGTTGGCCGCCGAGGGCGCCACCGTGATGCCGATGGCGGCGAGCGCGTCGTGCATCGACATCAGTTTCCCTGAGCCCGCGAAGTTGCGGCTCTGCGGCGTCATCGAGCCGGGTGCTATAAGCACGTTCACCATCAGGTAGACCATCAGCGCGGCCGCGATGAAGTTGAACATGATGGTGGTGATGACGATGTGGCTGCCGCGCCAGGCCTGCAGCCAGGCCGGCACCGCCGCCCACGCCGCGCCGAACAGCGCCGCCGCCAGGATGGCGAGCGGGATCATCAAGGGCGCCGGCAGGTAGCGATCGAGGGCCAGGATTGCCAGCCCGCAGCCCAGGCCGCCGATATAGGCCTGGCCCTCGCCGCCGATGTTGAACAGGCCGGCGTGGAAGGCGACGGCCACAGCGAGCCCGGTGAAGATGAAGTTGGTCGTGTAGTAGAGCGTGTAGCCGATCGATTCGGACGAGCCCACCGCGCCCACCACCAGGAGGCTGAGCGCATGGAAGGGGTCGACGCCGATGATGCGCACGATGATGCCGACGGTGATGAAGGCGAGCGCGATGTTGACCAGCGGCAGCACCGCGATCTCGGCCCACGCCGGCAGAGGCCGGCGCGCGATCATGCGTGCGCCCCGGCCATCATCAGGCCGAGCGTGCGCTCGTCGGCGCGGCCGGCCGGCACCTCGCCGGTGATGCGGCCGGCGAACATCACGACGATGCGGTCGGCGAGCGACAGGATCTCGTCGAGCTCGACGGACACCACCAGCACCGCGCAGCCCTGGTCCCGGCTCTTCACCAGCTCGCGATGGATGAATTCTATGGCGCCGATATCGACGCCGCGCGTCGGCTGGCCGACCAGCAGCACGCGCGGCGTCCTGTCCATCTCGCGCGCCAGCACCAGCTTCTGCTGGTTACCGCCGGAGAAATTCGAGGAGCGCAGGGCCGGCGCGCGCGGCCGCACGTCGAAGCGGTCCATCAAGGTGGCGCAATGGCGGCCGACGGCCGGCTGGTCGAGCAGGTAGTTGCGGCAGAACGGCGGCTCGCCCTGGTAGCCCAGGATGGCCGTCTCCGAGGCCTGGAAGGCCGCCACCATGCCCTGGCGCAGGCGGTCTTCAGGTACGTGGGCGAGGCCCAACACCCGCATCTCGGCCGGATCGGCGGGATGGTGAGCATCGATCACCCGGCCGCACACGGTGAGCTTGCCGCTGGTCGGCCGGCGGATGCCGGACAGGATCTGCAGAAGCTCGGTCTGGCCGTTGCCCGAGACGCCGGCGATGCCGACGATCTCTCCGGCACGAAGCTCGAGATCGACATTGTCCAGGAGCCGAACGCCGCGATGATCGACCAGGGAGAGCTTCTCGGCTGCGAGCAGCACCTCGCCCACCTTCGGAGCGGCCTTGTCGAGCTGGAGCCGCACCTTGCGGCCGACCATCAACTCGGCCAGCTCCTCGGGACTGGTCTCGGCCGTGCGGCGGTCGGCGACGATCTGGCCCTGGCGCATGACGCAGACATGGTCGGTCGCGGCCATGATCTCGCGCAGCTTGTGGGTGATCAGCACGATGGTGACGCCACGTTCCTTCAGCGTCGCCAGGATGCGGAAGAGCTGGTCGGTCTCCTGCGGCGTCAGCACGGCGCTGGGCTCGTCGAGGATCAGGATGTTGGCGCCGCGGAACAGCACCTTCAGGATCTCGACACGCTGCTGCTCGCCGACCGACAGGTCGGCGATCTTTGCGTCGGGATTGACGGACAGTCCGTACTCGCGCGCCAGGCGTTCCAGCTCGGCGCGCGCCGCGGCGAGGCCTCCCGCCAGCAACGGCCCGCCCTCGGCGCCCAGCACCAGGTTCTCCAGCACGGTGAAGGTGTCGACCAGCATGAAGTGCTGGTGGACCATGCCGATGCCATGGGCGATCGCGTCGTGCGGGTTGTCCATGCGCATGGGCTGGCCGTCGATGCGGATCTCGCCGGCATCGGCACGGTAGAGCCCGTAGAGGATGCTCATCAGCGTCGACTTGCCGGCGCCGTTCTCGCCGACGATGCCGGTGATCGCGCCCTTGGCGATGGCAAGCGACACGCCGCGCACGGCATGCACGCTGCCGAACGACTTCTGGATGCCCGAGAGCTCGATCGCCGGGGATGCCATCACTGCAAGCACCAAAGCGATTTTCCGGCATTCCCGGTATTTCCGGCAGAGAGCCTGGTGTGGCCGTTTTTTCCGACCCCCAACCGGTTGTAGGCATTTTTCCCGTCATCCCGAGCGAAGCCGCCTGACAGGCGGCGTAGTCGAGGGACCTGTTCTTGCCGACGCGACAACAGAACAGGTCCCTCCACTTCGCCTCGCTGCGCTCGGCTCCGGTCGGGATGACGGGTCTTTACCATGGTTATCGTATTATAACCATGGTTACTATTTTTGCAAGCGCAATCGACCGCCCGCGTCACTTGCAGGCGTTGTTGCTCATGTAGTCGTGGACGGTGATCTTGCCCGAGATGATGTCGGCCTTGGCCGCGTCGACCTTGGCCTTCATCTCCGGCGTCACCAGCTTCTCGTTGTCCTTGTCGAGGGCCCAGTCGACGCCGCCCTCCTTCAGGCCGAGCGCCGCGATGCCGCCCTTCCAGCTCTTGTCGTTGGCCGCCTTGAAGCTGTTGTAGGCGGCGAGATCGACGCGCTTGATCATCGAGGTCAGCATCGTGCCGGGATGCAGGTGGTTCTGGTTGGAATCGACGCCGATCGCGAGCTTGCCGCGGTCCTTGGCGGCCTGCAGCACGCCGATGCCGGTCGAGCCGGCCGCGGCATAGACCACGTCGACGCCGCGATCGAACTGGCCCTTGGCGAGCTCGGCGCCGCGGCCCGGATCGTTCCAGGCGGCCGGCGTCGTGCCGGTCATGTTGGCGATCAGTTCGGCCTTGGGATTGGCGTACTTGATGCCCTGCTCGAAGCCGCACTGGAAGCGGCGGATCAGCGGGATGTCCATGCCGCCGACGAAGCCGATCTTGCCGCTCTTGGAGGCGAGTGCGGCCAGCACACCGACCAGGAACGAGCCTTCATGCTCCTTGAAGGTGACGGACTGCACGTTGGGCAGCGGCACCACCATGTCGATGATGGTGAAGTGCACGTTGGGGAATTCCTTGGCGACCTTCTCGAGGGCGACGGCCTGCGAGAAGCCGACGGCGACGATCGGATCCTGCCCCCTTTGGGCAAAACGCCGATGGGCCTGCTCGAACTGCGTCTCGTTGCTGGGCTCGAACTCGGCGATGGCGATGCCGGTCTCCTTGTTGAAGCGCTGGGCGCCCTGGCTCACGCCTTCGTTGAAGGATTTGTCGAACTTGCCACCGGTCGAGTAGACGATGGCGGGCTTGGCGGCGTTTTGCGCGGCGGCGGGAGCGACCAAGGCTCCTGTTGCGATCAACGAGACCAGCAATCCAGACCAGAGTTTCATGACGGTTCCCTTATCATTGAGGAGAGTTTGGACCCGGCCGAGGTCCGGGTCTAGCTCATGCTGTCGCACATCGTTCATGCTCCTCTCCCCCGATAGGGGGAGAGGTTGGGTGAGGGAGTTGCACGAGCTGTCGAAGCCCCCTCACCTAGCCTCTCCCCCTAGCGGGGGAGAGGAATATGAGGAGATCATGGGATCGGAAATATCTCCTGTGTGGCTCTCCCCCTCCTGTATCCTCCCCCGAAGACGGGGGAGGAAAAGAGCTTGAGCGGCATGCCGCTTGCTTCAGCAGGTGCCCCCGGGAGGACCACATGGCCGAGTATGATCTCGTCATCCGCAACACCACCATTGCAACCGCCGCAGACGTGGTGAAAGGCGACATCGGCATCTCGGCCGGCCGGGTCGTGGCCCTGGGCGAGCGACTGGACAAGGGCAAGAAGGAGATCGACGCCACCGGCCTGATCGCCGTGCCGGGCGGCATCGACGCCCATGTCCATTTCGACCAGGACACCGCCGACGGCTCGGTGTTCTGCGACGATTTCGAGAGCGGCAGCCGGGCGGCGGCGGCCGGCGGCACCACCACCATCATCCCCTTCGCCTACCAGAGCCGCGGCCAGGGACTGCGCGACGTGGTCGACCGCTATCACAAGCGTGCCAACGGCAAGTCGCTGATCGACTATGCCTTCCACGTGATCCTGTCCGATCCCAGCGAGAAGATCATGGGCCAGGATTTCCCCGCCCTGGTCGCCGAGGGCTACACCTCGTTCAAGGTCTACATGACCTACGACGACATCAAGCTCACCGACCGCCAGATGCTCGATGCGCTGGCCGCGGCGCGGCGCGAGCAGGCGATGCTCATGATCCACGCCGAGAATTCCGACTGCATCGAATGGCTGACCGAGCGGCTGGAGTTGAAGGGGATGACGGCGGCCAAGTTCCACGCCACATCACGGCCGTTCGTGGTCGAGCGCGAGGCCACGCACCGCGCCATCTCGCTGGCCGAGCTTTTAGACGTGCCGATGCTCCTGGTGCACGTCTCGGCCAAGGAGGCCATGCACGAGATCCAGCGTGCGCAGGCGCGCGGCCTGAAGGTCTACGGCGAGACCTGCCCGCAGTACCTGTTCCTGAGCGAGGAGGATTTCGAGAAGCCGGGCGACGAGGGCAGCAAATGCGTGTGCTCGCCGCCGCCGCGCGGCACCGACAACCAGGAGCACATCTGGACCGGGCTTTCAGCCAACACCTTCCAGGTGCTGTCGTCGGACCATGCCGCCTTCAAGTACGACGACGTGCGCGGCAAGAAGCTGCCCGGCGCCGATAAAAGCTTCCGTAAGATCCCCAACGGCGTGCCGGGCGTGGAGACGCGCCTGCCGCTGTTGTTCTCCGAGGGCGTCAACAAGGGCCGCATCACCCTGCAGCAGTTCGTGGCTCTTTCCTCAACAAATGCGGCGAGGATCTACGGCCTGCACCCGCGCAAGGGCACCATCGCGGTCGGCGCCGATGCCGATATCGTGCTGTGGGATCCCCAGCGAAAGGTGAGCCTCACCAACTCGATCCTGCACCACAATTGCGACTACACGCCCTACGAGGGCCGCGAGCTCACGGGCTATCCCGTGATGACCCTGTCGCGCGGCGAGGTCGTGATGGAGGAAGCGAAGATGAGCGGCTCGGCCGGCCGCGGCCGCTTCCAGAAGTGCGATCGCCCCGAAGCTGCCCGCCCGCGCGGCAAGCCGTTGATCGATCCGTCGATCTTTACCTAGGGGCGTGGACTCATAAGCCCGTATCCAGAGTCGGATCGAGGCAAGCTTAATGAAGGCGAGGTAATTGGCATCGAGCTTGTCATACGGGTGCCAATACGTCGGCATTGCTTGATCTTGTTAACGAACCGTTCAACCAGGTTACGTAGCGGTAGAGATCGGGGCTGAAATTGACGGGGCTCGTGCTCAGCGCCATCGCGATTGCGTGCGGTTCGCAATGCACGCGCATGTTGGGCGTTGGGTTTCAAGGGGCGGCTTCTATTGTTGAGTCGACACGCCCGTGCCTCGGCCCACGTCGAGATCGTGATCGCCGAAGAGATGCAGCCAGAGAAAGAGAACGGCGACGGCAAGCACGCCCCACGTCAGCCACGTCGCGGCCCGCGACTGGATCATTTCGCTGGCGCCAGGTGCGGCTCCGGCGGCGCGTTCGCCTCCCACCGATGGAATGGCCGCCGCGCTCCGCTTCGGCAGCCAATTCACCAGACGAGCGGCGATCGCCGCCGACTCCGAGGCGTTCCAGTCTCCCTCGGGGAGCATGGCAATCGTGACGGCGAAGGCCCGGGCGGCAGTTTCCCGAGGCAGATCCGACAGTCGCGCAGCTTCCCGCCACGGGTCGAAGCCCAGCCGGGTCAACGCCGTCAGGACCGTGAGCGGCAGCCCGACTTTCTCCTCGCCGACGGCGGCGAAGAGAAACGCGTTGTACGTCGAGTTGCCGAGCGAATATTCCGGACGCAAGGTCATGACGCCTCCGCCGGGCTAAAAGCGCATATCGCCGCCCATGCTGCCGCCGGGCATCGCCGGTTGGCCATTCCTGGCCGGCACTTCGGCCACCATCGCCTCGGTCGTCACCAGGAGACCCGCGACCGACACCGCGCCCTGCAGCGCTGTGCGCACGACCTTGGTCGGATCGATGACCCCGGCCTTGATCATGTTGACGTACTCGGCCTTCTGCGCGTCGAAGCCGAAATTGGCGTCCTTCTGGTCGAGCATGCGGCCGGCGACCACCGCGCCGTCGAAGCCGGCATTCTCGGCGATCTGGCGGACCGGCGCCTGCAGCGCACGGCGCACGATCTCGATGCCGACCTGCTGGTCGTGATTGGCTCCCCGCTTGCCCTCGAGCACGCGCGAGGCATAAAGCAGCGCCGCGCCGCCGCCGGCGACGACGCCCTCCTCGACCGCGGCCTTGGTCGCATGCATGGCGTCCTCGACCCGATCCTTGCGCTCCTTGACCTCGACCTCGGTGGCGCCGCCTACCTTGATGATGGCCACGCCGCCGGCAAGCTTGGCCAGCCGCTCCTGCAGCTTCTCGCGGTCGTAGTCCGAGGTCGTCTCCTCGACTTGCGCCTTGAGCTGTGCGACGCGGCTCGCGATGTCCTTCTTTCCGCCTGCGCCGTCAATGACGGTAGTGTTGTCCTTGTCGATGCGCACCCGCTTGGCGTTGCCCAGCATGTCGAGCGTGACGTTCTCGAGCTTGATGCCGAGATCCTCGCTGATCTCCTTGCCGGCGGTCAGGACCGCGATGTCCTCGAGCATCGCCTTGCGGCGGTCGCCGAAGCCCGGCGCCTTGACGGCGGCGACTTTTAGCCCGCCGCGCAGCTTGTTGACCACCAGGGTGGCCAGCGCCTCGCCCTCGATCTCCTCGGCGATGATGAGCAGCGGCCGGCCGGACTGCGCCACCAGCTCGAGCAGGGGCAGTAGCGGCTGCAGCCCCGCCAGCTTCTTCTCATGGATAAGGATGTAGGGATTTTCGAGCTCGACGATCATCTTCTCGGCGTTGGTGACGAAATAGGGCGAGAGATAGCCACGGTCGAACTGCATGCCTTCGACGACATCAAGCTCGGTCTCCATGCTCTTGGCTTCCTCGATGGTGATCACGCCTTCCTTGCCGACCTTGTCCATCGCCTTGGCGATCATGTCGCCGATCGCCTTGTCGCCGTTGGCCGAGACCGTGCCGACCTGCGCAATCTCCTCACTGGTCGATACCTTCTTGGAGCGGTTCTTGAGTTCCTCAATCACCATTTCGGCGGCGAGGTCGATGCCGCGCTTGAGGTCCATCGGGTTCATGCCAGCCGCGACCGACTTGGCGCCTTCGCGCACGATCGCCTGGGCCAGCACCGTCGCCGTGGTCGTGCCGTCGCCGGCGGTGTCCGACGTCCGCGTCGCCACCTCGCGCACCATCTGGGCGCCCATGTTCTCGAACTTGTCCGAGAGCTCGATCTCCTTGGCGACGGTGACGCCGTCCTTGGTGATGCGCGGCGCGCCATAGGACTTGTCGAGCACGACGTTGCGACCCTTCGGCCCGAGCGTGACCTTGACCGAATCGGCCAGGATATCGACGCCGCGGATCATGCGGGCGCGGGCGTCGCCGCCAAAACGTACTTCCTTCGCTGCCATGGTTCTTGTTCCTTGTTCTTGATGTTTGGATGCTTCCAGTCGGCGCGATGTTACGCGGCCTTCTTCTTGGCGACGCCTGACGTGTCGATAACGCCCATGATGTCGGACTCATTCATGATCAGGAGATCCTCGCCATCGAGCTTGACCTCAGAGCCGGACCATTTGCCGAACAGGATGCGGTCGCCTTTCTTAACGTCGAGCGGTACCACTGTGCCCTTCTCGTCGCGGGCACCCGGGCCGACGGCGACGATCTCGCCCTCCATCGGCTTTTCCTGGGCGGTGTCCGGGATGATGATGCCGCCCGTCGTCTTGCCTTCTTGTTCGACACGGCGAATCACCACGCGACTGTGCAGCGGTCGGAATTTCATGGGGTTACTTTCAAATTGTCGGGGTTTAGGGGCAGGCATCGGGCACCCGCGATGCAACAGCTGGTAGAGAGATGGTGCTCCTTTACCCACGAACAAGCGATATCTTGGTAAATCGCTGCGGCATTCGGCTAGCGCCGGCCGTCCGCCTCCACGACGGCGACCCATTCCACGGGATCGACGTTGACGACCTTATGCACGGCACCTCGTGGCGGCGTTCGCCCCGTGGGCGGCGCCGGGGCGGTGATCGCCGACGCTAGCGCACGACCGGCGCCGATCCTGCCCGGAACTCCATCGTCCGCATAGCGCTGATCGGGCCGCCGGACCCACCGGCCGGCCCACCAACGCCTTGGTGCGCCTGCACCTGCTTGAACCGAAGGTCGGCTGCGCCCCCGTTGGCGACGATCGCCATCGCCGCGGCTTCGGCGGCGTCGAAGGCCGCCTGATATCCCATGTAGTGACCATAGAAGCGGTCGTCTTGGATGACTTCCCAGATGCCGGCGCGGCCCCTGACCTGGAGTCGCCTCACGGCCTGCCCCTCGGCGCCCGTGACGACAGGGCCGCCTGGCCAGCCAGAGGATGCCCTGTCGCCCGTTCCGCGCGGACCTCCTGGCGCAACGGAGGGCAGCACGGCCGCGAGGTTGGGCGGGCCGAAGGCCGGACGGTTCGGATCGATTTTCATGATGCTCCCCTTTCGGGATCGGTCGCGATCGTCCGACCTGGACGGCCCGGCCACGCCGCATTGCAATTGTTGATTGGGCGGCACTAAGTACATGGGATGCAGCAGGGCGCCGGGCAAGGGACGCGCGGCGTGCGCGGCTATGCCGGCCAGGCGGTCAAGGACGCCGACGAGATGGTCAACCGCGTGAAGTTCATCAACAACGCCAATGTCGGCGCGGCGATGCCCGACGGCATCAACCCCGACCAACAGGCCCGGCTGGTCCAGATGAGCAGGCTGAGCGGTCCCGACTTCGATCGCGCGTACATGCGCGCGCAGATCGAGGTCGGCGAGTTTCTCAGGAAGACCTTCACCGACTACGGCGCCAACGGCGAATCGCCGACCCTGCGGGTCTATGCGGCGAAGGCCGTCACCGGCTACGAGGCGCAGATCCTGCAGGCCCGCGCGATCGCGGATTCGCTGTAACGGCGCTTCTCGACACCGAGACGGCCGGCGGCGCGTGGCGTTTGCGGCCGGGCCAGACGACCGGCCAAGCAGGCAAATGGACGGCTCGAAGGGCGGGGTTGGCGAGAGGCAATCCCGTCGTCTCGTCGACGCTCTGTTCTTTCAGCACCATCCTTCCGATGTGCCATGAAGAACCCGATTCAGGGTCTCGGTCTCGCCAAGGAAGGACGTCCCTTGATAGAAGCGCGCCACGAGGGCGTCGGACGACGTGAGTTCCATCTTGACACTGTATGTCTTCCCGCTGGCCGGATAGTAGAACCAGCCATCATCCCAGTGGTTGGGACCGCTCGAGCGCAGGTCCCAAATGACGGTCAGCCCGCACAGTTCGCGCTGCCGCAGCGCTGAATCGGGGTTCTTCCTGTCGCGCTTGAGTTGGCCCTGAGCATCATGCGCGGCCTGCAGCCAGAGAATCCGGCCACACACCAGACCCTTGCAATCGAAGAGCTGCACGGCTGCCTTTCCCTTGATGAGCCAGACACCTTCCGGAACCTCGGCCGACGCCGTGTGCGCCTGCGCGATGCCGGCCATGGCGCAAGCGAGCAGGAGAACCCGGCTTTTGAGTTTCATGGGGGTTGCTCCTGCGGGCGGCGCCACGGCGCCAACGCAGAGTCAACGCACCCTCCACGTCTTCCGTTGCGCAAGACGCGCGACGCGGCAGTCGGTGAACACGCCGCCGGCGCTCAACTAGGGAAGGGTAAGAGTAATCTGCGGGGGAGAGCGTGTTCCGCCGTAGTTGCGGTTGTAGTCGCCACCGGATCCGTAACCGTAGCGATTCGGATAGTAGCCGGACCCGGACTGATAAGAGCTGCTCGCCGGATAGCTGCTGTAGCCAGACGGATAGCCGTAGCCGGAGTTGTAGCCTTGCGAGTAGCCCGTGCGTGGGGCGTACGGGTCAGTACAACCGGCAACGGCCGCGGCAAGCGTGGCTATAGCGACAATGTAAGTCACACGTCTCATGGCGGCCTCCTTGGGGAGTGGCGCACGGACGAATCGCAAGGCCGACGATCAACAAAAGGAAACGCGCAAACAGGATGGGGGTGCGCGCCAGTCGCGCGGGGTGACCATCGGTCCAGCAAGGCGCGTGCAATACCTAGAGCTTGGCCGTCTCAGCGAGGATTCAAGTCACGTCTGCGTGCTTTGGTTCGCGGCTCCCTTCCCGTGCGGCGGCCGGCCGCTCGACCGCCTCGAGGCGGTCGAAGGCCATGAGCAGGTTGCCCACCCGCTTGGCCGACGACAGGCATTCGGCGAGGCGCGGGAAATTGTCGATCAGCCAGTTGAACGCCCCCTGGACCGCAACGAACGCAGCCGCTGCCTGGGTGACGTCGCCCAGCAGCATGGTGCCTTCGATGAAATGGGGCACGCACAGGATCAGTCCGACCAGCGGCGCCAGCAGGGTGTTGCCGTGGGAGACATAGGTCGTCCGCATGTGCTGCCAGCACAGGTGCCGCCATTGCCGCATGACGTCGCGCAAGGACGAACCGACTTCCGGCTCCGTCGCCTCGGCGTCCGCCGCAGACATGCGCGCGCCGGTGCGGTCGCGCAGCTGGGAGACGACGTACTTCAATTCGGATTCGGCCTGGTTCTTCGACGAACATCAGGGTCCCGGTGGTCAGGGCCGCATAGACAACCGCGGCGACGACCAGGTAACCCGGGATGGTAAGTTGGACGCCGCCGACGACGACGTCGAGCGCGCCGCCGACATGCCACAGCACGACCACGAAGGTCCCAGCCGTCATCACCGCGGCCAGCAGGCCGATCGCGAGATCGATCGGCGCGTCGGTTGCCAGCCTCGCATCCTCGACGATGCGATACTCGGCGTTCTGGTGCTCGCCGTTCCACAGATCGATGCGGCGATAGCGCTCGTCGCCCAGCCAGGCGGCAATCAGGTGGCGGCTGACCCAGGCGCGCCACGACCGCTGGAAGGTCATACGGCCCCACACGGCGGTCACCGCAAGGCCGATGCTCAGGACGGCGAACAGCGCCAGCAGATGGGTCTGGTGCCAGATCTCGCCGCCATCGCGGAGCTCGAGGGCATTGAAGAAGTCGCGATTCCACAGGTTGAGGCGGTACTGGACAAGAAGCTGGAGCACCGTGATCACGAACAAGAGCGCTATGAGGCCCCAGGCGAGCCGGGCCGTGGGGCCGTGCCAGAAGCCGCGCGCGCTCTTCCAGAACCGACCGAGCACGTGATGGCGCCGCAGCACCTGCAAGCCGGCATCAAGCATGCCGGGAGCGCCGCTTGCGCGGCGGGGCCGTGCGGCAGGGAGGGCCGCCGAGCAGACGATCGAACTCGCGCCGGGAAAGGCCGTAGCACTCGCAGGCGCGCGCCCGCAGGCCTTGGCGGTCGAGGATGGTGACGACGCCGCGGCGGTAGCGGATCAGGCCGGCGCGCTGCAGGGCGCCCGCTGCCGCCGATACGCCGGTGCGCTGCACGCCCAGCATCATGGCGAGGAACTCCTGGGTCAGGAGGAACTCGCCGGACTGCATGCGATCGTGCGTCATCAGCATCCAGCGGCAGCAACGCTGCTCCAGCGTATGGAAGTGGTTGCACGCCGCCGACTGCGCGACCTGGTTGAACAGCGCATGGGCGTAGCGCAACATCACCAACCGCATCGAGGCGCTCTTCGCCAGCTCGGCGCTGAACCGCGCCGCGGTCATGCGCAGGCCGGCGCCGGGAACCTGGACGTAGACACTGGTCGGCGCGCGATTGTCGCCCAGCAGCAGCGGCAGGCCGACCACGCCCTCGTTGCCGATGGTGCCGACCTCGGCTGCCTGGCCGTTGGCCATGGTGTTCACCAGCGAGCCCACGCCGCTCTCGATGAAATAGACAAAGCCGAGCCGCTGGCGCGCCCGATAGAGCGACTGCCGATAGCCCAGCGGAACGCGGCGAAGATGCGGCTGGAGGCGCCGGTAATCCTTGGGCGACAGCAAACCGAGCAATCGGTTTACAGGGGCGTCCGCAGCCAGGTGCGTGGTCGCCACCGTGTTGTTCCTTTTCATCGTGCTCGATCGGCGCCGGCAACTTCGGGCAGCCGCGCTTCTTTCGGTGAGTGAACGCCCGCAGGACAAGTCACCACGCACCGAAGCACTGCAGGAGTGCGCCCATCGGGGGCCGCTGTCGAGGCGATTCGGGCGGTGGTCGCCCAAATCGGTATTTTGACGTTCACTATTGCACACCAGCGATCCGGCCCTGTGCCGGATATCGGACATATACCGTCCGGCAGCAGACATTGTGTCTGGACTCTCCGCGCAAACGGGCGCCTCAATAGGTTCCCTCGCGCAAAAAATAATTCGAGCATCGACCAAGCTTGGCGGATGTCCGTCCTGGCTCCCCAGGCGCCAAAGGTCCAGCCCGAAAGCTGGGAAAGTGAGGGCGTCATGCCCCTCGGAAACGTCCCATTGAGCGCGCGCGTCTCCATGCTGTTCGGCTTCGAAAGCCCGGAGCGGCGCACGGCTGCGAGCTACGAACGCGAGCTGGCAGCGCACCAGGCTACGGAAAGCGAGCTGCGGAAGGCTCTCGCCCGCGACCAGGCGCTGCTTCACCAGCAGGACGTCTCGATCCGCCAACAGAAGATGTTGACCGAGGAGTGCCAGCACCGGCTGTTGAACAACCTGCAGATGATCGTCGCCCTGCTGATGCTGCAAAGCCGCAAGGAAGCCAATGCCGAAGTCGGATCGCGCCTGGCCATAGCGGCCGACCGCGTGCGGGCGATCGCGGGTCTGCACCACCATCTCCATGCCATGGACGGCACGCCGGCCGTCGACTTCAAGCCATACCTCGATCGGCTGTGTCGCGACCATTCGACGATGTCGTTGTCGGCCGAGCGGCCGGATCAGGTCATTTCCGTCGATGCCATCGAGCTCAGGCTGCCGACCACCATCGGCATTCCGCTCAGCCTCATCGTCAACGAGCTTTTCACCAACGCCATCAAACACGGCAGGGGGCGAATCACGGTGACGCTCGCGCCCTCCGGAAAGCGCCATGCCCTGTCGGTGTGCAACGACGGCGACGGCCTGCCGGAGGGCTTCGATCCCACCGCCTGCAAAGGCCTGGGAATGAAGCTGGTCTCCTCCCTTGCCACGCAGATCGGTGGCGAATTGCGGATCGATCGCGGCGACGACGGCGACTGCACGAGATTCACCGTGCTGTTCGCCTGATCTCTCCCAGGAGCAGTCGTACCCTGCTCCGGTCGCTCCCCTCGGGACCGTGAACCCTCTGCACCCGCAGGCGGTCCCGAGGGTGAGCAATTTCCACCGTCGGTGTCGAGGCGCACACGGCGGTGCGGCGTTCCCTGGATTGCCATCGACCATTATCGCCCTTGCAGATGGTGAGACCCGTGCCGCATCCACCTCGCAGGGGAGAGCCGAAGGTGTCGGATAGAGCCGCCTCAGTCCGAGCCTTCTCTTGTCTCTCCAACCAGGCGGCCTGCGCCTCAAGCTCATTGGCGTAGCCAATAAGCTCTTCCCTATCTGGGCCGTCCATTAAGGTTCCGGCCAAGCCTAGGCCAACATGCTGCCTTCGGGATCGGTCGCGATCGTCCGATCTGGACGGCCCGGCCACGCCGCATTGTGATTCTTGGATTGGGCGGCACAAGGGAAATGGAGCGCAGCAGGGCGCCAGGCAAGGGGCGCGCGGCGCTTTGTCGGTGTTTAAAAGCAGCCATCCGAAGCCGCGTTCCTCGCCCGCAACGCGCGTCGCGTGTTTGGGTTGAGCTGAACGCGCAGCGCTACAAGCGCTCTTGCATGATCTCCTGCATGCATCGATCCTGAGCCCTGCGATTCCCTGAATCGTTCATGTCAGCCGGCAGATTCTCGCCAAACGCTGACATCGTCCTGCAAGGCCTTCTTGGCTATCGCGTAAGCGTTGTTGCAGTCCGGCTTGATGCACCGCGCATGGACGGGCTGGCGCCTCTGGTCGCCCTTGTCGCCTCGCGCTGCTCGCTGGCAGTGACCGCAGCGAGGGTCGGGGGACCCTGGAAACGATCGACTGGCTTGATCCGGCCGTGCCGTCACAAGCGAGGCCGCGCGGCGATGCATGCAGCCCCCTCGCATCTCGCCGCGCCGACAAAAAGCCCCACACTGCACTAATAATCGTCCAGATCAGCCCCATCTATAGGATCAACCGCCCGGCCCGCCGCCCGCCATCCTCCGGGCCGACCTGGGGCGCGCCTAGTGGCGAAGCACGGCTCGAGTTGGAGGCAAATCATGGCAATTCGAACCACGGAAACGATGGTGACCTTCAGTCGGCCCTTCACCCTTGCGGCCCTCGACGGTCCGCAACCCGCGGGCACCTATCGGCTGGTCGTGGAGGAAGAGCAGATCCCGGGGCTTTCCTTCGTCGCATTCCGGCGAGTGGCCATCCTGCTCCACGTGCCGGCCGATTCAGTGCCCGGCGGCACCCGCCAGGTCATCTCCGTCTTGCCGGATGAACTTGCCGAGGCCGTAGCGGCCGACGCGGCCTGATGGCCAACCAAGGCCTGCTGCGCCGGTCTGACTGCGCCATCCAGCCGCCCGAGGCTGGCAATGCCGGGTGAGAGCGCGGGCGACTACACCGACATTGTCCTCTTTCTCGCCACGGCCGGCATCGTGGTGCCCATCTTCCGCCGCTTCAGGCTCAGCCCCATCCTCGCGTTCCTCGGGGCTGGCGTCGTCCTCGGGCCGTTCGGGCTCGGCGCCTTGCAGGGCGACCTGCCCTGGCTACGCTACGTCACCATCAAGAATTCCGCCTCGATGGGCCAGCTTGCGGAGTTTGGTGTCGTCTTTCTCCTCTTTGCCATCGGCCTGGAACTCTCCTGGGAGCGCCTGTGGACGATGCGGCGTCTCGTCTTCGGCCTAGGTGGCGCGCAGGTTGTCGTTTGCACCGGCGTCATCGCCGGCGGGGCGATGCTGCTCGGTCAGGATCCTGTGGCCGCCATTCTGTTGGGGTCGGCGCTCGCCTTGTCGTCGACGGCCATCGTGTTACCGCTATTGGCGGAACTGAACCGCCAGTTCTCGCGGCCGGGACGGGCAACCTTTTCCGTGCTGCTGATGCAGGATCTTGCGGTGGCGCCGCTCCTGGTGACGATCGCTGTCCTCGGCGGCAATCGCGGCGAATCCTTTTCCCCGAAGCTGTTGTTGGCGTTCGCTCCCGCGGCGCTCGGCTTGCTGGCGCTCGTGGTGTTGGGCCGACTCGTGCTGCGTCCCATGATGCGATCGGTCGCCAGGGCCGACAGTGAAGAGCTGTTCGTGGCGGCATCGCTGCTGATCGTGGTGGTGGCCGGCCTGCTCGCGGCCATCAGCGGCCTGTCAATGGCTCTGGGCGCCTTTGTCGCCGGCCTGCTGCTGGCCGAGACCGAGTACCGCAAGGCCGTTGAGAAGACCGTAGCGCCCTTCAAGGGCCTGCTGTTGGGGCTGTTCTTCGTGTCAATCGGCATCGGCCTAGATCTGTCGCTGCTGGCGGCACAGCCGGTCCTGATCGTCGCCTTCCTGGTCGGCCTCATGCTGCTCAACGGATGCATCGTCTTCGGCCTTGCCAGGCTGTTCGGCCTCGCCACGACGGCAGCAGCCGAGACGGCGCTGCTTCTTGCCGCCGGCGGCGAATTCGCCTTCGTCATCCTGCATTCGGCCGTCGGCGAAGGACTGCTGGACCGCCAGTTGGTGCAGACGATTCTGGTGTCGGCGACCCTGTCGATGTTCTGCATTCCTGCCCTCGCGTCGATCGGCGCGGCGCTCGGCCGCTCGACGAATGCCAGGGCGAAGCACCCGTAGGGGAAACGCCGGGTCGCGGAGCGATCGGCGGCAGCGCGATCCTGGCTATCATCTCGTCGGCGGTGGCCGGTCCGCCTTCAACAAAGGCGGTGCTCGTACCCACCCTTCGAGACGCGGTGGAGGCGCGGGGGTTACCCCGCGCGACGCGGACCGCTCCTCAGGGTGAAGCTAGTCGGTCAGTCGAGCGGATTGTTTGCTAGCCGTCATCGAACGGGTATTGCATACGTCGTCAGGGGGAGCCGATCGATGCGCCGCATGGCAGGTAGCGTCGTTCTCGCGGCGCTGGCCGTGGTGACGGGGCGCGCAGAGGCACAGACGTACGATCCGCAAGGCCAGAAGCTGGTCGGCAGGATCCACGACGCCAATCGCGCCGCCAAGCAGCGCCAGGAGCTGTCGCTCAGCGAGGAGGCCGATCGCGCGCACGTGCGTTATGCGAAGGCCAAGAAGCAGATCGAGGACACCGCGGGCATCACCTTCTCGATGGAAGCGTCCTTCATGAGCCAGTGGGGAACGCCCAACGGCGGCTACGGCGCCGTGCAGGCGATGTTCACGCCGGCGGTGAACTGGGACGTCTTCTCCTCGCCCTCGGTCGGCGACGGCTCCGTGCAGTTCCATTTCCTGGCGGCACAGTACCTGTCGGGCGCCTCGGGAACGAGCCTCGGCAGCAACATCAACCTCATCAGCCCGATCAACAACCAGCCGACGGCCAACCAGCAGTTCGTGCAGCTCACCTATACGCACGGCTTCCCGGGCGAATGGCTGGAGATCTCGGTCGGCCAGTACACCTTCTCGGGCTTCGACGGCAACGCCTGTGCCAACGACCAGCAGGTGAACTTCATCGGCTATTCGCTGACGCAGAACGGCAGCCACAACTACGGCCAGGCAGGCCTCGGCGCCTATGCGCAGCTCAATCCCACCAAGGAAATCACCTTTGCCGCGGGCTTCCAGGACGCCAACGACTTCAGCGGCAGCTACATCCAGTTCCCGACCGTGGGCCAGGGCCAGTATGCCTGGTTCGGCTATGCCGCCTGGTCGCCGACCATCAAGGACTGGGCCCAGGGCAACTACGCGCTGCTCTACTACAGCCAGCCCGGCGTCTCCCTGCAGCCGCTGGCCAGCAGCGGGCTGTCCTTCAGCGCCTCCCAGCCGATCGGCGACAGGCTGGGCCTGTTCCTGCGCGCCAACACGGCCTGGCAATCGAGCTTCGCCATCCAGTCGTCGATCGCCGGCGGCTTCGTCCTCAACGACCCGGTGCGGCGCAGCAAGCACGACCAGATCGGCCTCGCCATGGCCTGGAACGCGACGAACATGTCGCTCTTCACCGGCACATTCGTGCGCCGAGCGAGGTCATGCTGGAAGCCTACTGGTCGTGGTCGGTCTACACAGGGGCTTCCTGGTCACGCCGGACGTGCAGCTCTACCTGCAGCCGGCCCTGGCGCCCTCGAACGATCTCGCGGCCGTCTTCACGCTTCGCGTGACGCAGCTATTCTGAGCATTGACGGAGGCACCCATGAAGTTCGGCATCCACAATCCGTCCTGGCTGTTCGGATCCGACCCGGCGGAGATCTTCGAGGCCGTGAAGACCAAGGCCCAGTGGGCGGAGAACCACGGCTTCACCTGGTTCTCCGTGATGGATCACCTCATCCAGATCGGCAATGTCGGCGCCCCCGACGAGCCGTTCATGGAGGGCTGGACGGTCCTGACGGGCCTCGCGGCGGTGACGAGCCGCATCCGTCTCGCGACGCTCGTCTCGTCCGTGCACTATCGCAACCCCGCGCACCTGGCCAAGATCGCGGCCGGCGTCGACCAGATCAGCCGCGGGCGGCTGACCTTCGGCATCGGCGCCGGCTGGTTTGAGACCGAGTACCGGCAATACGGCTGGGAGTTCCCGCCGCGGCCGGCGGTGCGCATCCGGCAGATGGAGGAGGCCGTCCGGCTGATCCTCAGCATGTGGACGGAGAAGCGGACCACCTTCCAGGGCAAGTATTTCCAGGCTGAGGGCGCCATCCTGGAACCCAAGCCGATCCAGAAGCCGCATCCGCCGGTGATGATCGGCGGCGGCGGCGAACAACTGACGCTGCGCGCGGTGGCCCGACTGGCCGATGCCTGCAACGTCGGCGGCACGCCCGACGTCGTGCGGCACAAGTACGAGGTGCTGCACCGCCACTGCGAGGCGGAGGGCCGGAAGTACGACGAGGTCGAGCGCACCAGCATCATCAGCTTCGTCATCGCGCGCGACGAGGCCGCCCTCGCCGCCAAGCGGCAGAGGCTCGCCGTTCCGGGGAACTACTACGGTGTCGCCGGCACGGTCTCGCAGATCACCGACCTGATCGGCCGCTACCGCGACGCGGGCGTCCAGCTCTTCATCGGCAGCGCCTACAAGAACGACGCCGAAACGCTGGAATTGCTGGCCGCCGACGTGATGCCGAAGTTCGCGTGACGGCATGATCAATCCGGATACCGATCGCGTGCTGATCACTGGTGCGGCGGGCGCCATCGGCACGGCATTGCGCGCTGGCCTGCGCAACCATTGGCGCCATCTCCGCCTGACCGACCTCCGGCCCGTGCCGGACCTTGCCGACAACGAGGAGCTGGTCGTCGCCGATGTCGCCGACCGGCCAGCCGTCGAGGACATGATGCGCGGCGTGAAGGCGGTCGTTCATCTCACCGGCCTCGGCGGCAGCTACACGCTGGAGGATCTCTTCCGCGTCAACGCGCGGGGTCTGTTCGACGTGTTCGAGGCCGCCCGGCTGGCCGGTGTCGAGCGCATCGTGTTTGCCAGCAGCAATCATGCATTCGGCTTCTATCCGATCAGCGAGAAGGTATCGCCGGCCCTGCCGCCGCGGCCCGACACTACCTACGGCGTGTTCAAGGTCTGGGGCGAGACGATGCTGCAGCATTACTACGATCGCTACGGCATCCGCTCGGTATCGCTGCGCATCGGCACCTTCCGCGCCCAGCCGATCGACCAGCGCTCGCTCGCAACCTGGCTCAGCCCGGCCGACGCCGCGCACCTGGTCGATGTCTCGCTGCGCCATCCCGACCCGGGTTGCATGGTGGTCAACGGCTATTCCAACAACACGCGGCTGAAGACGTTCGATCCCAACTGGGCGACGCTCGGCTACAAGCCGAAGGACAACGCCGAAGACCATCGCGAGGCGCTGCGCGCCAAGGCGTGGACGTCGACGCCGCCGACCGCGGCGAATGGGAATGGCCGGAGCATGGCGGCTCGTTCCCGCGCACGCCGGACCGGCCGATTCGCTAATCGGTAGGGTCAGACAAGTTCAAGCCGCAGCTTTCGACCCACGATCGTGGCGGCGCGCTGCAGCGTCGTAAGGGTGACGTTGCCATCCTTCGGATCGAGCAGACGGCTGACCTGGCTCCGGCTTGTCTTCATGCGTTCAGCAAGCCGCTTGCGGGAAAGATTGCTCTTGCGCATGGCTTCAGCGATCTGCCAGGCGAGCACTTCCTTGATAGCTACCGCCTCGAACTCCTCGAGCTTGCCCTCTTCCTTCAGGAAATCGTTGAGACTGTCGAATCCTGCCGTAGACCGAGGGGTCTTCTTCTTTTTCTTCACTGTCGTACTCCTTCAATCTTCGAATTCGCGCTGGCGTTTGCGCGCCAGAGCAAGATCGGCGTCGGGCGTCTTCTGGCTCTTCTTGATGAAGGCGTGAAGCACCAGAATCTTCCCGCCATGTACGCAAAACAGCACGCGGGCTATGCGGCTGCTGGGAAGACTGCTCCGCACTTCCCAGAGCCCTGATCCCATGGCACGGCACAGCGGCATGCCCACTGGCCACCGATATTGAACGCGCATCAGGTCCTGCCCGATAGCGTTCCGGTCTCCGGCATCCAGCCCGTGCGACCAATCCCGCACCACGCTGGCACCTGCCCGCGTGCGATAGAAGATGACGGGAATGATGCGGGAGCCGTCGCGCTTCATCTGCCCTGTATATGGTACATGTACTACATAATGTCCATAGGCCACAGAAGGGTCAACCAAACCGCCATATCGAATACGCCTCCACCGGCAGGCTGGTCGAGCGGCCGGCCAGCATCTCCGCCGTCAGCCGCGACAGCACCGGCGCCAGCGTGTAGCCGTTGGAGCTGACGCAGTTGTAGAAGCCCGGCAGGCCCGGCAGCTCACCCAGGATCGGCGCGCGGTCGATGTTGACGTTCATGCCGGCCCAGATGCGGATGGCGTGGAGGTCGGCCAGCGCCGGCACGGCGCGGCTGGCGATCCAGAGATTGCCCTCGACGCTGGGCCGCAGCGCCCGCGACAGGCGGTTCTGCTCGTCGAGGCCCGCCGTCCAGCCGCCGCCGATCATGAAGGCGCCCGAGCCCATCTGCTTCAGGGTGAGATGGCGATGCGCATAGGCGACGAGGCGCGACAGCGTCGGCGCCGTGGGCTCGGTGACGACCATCTGCAAGGGCGCGCCACGCACGGGGATTTCTACGCCGACCAGGCGTGCGACCTCGGCGGCCCACGGTCCTGCCGTGTTGACGACCCGCCGAGCGCGGATCTCGCCGCGACTGGTCAAAACCTTCCAGTGCGTGCCGTCGCGCTCGATGGTCAAGACGTTGCTGCCGCGCCGGAAGCGCGCGCCCAGCGCCTTGGCCTTGGCGACCACGGCGTAGGTGCCCTTCAGCGGATTGATCTTGCCCTCGCCCGGGCACCATTCGGCGGCGATGGCGACGTCGCCGATGCAGGGTTCCAGCGCGCGCAGCTCGTTGGCGCCTAAAAGCTCGGCCTCGATGCCGCGGCTCTTCTCGAGTGCGATCTTGCCCTTGAGAAAGGCGATGTCTCGCTCGTTCTCGGCCAGCATCAGGCCGCCGCAGACCTTCATCTCGAGGTCCTCGCCGGTGTCGCGCTGGATCTCCTGCCACAGCGCCACCGAGGCCGGACCGAGCGGCAAGGTGTCGGCGGCGCGATTGTTGGGCGGCGTGCCCAGCGCGAAGTCGAAGGCGAGCAGCTGCACATGCAACGAGCCGGCGTTGGCCCCCGAGGCCTGCAGGTTCACGTCGTCGCGCTCGACCACCATGGCCTCGATGCCCTCGCGCGCCAACCAGTAGGCGAGGCAGGAGCCCGCGACGCCGCCGCCGATCACCAGCGTGTCGACGGTCTCGGCCGGCAACGGCCCGGCCTCGCGCGGCCGCGCCATGTCGGGTGGCACGAAATCCTTGTGACCCGTCCATTCCGGCTGCTCGACCGTGAGCGCGCGGATCGGCACCGGCTTGGCCGGCGGCCGCGGCGCGAACAGGCCGAACTCTCCGACCTCGGACGTGGTCAGGCGCGCCACCACGGAGGCGCAGTAGCGGCCCTGGCAGCGGCCCATGCCGACGCGGCAGGCGCGCTTCAGCGATGCCGGCGAATCGTGGCCGGCGGCGATCAGGCCGCGCAGCTCGCCGGCCGTCACCTCCTCGCAGCGGCAGACGACGGCGCCGTCGTCGATCGCGTCGGGGCCGATCGCGGGCGCGTCGAACATCTGCCAGAGGGCCGCCTGGAAGCGCGCGGCGCGGCGTTGCGTGCGCCGGGCGTCGCGCGGCTCGGCGATCTTATAGCCGAGATCGACGGCGATCGCCGCGGCGGCAAGAGTGCCCTCAGCCATCGCGGCATGGGCGCCGCCGAAGCGCGCGCCGTCGCCGATGGCGAAGACCTCGGCAATGCTGGTGCGGCCGCTGGCGTCGGTCAGCGTCTCCATCGATCCATGGCCGCGCGGCACGAAGCGATGGGCGCAGCCCAGCGCGCGCGCCAGCTCCGACGACGAGGCGAAGCCGTAGTTCAGGGCCACGATGTCGGCATCGAAGCGGAGATCGTCTGCTTCGATGCCGCGCACGCGATCGTCGCCGATCAGTCGGGTCGCCCGGCGATTCCAGTGCAGCTTGCCGCCGAGGCGCGCGGCGAGCGAGAGGCCATCGACCATCAGGAAGGGATCGGCGATGGTCGCGCTCACCAGCGCCCGCGCCTGCGCCAGCCCGGGCCGCGGTGCCGCCTCGAGGACGGCCACGACATCGGCGCCGCCGTCCAAAAGCTCGGCGGCGGTCTGCAGACAGAGCGGGCCGTTGCCCGCGATCACGATGCGCTCGCCCGGCGCAACACGGTAGGAACGCGCCAGCGTCTGCAAGCCGCCGACGGTCATGACTCCGGGAAGCGTCCAGCCGGGGATCGTCGGCGACTGTTCGTAGGCGCCGGTCGCCAGAACCAGCCGCTTGGGCCGGTAAAGCGTCGACCGGCCGGCAACGAGGGCGGCGACCTCGTGGGGCGAGAAGGCCGCCCACACCGTGGCCTCGTTGACGACGCGTGCACCGGCCCGTTGCGTGGACTGCATCAGCACCGCGCCGTCGCGGAACTGGCTGTCGAGGGTCGAGATCTCGGCCTGGTGCGAGGGCGCCAGCGGCTTGAAGAACTGGCCGCCGGGATGGAGCCGCTCGTCGAGCACGACCACGTCGGCGCCGGCCAGGGCCAGCGCGCGCGCTGCCGACAGGCCGGCCGGCCCGGCGCCCACCACCAGGACGTCGCAGGCGATCTCCTCGGCCGGCCGTGCGGGCTCGACGGCCGAAGCCGTGGCCGCAGGCGACGAGCGCACGTCCATGCCGGCCAAAACCTTGGTCAGGCAGGCGCGCTGGCTCGGCCGGCCGTCGACCGTCACCAGGCAGTCGAAGCACACGCCCATGCCGCAGAACGGCCCGCGTGGCGCGCCCGAGCGGGCCTGGCGCACGGCGACGATGCCCGCTGCCGCCAGCGACGCGGCGATGGTCTCGCCTTCCAGCGCCTCGATCTCGCGGCCGTCGAAGCGGAAGCCGACCGGTGAGCCGGTCGGCCGCATGTCGGAGTGCTTCAGGCGCATGGCAAAAGGTCTACAATGAGATTGGCAGTGGGAACACCAACAAACCTCTTATCTCCTCCCCCGTCATACGGGGGAGGAGATAAGAGGGGGAGAGCCGCAAAGACGATCTCTCCATGAAGAGATCATCATGATCTGAAATCGGCTTGCACCCGACGCGTTGCCTGCCCCCTCCCTACCCTCCCCCGTATGACGGGGGAGGAAAATGAGATCTGTGGAGTTCGAGATGAAGAAGAAGTTTCGCGGCACCTACACCGTGCTGATCACGCCGTTCACCGCCGACGGCAAGAAGGTCGACGAGGCCGCGCTCAGGCGTCTGGTCGATTTCCAGATCGAGGAAGGCATCCACGGCCTGATCCCGCTGGGCAGCACCGGCGAGTTTTTGAGCGTCACGCCCGACGAGCGGCGCCAGATCGTCGAGATCGCGGTCAAGCAGGCGGCCGGCCGCGTGCCGGTGCTGATCGGCACCGGGGCGGAATGGACCGACGAGGTGGTGCGGACCAGCCGCGAGGCCGAATCGATGGGCGCCGACGGCGTCATGATCATCCCGCCCTTCTACAGCGTGCCGACCGACGACGAGCTCTATGCCCACTACAAGAAGGTGTCGGACGCGATCGGCATCCCGA
>JAKFVH010000215.1 GCA_021732285.1 Reyranella sp. | reverse complement strand
CCTGGCTCGCCGTGCCGGCGAACGGCGCTTTCGGCAACAGCGCCAACTGGTCGGGCGGCACCGTCCCGACCAACACCGCGACATTCGGCGCCTCGACGATCACCAGCATCACCACGGGCACCCGGTCCATCGATATCCTCCAGTTCAACGCCGGGGCGCCGGCCTACTCCTTGACCAACAGCGGAACTTTGGAGCTCGCCGGTGGCGGCATCGTCAACAACTCCTCCAACGCCCTGACGATCACGAACAACCTGTTCCTCTTTGTCGAGAACGGCTCGACGACAAGCAATGCCGTCATCACCAACAATGGCGCCACCACCTTCACCGAGACCTCGACGGCCGGCACTTCCACCATCACGACGACGGGCGGCGCAAACCTCTCCTTCACCGACAACAGCTCGTCGGGCAGCGCCACCATCGTCAGCAACGGCGGCCTGGTGCAGTTCTCGAGCAGTGCGTCCGCCGGCAACTCCACGATCACCATCAACGGCGCCGGCGGCCAGCTCAGGTTCTCGGCCGACGCCACCGCCAACTCCGCACGCATCATCGCCAACGCCGGCACGGTCAATCTGTCGGGCGTCAACTCGGCGTTGGTGATCGGCTCGCTCGAGGGCGCCGCCAACATCACACTAGGCGGCAACCAAGTGACGGTGGGCGGGCTGAACCTCTCGACCACGATCAGCGGCGTGATCAGCGACGGCGGCAGCAGCATGCTGGTGAAGGCCGGCACCGGCACGCTGACGCTGACCGGCGCCAACACCTACGCCGGCGGCACGACGATCAACGGCGGCCTGATCAACTTCACGACGGGGGCCAATCTCGGGACCGGTACCGTCAACCTGAACGGCGGTGGCCTGCAATGGGCGACCGGCAACACCACCGACATCTCCTCACGCCTGGCGCCGCTGGGCGCCGGCGGCGCCACCATCGACACCAACGGCAACGCCGTGAGGTTCGCGACCGGGCTCACCGGCAGTGGTGGCCTCACCAAGAACGGTGGCGGCGCGCTGTTCCTGCTCGCCAACAACACCTACACCGGCGGCACCACGGTCAATGGCGGCATCCTGCATATCGGCGCCGAGGGCGGCCCGCCGGGCTCGATCGTGGGAACGGTCACGGTCAACGGCGACGACAGCCACATCGCCTTCCTGTCGACGAGCTCGGCCGGCAACCTCGCCATCACCCTCAATGGCGGGACCGGACACTTCTTCGGCAACAGCACGGGCGCCAATGCCACCATCACCGCGAACGCGGCCTCGACATGGTTCGTGGAGAACAGCGGCAGCGGCGGGCAGGCGCGCTTCATCGTCAATGCCGGCGGCGCCTTCGACATATCGCCTCTGGCGATCTCCGGCACGACGGCAGGCTCGATCGAGGGCGCCGGCTCCGTCCGGCTAGGCAGCAAGCAGCTCACCGTCGGCTCGAACAACCTCTCGACCACGGTGAGCGGCGTCATCGCCGACGGCGGCCGGAACGGCGGCACCGGAGGGTCGCTGGTCAAGGTTGGCACGGGCACGCTCACCCTTACCGGCGCCAACACCTTTACCGGCGGCGCGACGGTCAATGCCGGCGGCCTTGTCGTGAACGGCAGCCTCGCGAGCACAGTCACCTTGAATGGCGGCATGCTGGGCGGAAGCGGTACGATCGGCGGCCTTGTCGCCAATGGCGGCATGCTGGCGCCGGGCAACTCGATCGGCACGCTGAACATTGCCGGCAACTTCAGCCAGAGCGGCGGCGTCTATCAGGTCGAAGCCAACGCGGCGGGCCAGTCCGACCGCATCAACACCAGCGGCACGGCCACGATCGGCGGCAGCGCCACGGTGCAGGTGATCGCCGCTCCCGGCAGCTACGGCAGCAGCACGCGCTACACCATCCTCAATGCCGCGGGTGGCGTCAGCGGCACTTATTCAGGCGTCAGCAGCAACTTCGCCTTCCTGACACCATTGCTCAGCTACGACGCCAACAACGTGTTCCTCACCCTGGCACTGCAGGGCAATGCCTTCTCGGGCTTCGGCGGCACAGTCAATCAACGCGCCGTCGGTTACGCGCTCGACCAGACCTTCGCCAATGCCACCGGCGACTATGCGACGGTGATCAACGCGCTGGCGAGCCTCAGCACCACGCAGGGGCCGGCAGCGCTCGATGCGATCAGCGGGCAGCAATACGCCGACTTCGGCACGACCAACGTCGCCAACGCGTCGCTGTTCATGAATACGCTGGGCCAGCAGATGGCACTGGCGCGCAGCGGCAGCGCCCCGGGGGCACGCGTTGCTCTGGCGCAAGCCTGCGAAGTCGAGGCGTGCGACGACGCCCGTCCGCTTAGCGCCTGGTTCAGCGGCCTGGGCGGGCTCGGCTCGGTGCAGGGCGACGGCAACAGCTCGACGCTCACTTACAACGTCGGCGGCGCCGCAGCCGGCATCGACTACCGCTTCGACCCGCGCTTCCTCGTCGGTCTTGGCGTCGGCTACATGCACGGTACGCAATGGGTGAACAGCTTCATGGGCCAGGGCTGGACCGACTCGATCAACGTCGCGGCCTACGGTTCGTTCACGCAGGCAGGCTTCTACGCCGACGCCCTGGTGGGATACGCCTACCTCAACAACCAGATGCAGCGTCAGATCCAGATTCCCGGCCTACAGCAACGCACGGCCAACGGCAGCACTGGCGCCAACCAGTTCCTGGCGCAGGTCGAGACCGGCTACAAGCTCGGCGTCTGGGACATGGCGTCGGTGACGCCGTTTGCGCGGTTCCAGACCTCCAGCACGACACAGAACGCTTTCACGGAGTCAGGCGCCAACTCGCTGAATCTCAATGTCGCGCAACAAACGACGAACTCGCTGCGTACGGTCCTGGGAGCAGCGTTCGGCAGCAGCATCCCGCTCGGAACCGAGCGCGTGCTGGGCCTCAGCCTTCGTCTGGGCTGGCAGCATGAGTACGCCTACACCGGCCGGCCGATTACGGCATCGTTCGCCGGAGCGCCCTCGGCATCGTTCAGCGTCTACGGCGCCACGCCGACGCGCGATGCGGCGATCATCGGCTTCTCGGCCACGACCAGCGTCGCCGCGGCCACGCAGCTCTACCTGCGCTACGACGGCGAGCTCGCCACGGGCACCGACAACCACGCGCTCACCGCCGGCTTGCGCATGAGCTGGTGAGGACCGATCCTGGCGGCGCTTGGCCGACCTCGTCTCCATCGTCATCCCGACCCGCAACAGGGCGCGACTGCGAGGTCATCGTCGTCGACGAGGCATCCGACGACGACACGCCGGCGATGCTCGCCCGCGACTTCCCCGAAGTCCGGGTGATCCGCCACGCCGTGCCATGGATCGGCCGTTGATGGCCGTGATGATCGAACTGTCAGGACGGCGCGACGCCAAGGAGCTGATGGCGCGCCTGGACGTTGCCTTCCGCCATGGCGCGGCGTCGGCTACTACGTGACACCGCCGCGCAACCCGATGAAGCGCTGGCTGGCGCAGGCCGTGCTCAACCTCGGAGGCTTTTAGCCGTGAAGGCCCTGCTGGCGGGCTCGGCGCAGCTGAAAGGCGGCGGAGGCGACTCTGGCCGCTTCCAGCCGCCTGCGAGCGACGGCGACCGGGAAGATGCCGCCGTGATCGTTGACGCAATGGCAAGCTGAAGTGCGCATAGGCACTCAGGTCGCAGTTCCTGATCCGGCCGGCGCGGCCGGGAGCAGCAGCGTGGATGGGTGATCCTCGTCGCGCTGCCGTTCGTCGGCATCGTCGGCTTGGCCTCGACCAGCCTGGCCGATGCGTCGGCGACAGGCTGGCAACCGATGCTCATGGGTGATGAATGGTTGCGGTGCCTACTGGTCATACCGATCATCGCCGTCGTTCCCCTCGCGTTGGCGGTTGGGGCGAGGCGCCATGCGGCGCCGACGAATTTCAGGCAAGCGCGCTCGCTCGTGGGTCTGCTTGCTGGGGACTTGATGCCGCGGGCTATGCCCTGCATTGCCCCGCCGATTCTCTGCCACTCGTCGCCCGGTGGTACGGTGGCACCATCCTGTTGTGCACACTCGCGGGCGCGTTGCTCGGCCCGCGCCTGTTGCGGTGGTAATCCGACATCGGTCCTCAGCGAACCCTAACGGCCAGTCCACTGCCTGTGCTCCAAGCCGCAACGGCAAGTGGGACTTTCCCTCGCACGTACAATCGGCGAAACTGCCAGAGGGGAACGCAACTTGCCACAAGATCTCTCGCCGCTGCTCGCTCGATGGAAAGATGATCCAAACGGAACATACTTGTCCTGGTTCCTTTGGGAGGAGCGAATCAAGAATTTTCGCTCGATCCGCCGCGGGCTTCAGGAGGTGGTGGCCGAGGTCGAATCGGGCGTCTTTGGGAACAGGTATCGCGGCTCCTCGCTCGAGACTGTCGTTCAGTCGGTAGCCGAGCAGCGACAGATATTTAAAGGCGCCGATCACGCGTTCTTGTGGAAGCCAAAGCTGCGCATCCCCGACATCTATGAGAGCCGCGAAAATCAGCGCGCTTTTGGTCGGCTTCTCGACACCTGTCTCTGTTGCGATTCCGAACAGCAGCTGCTGACTGCCATTCACGAAATCGACAGGGTGAAGATCAAAGGCTTGGGGCCGGCAGTCGCAAACCTTCTATACTTCCTGCATCCCACACTGGTTCCCCCGTTCAACACAGCGATCGTCAACGGCTATAACCGACTTACAGGCGCCAAGGTGAAGCTCGGCAGCTGGACGGAGTTTCTCGCCATGCGCGAGGGCGTACTTGGACTCAACGCAAAATACCGCAGCCTGCTGTCGAACGATCTCGGAGCCATCGGCGGGCTCCTATTCGACATCGGCAGCGGACGTTATCCCGTCCCTCCGCAGGGCGACGGCGAAGATGCACGGCTAGCGTGGCAGGCGGACCTCGCTCGTGTCCGAGAAGACGCAGCCAAGGCGAACGGCCTCCTTGCCAAGGCGCGGGAGAGCGACCACACACATACCGAGGTACAGGCTTGGCTACGCGACCTCGGCCTCGCGCTAGGTTACGACGTGTGGGTAGCAGCCAACGATCGCAATCGGCAAATGGGTGATGGCAAGCTCGGCGATGGCTGTCTGCCCTCGCTGCCGCCTCAAGCGACAACGCTGGCGGTCGATGCAGTACGGCTCATCGACGTGCTGTGGCTCGACAGGGCTTCGAGGCAAATCATTGCCGCATACGAGGTGGAGCACAGCACCTCGATCTATTCAGGCATCGTACGGATGCTGGACCTCGCGCTGGGTCCTGATGCACATGCCCTGGAAGGTCTGTTCCTGGTCGCGCCCGATGACCGGGAGGAGGAGGTCCGCAGCCAGCTCGCTCGGCCGGCCTTCAGTCGAATTGCGGACCTGAAGGTGCGCTATCTGCCATATGGCGAGCTGAAGGCCCATCGCGAGGCTATTGCTCGATTTGGCGAGGGCATGAAGCCGATCAGGGCAATCTCACGTCAGTTGGTTTGACACGACGACACGCTGTGGCGAAGTGTTTGGACGACACTGCATCGCCTCGATAAGGTGGTCAATTCGGATGTTGCCGTGCGCCTAGTTCCGGGCTTTCGGCTGTCTTTGCAGGATTTCCGTCGGCCAAGTGCTCTTGATGAACGCCAATACTGCGGCAATCTGTTCGTCGCTCAGACGACCACCGAAAGCCGGCATATCTGTCTGATATCCGTCGGGGTACGAGGCAGGGCCTTTCTTGGTGATATCGAAGAGCACTTTGTCGGAGTGATGCCACGTATGGCCGGACGGATCATGGGGTGGTGCCGGGAGCTTGCCGTTGGCCAGCCGCACCTGCCACTTCGGCTGTCCTTCGAGATTCGGCCCGTGGCAGCTGGCGCATTCAGCGCTATAAATTCGCCTTCCGATGTCGACCATTCTGGCACCGGCGTGATCGACTATCGGGGGTCTCATGGAGGGAATAGCGACAAGGAGCACTGCGGCGATCAATCCACCCAATATGAAAAGAAGCGAGATCCAAGGTGATCTCTTGAAGAGCGTGATGGCGGCACGGTTCTGCGCCGATACTCTTCGGCGAGACGAAACCCTTTTCGATTGCCCCGGCATTGTCACCGCACGCTGTCGGTCGAGACTTTCCCGCGAGGCTGGCTCATCGTCGTTTGGTCCGTCCACCGAGGTAGATAGGCCACCTTCAACAAGCCAGTTCTGCCTTCGAGCTCGACGCCGTCCTTCCACATCCAGGGGAATTCGGTAGCCATTGCAGGGACACGATCCAGTGTCGCGGCAGAAATCACCAGCGCCGCCTCCAAGGTCTTCGCCATCCGCTCGAGCCGTTCAGACACGTTCACGGCATCTCCCAGGACCGTGAATTCGTGATGATTGCCGCTTTCGAGCACACCGCCAATCACCTGACCGACATGCAATCCGATGCGGGCTTCGAGCGCCGGCCGCCCCTCTCGGAGCCGCTTCAATCTCCATTCGGCGAGGAGCCCGCTCAAGTGCACGGCGCAGCGAATCGCGCGCTCAGCGTCATCCGGCTTGGGCTGCGGTTGGCCGAAGACGGCCATAACGCCGTCGCCGATGAACTTGTCTACAGTGCCGCCCCAATCGAAAACGGCTTGCATGACTTGCGTCCGGTAGTTGACGAGCAACTCGGCGAGGTCCTGTGCTGACGCCGCTTCAGCGAAACCCGTGAAGGATCGCAGGTCGACGAACATCACTACCGCTTCCCGCCGCTCCAGATGGAGCGCGACGCCACCGCGCTCTAGCTCGGTCACGACGTCAGGTGAAAAGAAGCGTGAAAGACCGAGACGACGCCGTTCGGTCCTGAGGGCACTTCTGAGCAGGCTGTCGTGGTCTTGGGTAAGCAAGAACGCGACGAAACTGGCGAAAGCGAAGGCTACAGCGAGGGCGGTATCGGCTTCGAGGACTGCCAAGGATTCGGCGTCCTGCCAGTTGGTGAGCGCATTCTTGCCGAAGAGCAGCGAGAGCCAGCCGACCACGACAAGACCTGCATAGAGCAACACCAACAGCGGCCGCAAGCGAAGCGCTACGTGGCCCAGCAACACGAACGCTACTGCCAGATTCGTAGTCGTGAGCGCATGGCTGAACATGTCTCCCGCCGCGAACAGGTGCTCGTAGAACAACGCGACCACCGCCAGGGCGTCAACGACTGTGAAAGCGCCAAGCAGCCAAGATGGCCCCCGTCGAACAAGTGCGAAGGTCAGCGCAAGAGCGGTCGCCAACCCGTAGCCGATGACCACATTGGCATGCAGGAGGAGGTTGCCGCCATACTCGCCCATGAGGAGATTGATGACCAGAATGCCGAACACGCCCAGGCGCAGCCATGCTGAACGTGTCTCGCGACGCCAGCGACGCTCATCGACGGTCAAAGCAGGTTCATCCCTGCCAATGCCGAGATGGATCATTTCCTCCTCGATGCTCGGCGCAATTGGATGGTCCGGCAACGGCTAATTGCACTTGGTGACATGTCCTACTGCCGCCGTTCAATGGGCACTCAGCATCGCGATGCTCAGCGCTAAAGCGGCGTGTCCTTTTCCACGTCGTTCAGGCGCTTCGTCTGCTGTCGGCACTCCGCCTTGTGGCACACGACATAGACAACGTCGGCATGTCCCTTGCAAGTCACCTCATAAGAGGTGACACCGGCCGCGAGTTCCGCGCGAACGACCTTGGATGGCACGCATCGCAGGCGCAGAAGGATTGATTGAATTGCTTGGTCGTCGGCCGCGGCGGGCGCGACCGGAAGCGCACCCGCCACGGCAACGGCGACGACTGCCCCGCATGTGCGAAGGACCTTCATAGTCCATCGATGGAATTCAGTGTCCTTTGCCGATCTTGGTGATCGTGATGGCACCGTTAACGCGATCGGCCTCGAATTCGACCTTGTCACCGGCCTTCACCTTATCAAGCATTGCCTGATCGGCAACGCGAAAGACCATCGTCATGGCATCCATGTCGAGGTTCTTAATCGGCCCGTGCTTGAGCGTGACCTTGCCCGCCGGCTTGTCGACCTTCACGACCTCCGCCTTCACCATGTTTCCGTCGGCCAGCGCCGACATGGCCATGAGAGTGGACGCTACGGCAGCAAAAAAGAAACGTTTCAACATTGCTCGTCCTCCTGTTTTGAAATTCACTCGACGACGATGGTGCCGAACATGCCGGCCTGGCGATGCCCCGGAATCAGGCACGAGAAGTCGAACGTGCCCGACTTGGTGAACTGCCAAATGATCTCGCCCGTCGCATTCGGCTTCAGCCGCTTGGCATTGGGCTCGTCGTGCTCCATGTCCGGGTTCTTCTCCATCTCCTTCATATGCTTGAGATTTTCTTCGAGTATACCGACGACGAATTCGTGATCCTGGACGCCGTTGTTGCGCAGCATGAAGCGGATCTGCTCGCCCTTCTTCACTCTGACCTTGTCGGGATTGAACAGCATCTTTCCGTCCGCATCGCGCATCACGATCTGAACGACCTTCGCCGGCTTCTTCGGATCGCCCGGCTTACCATAGGCGGTGTCATGGTCGTCGCCATGTCCATGGGCGGCGCCAAACCCGGCGCCCGTCAGCATCGCCGCGACGACGATTGCTACAGCGCGTGCTTTCAGTTTCATACCTACCTCCTGCTGTTTACTTGTGAGAACCATGGCCGTTCGGCTTGACGACGCGCTGGACCGGTCCCGCCTTTGTCTGCGGCGTCGGAGACGGGGCGCGCGTGGCTGCTGGAACGGGTCCTTTAACTTCGTAAGCCACCGTACCGGGCGGATGCTGGTACCAGCCGGGATCCTTGTAGTCGCCAGCTGATAATCCTTCCCGCACCTTCAAGACCGTGAACATGCCGCCCATTTCGATGGGCCCGAACTGTCCGAAGCCCGTCATCATTGGCAGCGTATTGTCGGGCAGGGGCATTTCCATCTCGCCCATGTCCGCCATGCCGGCGCTGCCCATCGGCATATAGCCCGGCACAAGCCGTTTCATCTGCTTGGCGAAGTCCTTCTTGTTCACGCCGATGAAGGTCCTGAGGTCGTGCCCCATCGCGTTCATGGTGTGATGCGACTTGTGGCAATGCAGCGCCCAGTCGCCGGGATAGATGGCGTCGAACTCGTAGGCGCGCATCGCACCTATCGGAATGTCGATCGTCACCTCAGGCCAGCGCGCCTCCGGGCGGACCCAGCCGCCGTCGGTGCAGGTCACCTCGAAGTCGTAACCGTGCATGTGAATGGGATGGTTGGTCATCGTCAGGTTGCCGACGCGCACCCGCACTCTGTCGTTCTTCGCCACCACCAGGTGGTCGATGCCCGGAAAAACACGGCTGTTGAACGTCCACATGTTGAAGTTCAGCATCTCCGACACCTTGGGCACATAGTTGCCGGGATCGATGTCGTATGAGGCCAGCAGGAAAACGAAGTCGCGATCGACGCGATGCAGCTTAGGGTCACGCGGGTGAACGACGAAGAAGCCCATCATGCCCATCGCCATCTGCACCATTTCGTCGGCGTGCGGGTGGTACATGAAGGTGCCGCTCTTCATGAGCTGAAACTCGTACACGAACGTCTTGCCCGGCTTGATGTGCGGCTGAGTTAGGCCGCCCACGCCATCCATGCCGCAAGGCAGGAGCTGGCCGTGCCAGTGAATGCTGGTGTGCTCAGGCAGGCGGTTGGTGACGAAGAGGCGCACCTTGTCGCCCTCCACGGCCTCGATGGTCGGGCCCGGGCTCTGGCCGTTGTAGCCCCACAGGCGCGCGATCATGCCGGGTGCCATCTCGCGCTCGACAGGTTCGGCGACAAGGTGGAATTCCTTCCAATCTCCGTTCTGCCGCCACGGCAGGGTCCAACCGTTCAGCGTCACCACGGGCTGGTAGTCCGGCCCGCTCGTCGGATAGAGCGGCGGCTGCATGGTGTTCGTCGTGGTCGTCGGCGCTTCGGGAATGGACTGTGCCTGCACGCGCCCGCTTACGGCGGCGGCGCTGAGAAGGGCAAGGCTGGAAGCTCCAACGAGGTCGCGTCTTGAGAGACTCATGTCGATCTCCTTCGCGTTAGAGGCCGAGAGGAATGGTTTCTGGAGGCGGCGTCGTGTTGATAACGCCCGACGGCGGCACGGTTCCGCCGACGATCAGCGCCGACTGCAGATCGGCGGCCGACAGGTGGTAGTCGCGCAGGGCGTCCTGCGAGGCAAGGCTAGCTGAAATGCGCTCGCGCTCTTCAATCAAGAGCTCGAACACATCGATCAGCATTCCGTTGTAGCGCAGGAGCGCCTCGGCCGAGTTCTGCCGCCGCAGCGGCACGATGCGCGTCTGGTAGTAGCGCGCGACGTCGTAGCTAGCGCGGTAGGCGGTATAGGCGGCGCGTGCCTCCGAGCGGGCGTTAATCGAGCGTTCGGCCAGGCGGTTGACCGCACGCATGTAAATCTCGCGTGCCTCGGTCAACCTGGCCTTGCCGGTATCGAAGATCGGTATGGCGACGGCAAGGTCCAATCCACCGCGATTGACGGTAATCGGCGAGGGTTCCACGCCGGCCTCGAACTCGTTGGTGTAGACGCCTCCCAACTGCAAGAAGGTCACGTAGCGGGTGGCATTGACAAGTCCCACCGACTTGGCAAGCGTCTCGATCTCGTACCGCAGGATGATGAGATCGACCCGCCGCCGCATCGCCTCCTTTTCGACGTCGCCGAGCGACTCCGGCTCGGTCGCCAGCGCAGGCAGGACGGCCGGCAACTTATACTCAATGTCGGCGCCCCAGAGGCCAAGCAATCTAGTGAGCGCTTCCCGTTCGCGCCGAACGGTCAGCCGCGCAAGCCCAATCTGGGCACTGAGGTCGGCATAGAACGCCGCCACCCGGCCTTGGTCGAGCTTGTTGGCAGCTCCCGTCTCGCCCAGTTGCTTCATCATGCTGGCCGACGCATCGGCGCTCAATCTGGCTTCTTGCAGAAGTGCCAAGCGCTGTTGAGCTCCGACGGCGCGAACCCAGGCGCGGCGCACGTCCACCGAAAAAGCCAGCGTGCTGGCGATGGCCCGATAGCGCGCCTCTTCGAATTCCCGCTTGGCGATCTCGGTCCTCCTGGGCAAGACGGCGAAAGCCAGCAGGTTGCCCACCAAGCCGAGGCCCAGGCCGGCGAAGGAGCCGAATCCTGCGTCGGCGGTACCGAACGTGCGCGCCACGGAGAGCACGGGATTGGGAGGCGTGCTTGCCTGAACGTATTCTGCTTCTGATATGCCGAGATCGTTGTAAGCCGCCTGCAGCCCGCGATTGTTCAGCAAGGCAATCTGGACAGCAGTGTCCTCGCCGAGCGTCTCCGAGAGCATCGCCTGTACGTGCTCGCGCGCGCGGCGAAGATCCTCCGGCGAGGCGTGCTTGGCGACGTCCTTGCCGATCTCCTTGCGCACCCCGTCGGTCACGGGTGCCATGCCGCCGTCGCCCGTGAATTTCGCGCATCCGGCCGCCAGGAGTGCGCAAGCCGTCGCCACGGCGATCTTCGAGGTCACACTCATGGGGTCACACTGCCACGAGGCGCCACACTATCGTTGAGCTCTCGCCAGGGTTTGAGGCCGACCGGCGCATGCGGGGCGGTGCCCCACATGACGGGCTGATACGGAGCGGCGACCACTGGCGCGTCGGGACTCGCCGCGTCAATGGGGGCCAGCTCCGGGAGCGGCGGGGAACTGCACGCCGAAACGGAAAGCGCAAGAGCGCCCAGGACTAGGATTTTCATCTGCAACGATCCTAACGAAGTTGACCAACGTCATGCCGACCGACGCACGTCCAGCGTGCGGCAGCGAGCTCGAGAACGTTCGCGCAGATCAGGCGTTGGGACGTAGAGCGCCAAGAAGAAGCTCACGACCATACACGCGCCCTCGGCGCGAACCTCAGTCAGACGAGTTTAGGCGGTCGTTCGGTACGATCGCTAGACCATCCTTCAAGCATTTCGGTCAGGCCGAAGATGCGGGGCTCCGGCAAGTCGAACGCGCCAAGCGGATCGACTGCAGGCACCGTCAAAGCGGCGTGACAGGCGAGGGTGCAGCAGTTTTCTCCCGCCCCATGCCCCGAAAGCCCACCGTGGCACGGCGCGGAGCTGAGATCGCCGCCGTCTGCCTGGACCAGTCCCACGCATGACGCCGCGTCTGGGACATGGCCGCGCTGGTGGTCCGCGTGTGCTGTCGCGGCGTAAGCTTGAGGCCGCTGATGGCTGGCAGCTCCGCCGGCATGCGCAAATGCAGGGCCCACCGACACCGCAAGGCTTACAGCGGCAAGCACAAGTGCCCGCAGCAGCAGCAGCAGCTTCAAGGGATTGCTCTTGCGCATGCCGTTAAAAATGGCCTTCCCCCTCAAGCTTGTCAACGTGACCTCGCGAGAAGCGACGACTTCGCTCAGGCGGGCCGGCTCTCGAGCAACTCGATCAGTTCATCGATCTTGTTCTGACGTTCCTTGTCGGACCCGCCGTGAAAGGCATCCGACACGCAGTGCTTCAGATGGTCGCGAAGTATCTCCTGCTCGACCCGGTTCAACGCCGCCTTGATCGCGCGGATCTGGGTCAGGATGTCGATGCAATAGCGATCTTCGTCGATCATGCGCGCCACGCCGCGCACCTGACCCTCGATCCTGCTGAGCCGGGCAAACTGCGGCGGCCTGAGTTTGCTGTTCATGCCTTGCACTATACCCCCGTATGGTATATATGGCAAGCATGAAAGACGATTGCTGCGGCGTTCACGCCCATTCCCACCACCACGCGCCAGCAGACACTGAGGTCGCGATCGATCCGGTGTGCGGCATGAAGGTGAAGATCTCGGGCGCCAAGCACACGGCCGTCCATGACGGCCGTACCCATTACTTCTGTAGTCCCAAGTGCCTGGCGAAGTTCACCGCCGAGCCCGATCGCTATCTCAAGCCGCAAGACGCACCGCCGCCGGAGGTGCCGGCCGGCACGATCTACACTTGCCCGATGCACCCCCAGATCCGGCAGGTCGGTCCCGGCTCGTGTCCGATCTGCGGGATGGCGCTGGAGCCCGAGCTGGCATCGGCCGACAGCGGACCCAATCACGAGCTCGCCGACATGACGCGCCGATTCTGGATCGGGCTCGCGCTCGCCGTACCGGTGATGGCGCTGGAGATGGGCGGGCATCTCACACACCTGCACATGCTGCTGGGGCAAAAGCTTTCCAATTGGCTGCAGTTCTTGCTGGCGACGCCTGTGGTCCTGTGGGGCGGCTGGCCGTTCTTCGAGCGCGGCTGGCAATCGCTCAAGACGCGCAATCTCAACATGTTCACCCTCATCGCCATGGGCACGGGCGTTGCCTGGGCCTACAGCGTCGTCGCCATCGTCCTGCCCGGCCTCTTCCCGTCGGCCGTCCGCACGGCCGACGGTGCGGTCGCGGTCTATTTCGAGGCGGCGGCGGTGATCACCGTGCTGGTGCTGCTGGGCCAGGTGCTCGAGCTGCGCGCCCGCGACCAGACGTCGGGCGCCATCCGCGCCCTGCTCGACCTCGCGCCCAAGATGGCGCGGCGGCTGAAGGCCGACGGCACCGACGAGGAGGTGTCGCTCGATGCCATCGGCGTCGGCGACCGGCTGCGCGTGCGGCCGGGCGAGAAGGTGCCGGTCGACGGCGAAGTGGCCGAAGGCCGCTCCTCGCTCGACGAATCGATGGTGACGGGTGAATCCATGCCGGTCACCAAGGAGGTCGGCGCCAAGGTGATCGGCGGCACGCTGAACACGACCGGCAGCTTCGTCATGCGCGCCGAGAAGGTCGGCCGCGACACCATGCTGTCGCGCATCGTGCAGATGGTGGCCGAGGCCCAGCGCTCGCGCGCGCCCATCCAGCGCCTGGCCGACATGGTCTCGGGCTACTTCGTGCCCGTGGTCATCGTCATCGCGCTCGTCGCCTTCGCCGCCTGGGCCGTGTGGGGTCCCGAGCCGCGGCTCGCCTTCGGGCTGGTGGCAGCGGTGACCGTGCTGATCATCGCCTGCCCCTGCGCACTGGGGCTCGCCACGCCGATGTCGATCATGGTCGGCGTCGGCCGGGGCGCGCAGGCCGGCGTGCTGATCAAGAATGCCGAGGCGCTGGAGCGCCTGGAGCGGGTCGATACGCTGGTGGTCGACAAGACCGGCACGCTGACCGAGGGCAAGCCCAAGGTGGTGGCGATCGTTGCAGCGGCGGGCTTCGCCGAAGCCGACGTCCTGCGGCTCGCCGCCAGCGCCGAGAAGGCGAGCGAGCATCCGCTGGCGCTGGCCATCGTCGCCGCGGCGGCCGAGCGCAAGCTCAGCCTGTCCGAGGTCTCGGACTTCGACTCACCCACCGGCAAGGGCGTGGTCGGCACGGTCGAGGGCCGCCGGCTGGCGTTGGGCAACGCGCGTTTCCTCGGCGAGCTCGGCATCGACACGACCGCGCTCGAGGGCGAGGCCGATCGGCTGCGTCAGGAGGGCGCGACCGCGATCTTCCTCGCACTCGACGGCCGCGCCGCCGCGGTCTTCGCCATCGCTGACCCGGTGAAGCAGACGACGCCGGCCGCCCTCGCGGCGCTGGCGCGCGAGAAGATCCGCGTCGTCATGCTGACCGGCGACAACCGCACCACCGCCCAGGCCGTGGCGCGGCGGCTCGGCATCACCGAGGTCGAGGCCGAGGTGCTGCCCGACCAGAAGAGCGCCGTGGTCGAGAAGCTGCGCCGCGAGGGGCGCGTGGTCGCCATGGCGGGCGACGGCGTGAACGATGCACCGGCGCTGGCCGCGGCCGAGGTCGGCATCGCCATGGGCACCGGCACCGACGTGGCCATCGAGAGCGCCGGCGTCACCCTGCTCAAGGGCGACCTCATGGGCATCGTCAAGGCACGCCGCCTGTCGCAGGCGACCATGGGCAACATCCGCCAGAACCTGTTCTTCGCCTTCATCTACAACGCCGCCGGCGTGCCGATCGCAGCCGGCGTGCTCTACCCGACGTTCGGCATCCTGCTGTCGCCCATCATCGCGGCAGCGGCCATGGCGCTCTCGTCGGTGAGCGTCGTCGGCAACTCACTGCGCCTGCGGCGGCTGCACCTCTAAAGCGGAATCCGATCAGGTGGAATCGCGCGTACTGGGTGATGCTTGTTTCACGGGGCACAATCCGCCCATTCCGCTCTAGCGCCAGGGCGATGCACCAGCCCCAGGCGTAGCTCTCGGCCAAGCCGATCACGAAGCCCTGCCAAGTGAGGAGCTCGAAGCCCGGCAGGAAGATGGCGAGCGCCTCGTGTACACCCTTTGGCTGGCGGCTTTCGCTGGCCGTTGCGGCGGCGGGCGTCTATCTGCTGGTCACCCACGCCGGACACGTGCTGGGCGCCTTGCCTTGCTTGGTGCCATGGCCTGCCCGCTGATGCATATCTTCGGGCATGGGCACCCGGGGGGCACAAACACCACGACAATGGTGGCAAGAAGCAGGCTGGCCGTTTTCGCTTGATCGCGGTCCCCACCGTCCCCTAAATGTTTTGCAGTCATGCTGCTGATCCGCCAATCGAACCGAGCCAACAACGCCGTCCGGACGACGTCCGTCGGCGGCGAGCTGTTCGTGGCCTCGGTGGTGATCTGCATGATCCTGGCCTCGTTCGGCGACGCCGTCGATCCGGCGCTGTTCGGCGAGGCGGGCCTCGAGTTCGCCATCTTCGATTTTGGTGGCGAGCTCTCCGTGCTGGCGATGCGCCACTGGCATCTGCTGCAGCTCCTGGTGGCCGGCGCCGTGCTCGGCGTGGGACTCGCCGTCCTGCGCGTCGGCGCCGCCGCCGTCGTCAAGGCCCTGCGCCCGGCCGACCGGCGCGCCGAAGAGAAGGTGCCGATACGTCTCTGACGAAAAGACCGCCGTTCAAAACGTTCTTTTTTGTTGGAGATTCCCGTGGAACTCGACTTCTTGTCGGCCGGCTTCGTGTCGGCGCTGTTTGCTATCGTCCTGATCGACCTGGTCCTTGCCGGCGACAATGCCCTGATCATCGGCCTGGTCGCCCGCAACCTGCCCAAGAACACCCAGCGCAAGGTGATCTTCTGGGGCACCTTCGGCGCCATCGCCGTGCGCGCCGTCATGGCGATCCTCGTCGTCTATATCCTCGACCTGCCGGGCTTCATGCTGGCCGGCGGCCTCGCCCTGGTATGGATCGCCCGCAAGCTGCTGACGCCCGAAGAGCAGGGCGCGCAGAACCATCTGGTCAAGGGCCCGGCGACCAGCTTCGCCGGCGCCATCCGCACCATCGTGATCGCCGACGCCGTGATGGGCGTCGACAACGTGCTGGCGATCGGCGGAGCGGCGACCGGCAACGTGCTGCTGATCGTGCTCGGGCTTGCCATCAGCGTGCCCATCATCGTCTGGGGCAGCCAGCTCGTGATCCGCCTGGTCGACCGCTTCCCCTCGATCGTCCTGCTGGGCGGCGCGGTGCTGGCCTGGACCGGATACTCCATGGTGGTGCGCGAGCCGTTGCTCGGTCCCTGGTTCGAGGGCCATCCCGCCACCAGGCTGGTGGCCGCGATCCTGATCTTTTCGATCTCGCTCGCGCCCTGGTACACGGCGCGCATGGCCGAGCAGACCAAGCCCCTGGTCGTCATCCTGCCGGGCGTGCTGGTGTGGATGCTGGCCTTCGAAATAGTGGCGAGCGTCTGGACGCTGCAGATGGATTACCTGCGGGCCACCGAGACCGGCGAGTACGTCCTCGAAGCCGCGCGCTGGCTGGGTTGGTTGCCACTGGTCGCCGCCTACCTGTGGCTACACGAACGCGTGATGCTGCGCCGCGAGCACGCCGCCCGCTCCTGATCGAACGCTTGCCGCGCGCATCGCCGCCCAGTACCACCGCGGCATGCGCGTAAAACTCTCCCTCGCCCTCAGCCTCTGCCTGTTCTTGACGGCAGAGGCGCAAGCCCAGGCCCCCGCCGCGGCCGACGACATGGCCTACTGCGCCCAGCTTTCCGCCCTGTATCGCCGCTACCTCGGCAATACCGGCGAGGGCCGGACGTTTCCCGACGTGGCGGCGGCGACGGCGATGTCGGAGTGCGAGAGGGGCAACACGGCGTCCGGCATTCCCGTGCTGGAGAAGAAGCTGCGCGACGCGCGCTTTACCTTGCCGAAGCGCGGCTGATCGGCGTAACACACGGCATGAATCGCAAGCCCTCCTCCTTCTCGGCCTCTGCCTCCTGTCGATGGCAGGCGGCGAGGCCCGAGCCAACGACATGGAGTACTGCGCCGAACTCACGGCGATGTACCGCAAGTATCTCGGCCAGACCTCGTCGCGCCAGTCGATGCCCGACGTCACGGCATCGACGGCAATCGACGCCTGCGAGAGCGGCAACACTGCCGCCGGCATTCCGGTGCTGGAGAAGCAGCTGACCAACGCGCTTCACCTTGCCGAAGCGCAGCTGATCAGCGCCGCGTCGCCTGCAGCGACAGGCTGAGCGGCAGCCACGGCTTGTCGGGCCAGTGCCAGTCGCCGTCGTCTTTCTGGGCCAGCATCTGGAACATGCGCCACGGCACCTGGGCATGTTCGTGCAGCCAGTCGAGCGTGAGACCGGCCTCGATCAGGCCGCTCACGATGTCCGATAGCGGGTGCAGCCACTCGACATTGGTAGCGTTCTCGAGGCGCGCCGTCGGATCGGCATAGTCTCTGTGATCGACGAGGACCAAGGGCTGCCGCCCCAGATAGGGTGAAAAGTATCCGGGTCGGCCATCGGCGAGCTTCGCATCGTCGTCGAAGACATAGGCCGCGGGATGAGCGTCGGCGTAGTAGAGGCGCCCGCCGGGCTTGAGGAACGAGGCGACGATCGCGGCCCAGCGCTTGATGTCGGGCAGCCAGCAAGTAGCGCCCCAGGTGACGAACACCCGATCGAACGACGCCGGTTCGGGGATCGCCGTCGGCGCATCGTAGAGGTCGGCCAGCACGAAGCGCGCCGAGCCGGCAAGGCCGAGCTCCGCCGCCAGCTTGCGCGCAGCCTCGATGGCGACCGGCGAGAAGTCGAGGCCGACGACGGAGGCGCCGCGTTGGGCGAGCTTCAGCGTGTCGACGCCGAAGTGGCACTGCAGGTGCAGTATGCGCAGGCCACGCACATCGCCAAGCTCGGCGTCCTCGATCGGATGGAGCTTGGCGCTGCCCGAGCGCAACGAGGCAAGATCGTAGTCGCTGCCTGGCCCGAGATGGACCTTGGTCCGCTCGTCCCAGTTGGCGCGATTGAACTCGCGCCATCGCTCGGCTTCGTCGCTCACACCGAAAGCTCGGCGCCGGTCAGGCGGCGATAGGCCTCGAGGTAGCGTTTGCTGGTGGCGTCGACGACTTCGGCCGGCAGGCGCGGCGCCGGCGCATCGCCGTTCCAGCGACCGGCATGGCGCTCGACATCGAGCCAGTCGCGCAGCGGCTGCTTGTCGAAGCTGGGCTGCGGCTTGCCGGGCGCGTAGCCGTCGAGCGGCCAGAAGCGCGAACTGTCGGGCGTCATGACCTCGTCGATCAGCAGGATGTCGCCCGACTCGGTGCGGCCGAACTCGAACTTGGTGTCGGCGATGATGATGCCCTGCTTCAGCGCGACATCGCGGCCCTTGGTGTAGACGACGCGCGTCAGCCGCTCGAGCTCGGCGGTCACGTCCTTGCCCAAAACCTCGGCCATGCGGCCGATGGTGATGTTCTCGTCATGGCCGCTCTCGGCCTTGGTGGCCGGGCTGAAGATCGGCGGATCGAGCCGGCCGCTTTCCTTGAGGCCGGGCGGCAGCGTCTCGCCGGCGAGCGTTCCCTGCTTAAAATATTCGCGCCACGCCGAGCCCGACAGGTAGCCGCGGACGACGCATTCGATGGGAAACACCGTGCCGCGCCGGCACAGCATGGCGCGGCCGGCGATCTCGGCACGGTGCGGTTTCAGCGCCGGCACCGCCGCGATGATCGCGTCGGCGTTGGCCGCGATCATGTGATGCTTCACGACGCCCTCGAGCTGACGGAACCACCAGGCGCTGGTCTGGGTCAGCACCGCGCCCTTCATCGGGATCGGCTCGGCCATCACCACGTCGTAGGCGCTGACGCGGTCGGTGGCGACCAGCAGCAGCCGGTCACCGTCGACCTCATAGACGTCACGCACCTTGCCGCGGGCGATCCGCTTCAGGGGCAGATCGCTCGTCGTCATCAACACCATCAACTCCCCCTGCTCCAACGGCACTATTTTTCGTGCCGCATCTCCTCGAACACTTCCTTCGCCGTCAGCAGCGCCTCGCGCACCGACGGCAGTCCGATATAGCCGCCGAGATGCAGCAGCGCCTCGGACAATTCGTCCTCCGTCCAGCCCTGGTTGCGCGCCATGCGCAGATGGATGGCAAGCTCCGGCCAGCGCGCCTGGGCGGTGTCGGAGACCACGCAGATCAGGGCGCGGGTCTTGAGATCGAGGCCGGGCCTGGACCACAGCATGCCGAACACCGCCTCGCGGGCGTAGTCGCCGAACTTCTGCATCATCGGATCGGCATAGACCGACTTGTTCATCGCATCGGCGTACTTCTCGCCCATCAACTTGCGGCGGATCTCGGTGCCCTTCTTGTAGTTCTCGCTCTCGGCCATCGTTTCCCTCCTGGTGGAAGGTCGAGCCTAGCGTCCGATCACACCTGCCGGTAGCCGATTAATCCGAGACTCGACGCCAACGCCTCAGTGCGATGAATGCCCAGATCGCCTCGATGACGCCGAACGGCCACGCGCCTTGCAGAAATCCGTAGATCGAACCAAGAGCGCAGGCGCCGGCAAAGGCCAGAATGAACCAGGGGCTGCGATCCTCGTAGGCGTAACAGACCAACATCGCGGTTACGGCGAAGAGCCCAAAGAGCGTGAGCGGATCCAGCGTCACAGCGTCCCCCACCTTGCGGTACCACCGCACGATATAGGCCAGTTCCCGAGCCCGCTTTTTCTTTATGCCGCGGCTACGCGGGATGCCCGCCATCCCTCTCGAAACCCTACGGCCGCCAAGCCTATCTCCAGGGCTGATCAGCGGAGCCTTGCAGCTTGCGGACGTTCTTCCTCGCTACGGTTTTCACCTGCTGTGCAGGCCTTCCGGCCCACGCCGATGCCCCCGGCGAAGATCGGGCAGGACGGGCGCTTCCGAGCGCGACGGCAAGCCCGGTCGCCGGCGGCGACGGGACGACTGCGGCGTCGCCTCGAGCCAGTCGGCTGACCTGCCGGCGCTACTTCGGCTGCCTGCCGGCGCCGCGCTCCGCCGCGCACTCGATAGAGGACTGAAGGAGTTTGTCATGTACCAGAGCAGCGACTGCAAAGCGGAAGGCGAGCCTCCGTCCAGTCCGGTGTCCGATGACACGGACGGCGCGCTGGTCGATCGCGTGATGGCGATCGCCCACCTGCCGCAAACGGCGCATGTCGCCGTCATCGGACACCACACCCTGCCTTTCGTCGTAGCGCTGCTGCGGCGCGGCTGCGAGGGCGTGCGCAGCCTGCGCCCCGGCAGTGCCGCACCCGACTGCGAGCCGGTCGACCTCGCCTGGATCGTCGACCTGCAGGACGAACGCGAGCTCGACGAGGCCCTGCGGGCGGCGCGCTGGCGCACCGGCAAGCGCGGCCGGGTGGTCCTGGAAGGCGCGGCCTGCGCCTGGCGCAGCGCTTTGGCGGCCGTGGGCAATCGCGCTCTGGCGGCAGGCCTCGACATCGTCTCGTTCGATCACGTGGCCCGCCGGCTGGTGCTTGCGCCCGCGCCACGACTCGCTGCGGCGGCCTAGATGCGCACCCGGCGAGTCAGGGCTGCCGCCCGCGGCACGCTCGTGATCCTCTGCCTTGCCCTCTTCTCGGTGGCCGTGCTGGGCACGCGCTACTTCGTCTTCGAGTACCAACATGGCGACCGCGAGGTCGTGATGACCCTGCTCGACAAAATCTCACCATGAGGAGACCGACCATGAAGACCCTCACTTTTCGCTGCCATGGATCGAGTGCCGCCCTGCCCACGCCCTATCGCATGGGACGCGTCGACCTGCAGGCGCTTGAGGCTTTCTGCAAACGGCTGATCGATCGAGGCATCGCCGCACTCGTGCCGTGCGGCACGACCGGCGAGGCGCCGCTGCTGACGGCCGACGAACACCATCAGGTCATCGCAACGGCCGTCGCGGCGGCAGCCGGGCGCGTGCCGGTTGTCGCGGGCGCCGGCAGCAACAACACCACTGCCGCGGTCGAGCTGGCACGCTCGGCCGAGCGCGCCGGCGCCTCGGCGCTGCTCTGCGTCACGCCGTGCTATCTCAAGCCCAGTCAGGCCGGCATGATGATGCACTTCCGCACCATCCACGACGCGGTTGGCCTGCCGATCATCCTCTATGACGTGCCGGCGCGCACCGGCTGCGCCCTCGACGACGTGACGGTGCGCAGGCTGGCCGAGCTGCCGCGCATTGTCGGCCTCAAGGACGCCACCGGCGACATCCCGCGGGTCGCGCGCCTGCGCCGCCGGCTGGGCAAGGAGTTCCTGCTGCTGTCGGGCGACGATGCCAGCCAGTCGGCGTTCCGCCTAGCCGGCGGTGACGGCTGCATCTCGGTGACGGCCAACGTCGCCCCCGCCCTGTCGGCGGCGCTGCATGCGGCTTGCGACGAGAAGCTGGAAGCCGAGATCCGCTGGTTCGACCAGATCCTGGCACCCCTGCACGAGGCGCTGTTCCTCGAGGCCAATCCCATTCCGCTGAAGCGGGCTCTCAGCCATCTCGGCCTGATGGGCGACGGCTTGCGTCTCCCGCTGACGCCGCTCAGCCCCGAATTCGACCGCAAGCTTCGGCGCGTGCTCGAGACGGTATCCGTTCTGGAAGAGAAGGAAGCGGCGCGCCTGGCGGCCGCCCGCCGCGCCACGCCTCACGCCGCCTAGACCAGGCGGTAACCCACGCCCGGCTCGGTCAACACGTGCTGCGGCGTCGAGGGATCGGCCTCGACCTTCTGGCGCAGCTGGCGGACGTAGACACGCAGGTACTGCGGATCGACCGATTCGTCGCGCCACACCTCGCGCAGCAGGTGCTTGTGCGTCAGCACCTTGCCGGCATGGATCGCGAGCTGTTCAAGGATGTCGTACTCCTTGGGCGAGAGCTTTATGTCTTCCGCCCCGCGCCGCACCAGCCGGCGCACCAGGTCGATCGAGAGATCGCCGCTGGTGAAGCTGCGTTCAGCGCCCTGCTCCTGCAGGCGATGGCGCAGCGCGGCGCGCAGGCGGGCCATGAGCTCGTCGGCGCCGAACGGCTTGGTGACGTAGTCGTCGGCGCCGGCGTCGAGGGCCGCCACTTTGGCCGCCTCCTCGCCGCGGCTCGACAGCACGACGATCGGCACCGGCGAGATCTCGCGGATGCGGCCGATCAGCACCAGGCCGTCGATGTCGGGCAGGCCGAGATCCAGCAGCACCAGGTCGGGCCGGTGATGGCGCAGCAGCGACAGCGCTTCGGCGCCCGTCGCCGCCTCGTGTGTGCGGTAGTCGTGCGCACCCAAGGTCGTACGCAGCAGGCGGCGGATCGGCGGATCGTCTTCGACGATCAGCAAGGTGGCGGCGTCTCCGGTCATGTCAGGCCGCAGGATAGCTCATGATGAACTCTGCGCCGCTACGATCCGTGCGGTTTCGCGCGGAGATCGTGCCACCCAGGGCCTCGACGAAGCCCTTGGCGATGGCGAGGCCGAGGCCAGTGCCGGCGCGTCGGCGGTCGCCCGCGTCGGCGCGGTAGAACTTGTCAAACAGGCGGTCGAAGGCTTCCGCCGGGATACCTGGCCCCTCGTCCCGCACGACGATCTCGACCCGGCCGCCGGCCGGCCGGGCAATGACCTCGATGCGGCCACCGCCTGGCGAATACTTCACGGCATTGTCCAAAAGATTGAACAGCGCCTGCTCGGCCAGCACGAAGTCGAGCGACAAGGGCGGCAGATCCGGCGTGACGGCACTCGCGACAACACGATCCTCCAGCATCGGTGAGGCGCGACGCAGCGCCGTCGAGACGAGATCGCCGGCGTCGACCGGCTCGCGCTGGGGCACGATGGCGCCGGCATCGAGCCGGGTCATGTCCAGAAGATTGCCGACGAAGCGGTCGAGCCGCTCCGATTCGCTCAGCGCCGTGTCCAAAAGCTCGTTGCGCGTCGCCTCGTCGAAGCGCGCCGTGGGGCTCCTGATGCTCGACAGGGCGCCGATGATCGAGGCGAGCGGCGTGCGCAGGTCGTGGCTCACCGAGGTCAGCATGGAGGAGCGCAGCCGCTCGCGCTCGGCGCCGAGTCGCGCCTGGTCGATGTCGGCCACCAGGGTGACGCGCTCGATGGCGACAGCCGCCTGGTTGCCCACCGCATCGAGCAGCTGGCGCTCGGCGGTGCTCAGCTCGCGGCCCGTCTTCGACGGCAGCACGCCGATCACGGCGACGGGGGAGCGGCTGGTGCGGATGGGGACGAACAGCCATCGCCCGCCGGGCAACGTGTCGGTCCCGCGGCCGGTCGGCCGGTCGGCCTCCCACGACCAGCGCGCCGCTGCGAGGTCGGCGTCGCTGAACTCGCTGTCGGGCGGAAAGGCGGCGCTCGCCTCCAACCGGCCGTCCTGCGGCATCAGGATGACGACCTCGGCATTCAACAACCGCGCCAGGTGGGTGACCACGATCCACTGCAGGTCGTAGAGGTCCATGACGCCGGCGATCTTGCGGCTGAAGGCATAGAGCTCGGCGGTGGTGCGCGCTTCGCGTCGCGCCGATTCGGTCTGCGAGCGGGTGCGGGCGGCGAGCGCGCTGGCGGCAACCGCCACGAACATGAAGAAGAACAGCGCCACGACGTTGGCGGGGTCGCTGATGGTGAATTCGTAGAGCGGCGGCAGGAAGAAGAAGTTGTAGGCCAGCACGCTGAGCGTCGCGACCCACAGCGAGGGCACCAGGCCATGCCGCGCTGCGGCGACCAGCACCGGCACCACGAAGACCAGCGAGATGTTGGGCAGCACGATCTGGCGGTCGATGACCACGCCGATGCCAGTCGCCAGCGCCGTCGTCAGCGCGCCCTCCAGATAGGGACCCGGCGTCCGCGGCACGCCGCGCAGCCAGTCGGGCGCTCCCGCAACCTGGGCAACGTCGCCCGATGGCGCCACCTCGACGGCGAGGCCCGAGCCGCTGCGCACGAGCTCGTCGACCACCGAGCCGTGGGTCAGCTCGAACCAGCGCGAACGGCGCGACTTGCCGACGACGACGCGGGTGGCGTTGCGCGTGCGGGCGAAGGCCAGGATCTCTTCGACCACCGAGCGGCCGGGCACCGTCACGACCTCGGCGCCGAGCTGGGTGGCGAGCTGCATGGTCTCGGCGAGATGGCCTTGCTCGGCCTCGCTCAGCGTGGCGTGCCGGTCGGTCTCGACATAGAGCGCTATGAGCTCGGCTTCGAGCCCGTCGGCGGTGCGCTTGGCGGCGCGCACGGCGTTGGCCGCGGCCGGGCTGGGATCGAGGCAGACGATCACGCGCTCGCCGGCCGCCCACGGGCCGGTGATGGCGTGCTCGCGCATGTAGCTGCGCATCTGCTCGTCGACGCGCTCGGCGGTGCGCCGCAGCGCCAGCTCACGCAGGGCGGTGAGGTTGCCGGGCGAGAAATAGTGGCGCAGCGCGCGCTGGGCCTGCTCGCGGACATAGACCTTGCCCTCGCGCAGGCGCTCCATCAGGTCGGCCGGCGTGAGGTCGACCAGCTCGACCTCGTCGGCGGCATCGACGATGCGGTCGGGCACGGTCTCGC
>JAKFVH010000214.1 GCA_021732285.1 Reyranella sp. | reverse complement strand
AAAACCTCGATATTTTAAAGACTTAGGCGGGCACTGCGGCCCGCCCTCCCGGTCAGAGATAGAGAGCAGCCCCCGGAGTGTCAACGCAGTGACCGGTCCACAGACGCCACAGATCACCTCCCCCGTATGACGGGGGAGGAGGAAGAGGCGACGGGAGGAGGATAAAGCGCCGCATCGCCGACACCCTCCTCACGAAAAAGTGCCGCAATCCACCGCGATCAAGTCACCTGCCGGGGGTCGAGAGCTTGCAGGTTCGAAGCGGGCCTGTGTAAACGGATGCACATCAAGTTTCGGAGCATGTCATGAGCCATCGCTTGCGCCCCCTGCGCGTGTTTGTCCTGTGTTGCGCGGCGGCTGCCATCGCGGCTCCCGTTTCGGCCCAGCAACCTGCCAATCCGCAGGCCCAGCCTCAGGGGCAGGCCCAACCCCCAGGTCAGCCGCAAGCCCAACCCAAGCCGCCTGCCGCTGCACCCGCCGCCCCGGCCAAGCCGCCGGCACAGGCTGCTCAGCCGGCGCTCAAGGATCCTGTGGTTGCCACGGTCAACGGCCAGCAGATCCGGCTCTCGGAGCTCGAGGTCGCCCAGCAGTCACTGCCGCAACAATATCGCAACATGCCCCTGCAGGCGGTGTTCCCGGCGCTGCTCGACCGCATCATCGACAGCAAGCTGGTCGTGCAGGAGGGCAAGAAGAGCAAGGTCACCGAGGATCCGGCCTTCAAGAAGCGCATGGCCTTCGTCGAGGACCAGGTGCTGCAGGACTTCTGGATCCAGCGCGAGATCGCCCGTCAGGTCACCGCCGAGAAGCTGCAGAAGCGCTACGAGGAGCGGCTGAAGCAGATGCCGTCCGAAGAGGAAGTCCACGCTCGCCACATCCTGGTCTCGACCGAGGACGAGGCGAAGGCGCTGATCGCCGACATCAAGAAGGGTGCCGCCTTCGACAAGCTCGCCAAGGAGAAGTCGACCGACAAGGCCTCGGGCGCCGAAGGTGGCGATCTCGGCTGGTTCAAGAAATCAGACATGGTGAAGGAGTTCGCCGACGCCGCCTTCAACCTGAAGAAGGGCGAGCTGACCGAGACGCCGGTCAAGACCCAGTTCGGCTATCACGTCATCAAGGTCGAGGACCGCCGCAAGGCGCCGCCGCCGGCCTTCGAGGAGATGGCCGACCAGCTGAAGGAGGAGATGGCGCGCGAGGCGGTGACCGCGCAGCTCGACCAGCTGCGGTCGGGCGCCAAGATCGAGAAATTCGCCATGGACGGCAGCAAGCCCGACGCGGCTCCGGCGGCCAAGCCCGCTGCGCCAGCCGCGCCGGCCAACCGCCCGGCGACGCCGCCGGCCGCTGCGCCGGCTCCGCAAAAGTAAGGTCGCCAAGCAAACACTCACGTTTTTGTGCGTTTCTGGTGTAGGCTCCGCCCTTCGGAGTGACCGGGCCCTGCCCGGCCATCCGCATGGGGAGTCCTATGGCCGTGAAGCACGCCCAGTCACCGCTGGCACCTAAAACGACGCCGACGTTGCCGCGCATTGCGGGCGTGAAGCTCGCGGCGGCGCAGTCGGGTGTGCGTTACAAGGACCGCGATGACGTCATGTTGGCGGTGGTGCCGGCCGGCGCCACGATCGCGGGCGTGCTGACGCGCTCGAAGTGCTCGTCGGCGCCCGTCGACTGGTGCCGCAAGAATCTCGCCCGCGGCAAGGTGCGCGCCATCGTCGTCAATGCCGGCAACGCCAACGCCTTCACCGGCAAGCTGGGCGACAAGGCCGTCGAGGAGACCACCCGGGCGATCGCCCAGGCGCTGGGCTGCCCGCGCAACGAAGTGTTCATGGCCTCGACCGGCGTGATCGGCCAGCCGCTCGACTGGGAGAAGATCGCCGCCGTCGTGCCAGGGATGATCAAGTCGGCGCGCGAGGACGCCTGGTCCGCCGCCGCCGGCGCCATCATGACGACGGACACCTTTCCCAAGCTCGCCACGCGCCAGGCCAAGATCGGCGAGCGGACCGTCACCATAAACGGCTTCCTCAAGGGCTCGGGCATGATCGCTCCGGACATGGCGACCATGCTGGCCTTCGTCTTCACCGACGCCAAGGTGCCGGGCGCGGTCCTGCAGAAGCTGGTGGCCGATGCCGCCGACAAGTCCCTGAACTGCGTCACCGTCGACGGCGACACCTCGACCAGCGACACGCTGCTGATGGTCGCCACCGGCGCCGCCCGCCATGCCCCGATCGAGGAGGCTGACGATCCGGTGCTGGTCGATTTCAAGCGCGCGCTCGACGAGGTGCTGATCGACCTCGCCCAGCTGCTGGCGCGCGACGGCGAGGGCGCCACCAAGTTCGTCACCATCAATGTCGGCGGCGCGTCGTCCAACGGTGCCGCGCGCAAGATCGGGCTCTCGGTCGCCAACTCGCCGCTGGTCAAGACGGCGATCGCGGGCGAGGACGCCAACTGGGGCCGAATCGTCATGGCGGTCGGCAAGTCGGGCGAGCGGGCAGACCGCGACAAGCTGAAGATCTCGATCGGCGGGGTGAAGATCACCGAGGGCGGCCAGGTCGTGCCCAACTACGACGAGACGCCGGTCGCCAAGCACATCAAGGGCACCGACATCGTGATCGACATCGATCTCGGCATCGGCCGCGGCCGCGCCACGGTCTGGACCTGCGATCTGACGCACGGCTACATCGACATCAACGGCAGCTATCGTTCTTGAGCCCCCGCTCTTGAGTTCATCATTCGACGAGGAGTGCCCGGGCGGCCCGCCGCCGCTCGGCGACCGGCCGTTGGTCCTGGTCGCCGCGGTGGCGCTGGTCGATGTCGATGGCCGCGTGCTGATCGCGCAGCGCCCCGAGGGCAAGTCGATGGCGGGTCTGTGGGAGTTCCCCGGCGGCAAGGTCGATCCCGGCGAGACACCCGAGGAGGCGCTGGTGCGCGAGCTGCGCGAGGAGCTCGGCATCGAGACGGCGACGAGCTGCCTGGCGCCGATCGCCTTCGCCAGCCACGGCTATGAGACGTTCCATCTGCTGATGCCGGTATTCGCCTGCCGCAAATGGCACGGCACGCCGCAGCCGCATGAAGGCCAGGCCCTGAAGTGGGTCGCGCCGATCGAGCTCTCGCGCTATCCGATGCCGCCGGCCGACCTGCCGCTGATCGGCCTGCTGCGCGACCTTCTATGACTCAACCTGCCTCCCCAGCGAAGCTGGGGAGGTGTCGGCGTCTTACGCCGACGGAGGGGTCATGAGCGTCAGCACTGCTGCTCATGACCCCTCCGCCCGCTACGCGGGCCAGGCGTTTTGGCCGCCACGCGGCCAAAAGCGCCACGCCCCACGCTTCGCGTGGGGAGGAATAACGACGCTCTATGACTCGGAGAGGGACGGCAGCCCGACGCCCTCGCGCCAGGCGAGCAGCCGGCGGAAGATGACGGCCTGCACCGTCGCGGTGAGTGCGATCACGCCGTAGGACGCCAGGATCGCCACCGTATAGCTCACCACGGCGGCGGCCTCTTCCGCCTGCAGCACGCCGCGCATCACGCCATGCGTCAGCAGCGCAATCACGGCGGTGACGAAGGCGCCGCCGAAATAGACGACGAACAGGGCGCCGATGATGGGCCAGGCGTTGCCCCGGCTGTGCGCCCAGGAAAAGCGCGGCGAGAAGGGGACGTCGACGGCGGTGGCCGCGAGACCGAAGCTCACGCGCAGCGCCAGCAGCATCGACACGATGAATCCGAAGGCGAGCGGACCTGCCAGTGCATAGCGCCGGGCCATGTCCGGATCGACGGCGGCGCCGGCCTGAAGGGTGCGCGGGTCCACCGGGCCGACCGTCATCATGAAGACGGCCATCAGCACGAAGGTCATGCCGGCCACCTTGAGCAGGTGTCCGAGCCAGGCGCTCTCGCGCGCCGACCAGCCCAGCCCCGGCAACCGATCGATGCGGTGCGGTCCCAGCAGCACGAGCCGCTGCCAGGCCACCGCGAACATCGCCGTCGGCACGACGTCGATCGCCTTCTCGATCAGCGCCCCGAGCGGCGAGTCGATCGACAGCAATCCGCCGATCATCCGGATCGCGACGGACAGGATCCAGGGAATGGTGACGAGGTCGAAGAACAGCCGGAGGTTGGCGAAGAAGAAGCCGAAGCTCTCCGACAGGACTTCACTGAACGACAGTCGCACGATCTAGCCTCGTCCCGCTTTTTCGCCGGCGCTTCGCTCGGCGGTGCCGAGCGCATCGGCCAGCCGCTGCGCCGCGCTGCCCGGCCGCAGCGGCTTGGGCTGCGATTCGTGCGGCGCCCAGCCATGCAGGAAAAGCACCTCGAAGCTCGCCGCGACACGGCCGGACGGCAGCGCGAAGCGCTCGCCGTAGATCTCCGCGGCGCGCAGCAGCGTCGCCCGCCGCGCCAGGCCGCGCCGGCGCTCGACCACGAGGTTGCTCTCGCCCATGGCGCCGAGGTCGCGCATCAGGGCGAGCGCATTGTCGTACTCGACCTCGATGGTCTCGCTATCGGCCACCGGCAGGGCAAAGCCCGCGCGCTGCAGCAGGCCCGCCGCGTCACGCAGGTCGGCGAACGGCGAGACGCGCGGGCTCAAGCCGCCCTCGACCTCGCTTTCGGCCGCGGTCAGGGCCTGGCGGAGCTGCCACAGCGTGGCGCCGCCCAGCATGGCGCCGAGCAGCAGGCCGTCGGGCCGCAGGATGCGTTGGATCTGCACCAGGGTGCCGGGCAGGTCGTTGACCCAGTGCAGGTCCATGGCGCTCACGACCAGGTCGAAGCTATTGGGCGCGAAGGGCAGGAACTCCTCGTCGGCCACGACGGCGGGGCCACGCGCCAGGCGGGCGAAGCCGTGGCCGAGATCGGCGCGCACCAGCCAGCCGACGGTCTTGCGGTCGGCCAATGCTGCGGCGAATTCATCGCCATGCGAGCCGAGATCGAGGGCGGACGCGAAGGTCCGGCGCACGTCGTCGAGGCGTTCGACCAGGCGGCTCGCGATCTCGCGCTTGAGGAAGGCGCGCGGCTGCCAATCGCGGGCCGCGCGCTCGCGCCGCTGGCGCAGCACAGCGCGGTCGAAAACCAGCAGAGGGTCGAGGCCCGTCACAGGCTGTATGTAAGGCGAAAGCGGCGCCCCCGCCATCCTGTGGGCGCATTTGGTCCGCCCAATTGGACGATGTTGTCCACCAGTCCGGGACGCTTTTGGGCGCATGCCGGCCGCACGATGCTGAACGCCGTGCTGCCGCCGCTCTGTCTCAGCTGCAACGAAATCGTCGAGACGCCGGGCGGCCTGTGCCCCGCCTGCTGGCCGGGCTTCGCCTTCATCGCACCGCCCTATTGCGCGCGCTGTGCCTATCCCTTCGTCCAACAGGTCGATGCGGGCGCGCTGTGCGGCGCCTGCGCGGCGCGGCCACCGCGCTACCGGCGGGCACGCGCGGCGCTGGTCTACGACGACAAGAGCCGCAAGCTGGTGCTGCCCTTCAAGCACGGCGATCGTACCGACATCGCCCGCGCCTGCGGCGGCTGGATGGCGCGCGCCGGCGCCGAACTTTTAGCCGACGCCGATCTGGTGGCGCCCGTGCCGCTGCATTGGCGCCGGCTGTTCATGCGACGCTACAACCAGGCCCAGCTGCTGGCCCGCATCGCCGTCGCCGCGGCGCCGTCGACGCGGGCGCGGCTGGTCCCCGACCTGATGCGGCGCCGGCGCTGGACCGGCTCGCAGAGCGGGCTTGTAGCCAAGCAGCGCCACGACAACGTGCGGCAGGCCTTCGACCTCAATCCGCGCTGGGCCGCGCTGGTCGCGGGAAAATCTGTTCTGTTGATCGACGATGTCCTGACAACGGGTGCCACGGTCGAGGCTTGTGTGCGCATTTTGCAGCGCGGCGGCGCGCGGCACGTCGACGTGCTGACGCTGGCGCGGGTCGTCCGGCCGGCGGTATAGTCGGGCAACGAGGATCACTATGGCCAAGATCGAGATCTACACCACGCCGTTCTGCGGCTACTGCGCGCGGGCCAAGGGCCTGCTCGACAGCAAGGGCGCCGCCTACGAGGAAATGGACGTGATGATGGACGAGAAGAAGCGGGCCGAGATGCGCGAGCGCTCCAAGCGTTCGACGGTGCCGCAGATCTTCATCAACGGCCAGCATATCGGCGGCTCCGACGAGCTCTCTGCCCTCGAGCAGGCGGGCAAGCTCGACCCCATGCTGGCACAGCCGGGCTGAGGAGCGATCGATGAGCAGCGCGTTCAAGGCCGGCCTGATCCAGACCAACGTCAGCAACGAGATGGCCGAGAACGTGGCCTTCGTGCGCGAGCAGGCGCGGCTCGCCCGTGATGCCGGCGCCGATTTCATCATGACGCCGGAGAACACCGGCCTGATCGGCGCCAACCGCGCCGAGACGCTCGAAAAGGCAGAGACCGAGGAAAGCCACGCCATGCTGGCGGCGGCGCGTGCCAGCGCGCGCGAGACCGGCGCGTGGTTCCTGCTGGGCTCGATCCATGTCCGCGTGCCGGGCGAGGAGCAGATCCGCAACCGCTCCTACCTGATCGATGCGGCGGGCGGGATCGTGGCGAGCTACGACAAGATCCATATGTTCGACGTCCAGCTGGCCGGCGGCGAGAGCTATCGCGAATCGTCGACCTTCAAGCCGGGCGAGAGGTCGGTGCTGGCCCTCACACCGTGGGGCATCTTGGGCATGACGATCTGCTACGACCTGCGCTTCCCCTATCTCTATCGCGACCTGGCGCATGCCGGCGCCACGATGCTGTCGATCCCCTCGTCGTTCACGGTGCCGACCGGCCAGGCACACTGGCACACGCTGATGCGCGCGCGGGCGATCGAGACCGGCTGCTTCGTGTTCGCGCCGGCCCAGGTCGGCACGCACAAGGGTTCCAACCGCAAGACCTACGGCCATTCGATCGCCATCGCCCCGTGGGGCGAAGTGCTGGCCGATGCCGGCGGCGAGAAGGCAGGCTTCGTCATCGCCGAGGTCGATGCGGCCAAGATCGCCGAGGCGCGCAAGATGGTGCCGTCGCTGACGCACGATCGGAAATACGCCGACCCGGTGCTGCACAAGCCCGCCGTTGCGAAGGCGGCGGAATAGTCTTGCCGGACCGCGAGCCTCTGGCTCGCTCATGATTCAGGAGCGCGCAGGGAGGTCGCGTCAGACGCGACCCAGCGCGCGGTCCGGAAGACTATGAGGCGAGCCTGGAGGCCCGCGGTCCGGCAAGACGCGCGGCGATGCGCTGGACCATCGCCATCTTCGGCTCGCTGATCATGCGGGCCTCGTAGGCGACGACGGAAAAGCGTCCGCGCACGAGCTCCAGCAGCTCACCGTCCTTCAGCAGGAATTCGGGCTGGCTCGGCCGACCGAATCGCTCGTTGCCTTCCATGAAGGTCTCGTAGAGCAGCACGCCACCCGGTGAGAGCACGTCGAGCAGCGCGGGAAAAAGCGGTCGGTGCAGGTAATTGGTGACGACCACGGCGCCGAAGACGCGGCCGGGCAGGGGCCAGGGTGAGCCGTCCTCGAGGTCGGCCTGCACGATCTCGACGTTGGGCTGAGCTGCGAGCGTGCTGACGTCTCGATCGATGGCCGTGACCACGTGGCCGCGGCCGGCAAAGAAGCTCGTGTGCCGCCCGCCGCCTGCGGCGACGTCGAGGACTGCAGCATCGCCGGCAACCAGGCCGGCCCACTGCGCGATCCAAGGCGATGGTACCCCTCTTGCGTCAGCCACAATCACACCCCATCATCTCTGGCACTCCTCCAAAGGGAGTGCCAACGCGGAATTCCTTTGTAATTTCATGATCCTATACCGACTGCGCTGTTCCAAGGGCCACGAGTTCGAAAGCTGGTTCAAGGACAGCAAGACCTACGAACGCCAGGAGAGGAAATCCCTGATCGGCTGCGCCGTGTGCGGCGACGCCAAGGTCTCGCGCGCGCCGATGGCGCCGCGGCTGGGCAAGGGCAGCAAGAAGGTCGAGGTCGAGAAGCCGGCCGCCGATGCGCCGGCAACGCCGGCCGCGCCGACGCCGGAGCAGCAGCAGATGGCGGCGATGGCGCGGCACATGCCCAAGGAGCTGCGCGAGGCCTTGCTCAAGGTGCGCGCCGAGGTCGAGAAGAACTGCGAGCCTGTCGGCGACAAGTTCGCCGAGGAAGCACGCAAGATCCATTATGGCGAAAGCGACAAGCGCGGCATCTACGGCGAGACCAGCGAGGAAGAGGCCGAAGCGCTGGCCGAGGAAGGCATCGAGTTCGGCCGCCTGCCGTGGATTCCGCGCGGGAACTAGCGCGTCCCGTACAGCATGTAGTTCACGTCGAGGTCGCTTTTGTTCAGCGACCACGCACGGCTGAGTGGGCTGTAGACCACGCCCACGATCTCCTGCGCCTCGATGCCGCCTGAACGCAGGCCATTCACGACTTCCGACGGTTTCAGGAACTTCTTCCAGTCATGCGTGCCGCGCGGCAGCCAGCCCAAGACGTATTCGGCGCCGGCGATGGCAAGTATCCATGCCTTGGCCGTGCGGTTGAGCGTCGACAGGAACAGGAGGCCGCCCGGCTTCACCATGCGGCCACACGACCTCAGGAAGAGATCGACGTCGGCCACGTGCTCGACGATCTCCAGCGCCAGCACGATGTCGAACTGCGCGCCCGCCTCGGCCAGCGCCTCGGCCGTGCCCTGACGGTAGTCGATCGCGAGCGCCTGGCCCTCGGCATGCAGGGCCGCGACATTGACGTTCCTCGAGGCCGCGTCGACGCCGGTCACCTGCGCGCCCAGCCGGGCCATCGGTTCGCTCAAAAGCCCGCCGCCGCAGCCGATATCGAGCAGCGACAGGTCCTTCAGCGGCGAGCCCGACAGGGGATCGCGCTGCCAGTGCGCCGCGGCGCGGTCGCGGACGTAGCCGATGCGGACGGGGTTCAGCCGGTGCAGGGGGGCGAACTTGCCGGAGGGGTCCCACCATTCGGCGGCGATGCGCGAAAAGCGTTCGATCTCGGCGGGATCGACGGTGGTCTGCGCGGGAGTGCCCATGATCGCTGCCCTTGACCCGAATGGTGCCCCCGGTGTCTATACCCCGCTTTCGAGCAGGTCCATGGCGCGCATCGTTCTCAAATTCGGCGGTACTTCTGTTGGCGACACAGATCGCATCAAGAACGTCGCCAGCAAGGTCAAAGCCGAGGTCGAGCGCGGCAACGAGGTCGCGGTCGTGGTTTCGGCCATGTCCGGTGCCACCAACCAGCTCGTCAAATGGGTCAACGAGATCGCGCCCCTGCACGATGCCCGCGAGTACGACGTCGTCGTGGCGACCGGCGAGCAGGTGACGATCGGCCTTCTGGCCATGGCCCTGCAGCAGATGGGCGTGAAGTCGCGCTCGTGGATGTCGTGGCAGATCCCGATCCGCACCGACGCGGCCTACGCCAAGGCCCGCATCGTCGACATCGAGACCGCCGAGATGGCCAAGGCCATGTCGGCCGGGGAGGTGCCGATCGTGCCGGGCTTCCAGGGCCTGTCGCCGGAAGGTCGCGTGACGACCTTGGGCCGCGGCGGCTCGGACACTTCGGCGGTGGCGCTGGCCGCCGCGCTCAAGGCCGACCGCTGCGACATCTACACCGACGTCGACGGCGTCTACACGACCGATCCCCGGATCGTCGAGAAGGCGCGCAAGATCGACCAGGTGACCTACGAAGAGATGCTGGAGATGGCGTCACAGGGCTCCAAGGTCCTGCAGACGCGTTCGGTCGAAATGGCGATGAACCATCATGTGCGCGTGCAGGTTCTGTCGTCGTTCGATGCCGCCTTGGGCAGCGACCTGCCCGGCACGATGGTTGTGGACGAGGAAGAGATCATGGCCCAGGGACTCGAGAAATCCGTCGTGAGCGGCATCGCCTTCGCCAAGGACGAGGCCAAGATCACGGTGACCCGCGTGGCCGACCGGCCGGGCGTGGCGGCGGCGATCTTCGGCCCGCTCGCCCAGGCCAACGTCAACGTCGACATGATCGTGCAGAACGTGTCGCTCGACGGCAGCTCGACCGACATCACCTTCACGGTGCCGCGGGCCGACCTCGCACGCGCCGTCGAGCTTCTGCAGAAGGCCAAGGCCACGCTCAAGTTCGCCGAGGTCCAGTCCGACATCAACGTCGCCAAGATCTCGGTGATCGGCGTCGGCATGAGGAGCCACGCCGGCGTGGCGCTGAAGATGTTCGAGACCCTTGCCGGCAAGGGGATAAACATCCAGGTGATCTCGACCTCCGAGATCAAGATCAGCGTCCTGGTGGCCGCCGAATACACCGAGCTCGCGGTGCGGGCCCTTCACACAGCCTATGAGCTGGACGCCGCCTGACGGCGAAGCCCTCACTGACGGCACTGCTTTCGCATAAGTTTCTCTGCTGCTTATGCGAACAAGGCGGGTAGGCAGTTCGGCGCAGGTCTTGCTATAAGCACGCCATGCGCGCCAACCACGCTCATATGACCTGCCAAAATACCCGCCGCGCGGCGGTTTGGCGCGTTTGCGCGTGCATCACCGACCGTAGCTTTGTCGTCATCCGACTCAAGCATCTAGCGGTCTGACCATGGAGAGAACAACTCCTCCGGCCGGACCGCGAATGCTCCTAAAGCGGCTCCGGGACACGATGGCGCGTGCGGAGTCCATCGAGGACCCGCTGGGCGAGGTCGTGCGCCTGGTCGCCAACGAGATGGTGGCCGAGGTCTGCTCGATCTACCTGCTGCGGGCCGGCGAAGTGCTGGAATTGTTCGCCACCCAGGGCCTCAATCCCTCGGCCGTGCACCGCACGCGGCTGCGGCTCGGCGAGGGCCTGGTGGGCGACATCGCCGCCCATAACCGGCCGCTGTCGCTGGCCGACGCCCAGACCCATCCGCAATACGCCTACCGGCCGGAGACGGGCGAGGAGATCTACCATTCGCTGGCCGGCGTGCCGATCGTGCGCGCCGGACGCGTGCTCGGCGTGCTGGTCGTGCAGAACCGCACGCGCCGCCACTACGACGAAGAAGAGATCGAGACGCTGCAGACCATCGCCATGGTCCTGGCGGAGCTTATAGCGGCCGGTCACTTCGTCAGCCCCAACGAGGTCCAGCAGGTCGACGGCCTCGGTCTGCTGCCGTTGCGCGTCGACGGCGTGCAGCTGACGCCGGGCGTTGCCATCGGGCACGCCGTGCTGCACGAGCCGCGCATCTCGATCCAGCGCGTCGTCGCCGAGGATATCGGTCAGGAGCTGAAGCGCTTCGAGGAAGCCGCACATGGCGTGCGCGAGGATGTCGATCGCATGCTCGAGGCGCACGACATGCAGTCGGGCGAGCAGCGCGAGATCCTGGAAACCTTCCGCATGTTCGTCGACGATCGCGGCTGGCTCGAGCGCATACGCGAAGCGATCGGCTCCGGCCTCACCGCCGAGGCGGGCGTGCAGCGCGGCTTCGACGATGTGCGTGCGCGTCTCGGCCAGTCGACCGATCCCTACATCCGCGAACGCCTGAGCGACCTGCAGGATCTCACCAACCGCGTGCTGCTGCGGCTGGCCGGCCGCGCCACCATCGATCCGGCGTCGCAGCCCGACGACATGATCATCATTGCCCGCGACATGGGCCCGGCCGAGCTGCTCGACTACGACCGCACGCGCCTGCGTGGCCTGGTGCTCGAGGAAGGCTCGGCGATGAGCCACGTCGCCATCGTGGCCCGTGCGCTCGACATTCCGGTCGTCGGCCGCGCGCCGGACGTGCTGTCGCGCATCGAGCCGGGCGATGCCATCGTGGTCGACGGCGACAACGCCCAGGTCCTGGTGCGGCCGGCCGAAGACATCCTGCAGACCATCCATGCCGCGATCGAGGCGCGCGATGAGCGCCGGCGCAAATACATGGCGCTACGCGACCTGCCGTCAGCGACGCGCGATCAGGCGCGCATCTCGCTGCACATGAACGCCGGTTTATTGATCGACATGCAGCATCTCGACGAGACCGGCGCCGACGGTGTCGGCCTGTACCGGACCGAGATCCCGTTCATGGTGCGTTCGGAGTTCCCCGACGTCGATGCGCAGACCTGGCTGTACAGCCGCGTGCTCGACGTCGCCGATGGACGACCGGTGACTTTTCGCACGCTCGATGTCGGGGGTGACAAGGTGCTGCCCTATGTCGGCGCCTTCGGCGACGACAATCCCGCAATGGGATGGCGCGCCATCCGCATCGGTCTCGACCGGCCGGCAATGTTGCGCCGGCAATTGCGTGCCTTAATCCAGGGCGCCAACGGTCGGCCATTGTCGGTGATGTTCCCGATGATCGCCGAGGTGAGCGAACTGCTGAGCGCCCGTCGCCTGCTCGATCTCGAATTGGAGCGCTGCAAGCGCCGCGGCCTGCCGGTGCCCGAGCGACTGCGCGTTGGCGTTATGTTCGAAGTGCCGGCATTGGCCTGGCAGCTCGACAGCCTGTTGCCCCATGTCGACTTCATTTCGGTGGGGACGAACGATCTTCTGCAGTTCCTTTACGCCGCCGACCGGGGCAACACTCGGGTAGCCGGCCGCTACGACAGCTTGTCCCCGCCGCTCCTCAGACTGCTACATTTTGTGGTGGAAAAGGTCCGGCCGGCCGGGGTCGAACTGTCGGTCTGTGGTGAGATGGCGGGCCGTCCGGTCGAGGCGCTGGCGCTGCTGGCCATCGGGGTTCGGACGCTGTCGATGTCGCCCGGCGCGATCGGTCCGGTTAAGGCCATGATCCGTTCGCTCGATCTCAACGAGGTGACTGGTTTCATGAACGCTGCGCTTACACAACCAGACAGACCGATGCGTGAGACTCTTCGTCTGTTTGCCGCCGATCATGCGATCGAAATCTGATGATAAGACTCCAACTGTCAGTAGGCCTCTGGTAAAACGTTTTTGAGAGGGGACTAGCAGGGGACATCATGCCGGATCAGGTCGATTGGCGTGCGCTGGAACGCGAAGCCTCGCCGGGTCGTGCGGTAGGTCGCTTGCTGCGCGATCAGCGCGAAGCGCGTGGCCTCGACCTCGCAACGGTCGAGAAGAGCTTGAAAATCCGTCGCACCAACCTCGAGGCGATCGAGGAGGGGCGCTTCGACAAGCTGCCGGGTGCTGCCTACATTCCCGCCTTCCTGCGCGCCTATGCAGCGCATGTCGGGCTCGACCCGGAGAAGGTGATGACCGCGTATCACCTGTCCGGTCCGGTTCCTATCAAGCGTCCTGTCACCCTGCCGGCTGATTTCCCTATCGTCGAGAAAAGGGCGCCGATCGGGCTTGCCGTGCTCACCGTCCTGCTGGTCGTGGGCGTCGGCTATGCCGCCTGGCACTACCTGCCGCGCGAGCAGTCGGTGGTGGCCGAGAAGGTGCCGCCGGTGCCGGATCGCCTCCTGGCCTCTCATCCCAATCCGGCTCCATCGACCGAGACTCAGCCGCCTGCCGCGACGACCAGCGCTCCGGCCCCGGTGATGTCGCCGGCGCAGCCGACCCAGGAAGCCCGCCCGTTGCCCGGCAACCTGCCGCCTGAAGTCTGGCCGGCGCGCCGTGAAGCGGCCGCTCCGCCGCCGCCCCCGCCGCCACAGGGCGCGCCGCTTGCTCCGCCGGTCCTCGCTGCGGTTCCGCCGCCACCGCCGCCGCCGGTGGTGATGAACCTTCCCGGCCCAGGCCAGGCGCAGGCCGCCCAGCCGCCGGCAGCTGCCGAGCAGCCGCGTGTTGCCACGCAGCAGCAGCAGCCTCAGCCGGCTCAGCCGCCGCAACAGGCGGCCGCGCCGGCCGTCGAGGAAGCGGCGCGTCCACCTGCAGCGGACGCCCCCAGCCTGCCGGTTCGCACCGACACGACTGTCAGGGTGCGCGGCAACAGCTGGATCGAGCTGCGTGCGCCCAACGGCGACGTCCTGGCGCAGACCTATGTGCGGGCCGGCGAAAGCTACGTCGTCCCGGCCGGTATCGCCTACCGCATCGTCGACGCCCGCTAGATCGGAAACGCATTGTCCGCAATGCTCTACTCACAGGGCACAATCCGTCCGGCCGCTTCCGGCCGGACGGATTGTGCTTCTAGCGTCACTAGGCCTCGGGCGTCGGCTGGATATGCCCGGCCGGCGCGACTACATTTGAGCCATGAGCATCAGGCCCTATCGCGACATCGTGCGCCGCAAGTCGCGGCGCATCATGGTCGGGTCCGTCCCGGTCGGCGGCGATTCGCCGATCACGGTCCAGACCATGACCAACACGCTGACCGCCGATGCCCAGGCGACGATCGACCAGATCCGCCGGTCCGAGGAGGCCGGCGTCGATATCGTGCGGGTTTCCTGCCCGGATGAGGCCTCGACGGCCGCGCTGCCGGCCATCGTCAAGGCGTCGAAGGTGCCGATCGTGGCCGACATCCATTTCCACTACCGCCGCGCCATCGAGGCGGCCAAGGCGGGGGCCGCCTGCCTGCGCATCAATCCCGGCAATATCGGCAGCGCCGAGCGGGTGCGCGAGGTGGTGCAGGCCGCCAAGGACCACGGCTGCTCCATGCGCATCGGCGTCAATGCCGGCTCGCTCGAGAAGGACCTTTTGGAGAAGTACGGCGAGCCCTGCCCGGAGGCGATGGTCGAGAGTGCGCTCGATCATGCGCGCATCCTGCAGGATCACGACTTCCACGAGTTCAAGATCAGCGTGAAGGCATCGGACGTCTTCCTGGCGGTCGCGGCTTATCAACAGCTGGCCGACGCCTGCGACTATCCCCTGCATATCGGCATCACCGAGGCGGGCGCGCTGCGCACCGGCACGGTGAAGTCGTCGATTGGGCTCGGTTCGCTGCTGTGGGCCGGCATCGGCGACACGGTGCGCGTCTCGCTGTCGGCCGAGCCCGAGGAAGAGGTGAAGGTCGGCTTCGAGCTCCTGAAGGCGCTCAACCTGCGTCACCGCGGCGTCAACATCATCTCCTGCCCGTCCTGCGCCCGTCAGCAGTACGACGTCATCCGCACCGTCGAGGCGCTGGAGAAGCGCGTCGCCCACATCACCACGCCCATGACGGTGTCGGTGATCGGCTGCGTGGTGAACGGGCCGGGCGAGGCGCGCGAGACCGACATCGGCTTCACCGGCGGCGGCAACGGCACGCACCAGGTCTATGTCGCGGGCGTTCCGCACCATCGGCTGAAGGACGCCGACATCGTCGAGCACCTGGCCGGGATGATCGAGAAGAAGGCGGCCGAGATCGAGGCCGCGAAGGCGGCGGAGGCCGAGCGACACCGGGTCGCCGCCGAGTAGCGCTTTCGACCTTCCTTCCTCGATCCTCAATCAAGGCGATTTCCCGTGAGCAAACTGCAGCCCGTGCGCGGCACGCACGACCTTCTCCCCGACGAATACCGGCGCTTCGCGCACGTCATCGACTCGGCGCGCGACGTGGCGCGCCTCTACGGCTATCGCGAGATGGCGACACCCATCTTCGAGTTCACCGAGTTGTTCGCCCGCGGCATCGGCGAGACGACCGACGTCGTCTCCAAGGAGATGTACACCTTCACCGACCGTGGCGGTGAATCGCTGACCTTGCGGCCGGAATATACCGCCGGCATCTGCCGCGCCTTCGTGTCCAACGGCGAGCTCGGCCAGCAGCTGCCGCTGAAGCTGTTCGCCGCGGGACCGATGTTCCGTTACGAGCGGCCGCAGAAGGGCCGCCAGCGCCAGTTCCACCAGATCGACCTGGAGGTGCTGGGTGCGCCCGAGCCCGGCGCCGATATCGAGGTGATCTCGGTGGCGGCCGACATCCTCGACCGGCTGGGCATCCTCGATCGCTGCGTGCTCAAGCTGAACTCGCTGGGCGACCCGGAAAGCCGCGCCGCCTATCGCAAGGTGCTGGTCGACTACTACTCGGGCCACACCGCCAAGCTCTCCGAGGATTCGCGCGATCGCCTGCAGCGCAATCCCCTGCGCATCCTCGACAGCAAGGACGAGGGCGACAAGGCGATCAACGCCAACGCACCGTCCTTCGCCGATCACCTGAATCAGGCGAGCCAGGACTTTTTCTCTGCCGTGAAGGACGGGCTCGCCGCGGCCGGTGTGCCGTTCGAGGTCGACCCTGCGCTGGTGCGCGGCCTCGACTACTACACCCACACCGCCTTCGAGTTCGTGACGACCCACATTGGCGCCCAAGGCACGGTGCTGGGCGGCGGCCGCTACGACGGGCTGATCGCCGAGCTGGGCGGTCCGCCGACGGCCGGCATCGGCTGGGCCGGAGGCATCGAGCGGATGGTCATGCTGTGCAACGATCCCGCGCCGCTGCCGCGGCCCGTCGTGATCGCCCCGCTCGGCGCCGCGGCCGAGGCCAAGGCGCTGGGTCTTGCCCGGTCGCTGCGCCGCCAGGGCATCACCGTCGAGCAGGACTATCGCGGCAACATGAAACGGCGTATGCAGCGCGCCAACAAGCTCAACGCCCGCGCCGTCCTGATCATCGGCGACGACGAACTCGCCAAGGGCGTTGCGCAGCTAAAGGACCTCGACAGCGGCGAGCAGCGCGAAGTGGCGTTCGACGCGCTGGCGAATGCCTTGAAGAACAGACCCTAACTAAGGGCGGCGCTTCCTTAGCAGCGAACGGCAGTAGCTGACGAATCTGGCTGCTTGATCATGAGCGGTAAGTGCATCGCTGCGCGTGAAAGAAACATCGACATCGTAGTCGCCCTTGGTCCTGCGATAAAAGGCTCGGTGCAAGGATCCACCGGCCTCACGCCCCTCGTCACCGAGGTCGCGCACAGCCAGGCCGAACCGGCCGATCAATGAAGCGTGCGTCTTGGGCAGAGGTTCTCCTTTCCACAGCAATACGGCGCAAGCTGCGTGATGCATCGCGTAGTAGGACGTGGAAATGACGGTTTCCGGCTCATCCGATGCCGCGCGACGCTGAACCGACCGAAGCAAGCGAGATGCCTTGCGCATATGCTTCTGCCCAGCGGTGAGCGTCATACCGGAACGCCGTCCTTGCGGACGTTGCCATAGAACGAGCTTTCGCGTTGCTCATGACGCGCAGCGAAGGGAAACGCCTGAATGAACGCGCCCGTTTCCATCAACAGATCGAACGCAACGTCCGATAGGATTGACAGGTCCCGATCGGTCGGACGACCGCGAACGAAAACAGCGAGATCCCAATCTGAATCAGGGCGAGCGTCGCCACGCGCGCGCGAGCCGTAGAGGATCACCTTGGCTATGCGCCGGCGCGGCATCGCCCGTAGCGCGCGGCGCTTGAACTCGCGCGGGATGGTGAGGTCGGTCGCCATGAATCGACAATAGCACAGGCGGCATTTGCGCGGTGCGTCGGATTTGTGTAACGAGCGGCCCGTTATGTCACTGCTGCAGAAACTCGACCAGATCACCGCCCGCTACGCCGAGCTGCAGGCCAGCCTGTCGGGCGGCAATCTCGATTCGCAGAAGTTCGTCGCTGCCTCCAAGGAGTATTCGGACCTCGGGCCGCTGGTCGAGGCAATCGGCGAATGGCGCAAGGCCGAGACCGAGCTGAAGGACGCCGAGGCCATGGCCGCCGATCCGGACATGAAGGCCATGGCCGAAGAAGAGGCGGCCGCCCTGAAGAAACGTCTGCCGGACCTCGAGCGCACTGTGAAGCGCATGCTGCTCCCTAAGGACGCGGCCGACGAGAAGAACGCCATCCTGGAAATCCGCGCCGGCACCGGCGGCGACGAGGCGGCATTGTTCGCCGCCGATCTTTTCCGCATGTACCAGCGCTATGCCGCCGAACACGGCTGGCGCTTCGAGGTCATGGAGCTCTCCGACACCGGCATCGGCGGCTACAAGGAGGCGATCGCCACGGTCTCGGGCCGCGGCGTGTTCGCCAGGCTGAAGTTCGAATCAGGCGTGCACCGCGTGCAGCGTGTGCCCGCGACCGAGGCCCAGGGCCGCATCCATACCTCGGCCGCAACGGTGGCGGTGCTGCCCGAGGCCGAGGAATTCGACATCAAGATCGACGAGAAGGACCTGCGCATCGACGTCTTCCGCTCGTCCGGTCCCGGTGGTCAGTCGGTCAACACCACGGATTCGGCGGTGCGCATCACCCACATCCCGACCGGCGTGGTGGTGAGCCAGCAGGACGAGAAGAGCCAGCACAAGAACCGCGCCAAGGCGATGAAGATCCTGCGCGCCCGCCTCTACGACGCCGAGCGCCAGCGCCGCGACGATGCCCGCGCTGCCGACCGCAAAGGCCAGGTCGGCAGCGGCGATCGCAGCGAACGCATCCGCACCTACAACTTCCCGCAAAGCCGCGTCACCGATCACCGCATCAACCTCACCCTCTACAAGCTCGACGAGGTGATGGAGGGCCGCGCGCTCGATGAGTTCATCGATGCGCTGATCGCCGATGACGAGGCGGGGCGCCTGGCGGAGCTCGCCGCCTGACCGCGGCTTCGACCACCGGCTCTGGGGCGACCTACGACAGCCTGCTGCGCGATGCGGCGGCTGCCCTGTCGGCCGCGGGCCTCGACAATGTCCGCTTCGAAGCGCGCCTGCTGCTGGCCCATGCGACCGGCCTGTCGATCGAGCAGCTGATCGCGCGCGGCAATGAACAGGCGCCAGCCGGCGTTGCCGCCGCCCTGCGCGAGCTGACGGCACGACGGGTCCAGCGCGAACCCATGGCCTACATCCTGGGCGAGCGCGAGTTCTGGGGGCTGCCGTTCAAGGTCTCGCCGGCGGTGCTGGTGCCGCGGCCGGACAGCGAGACAATCATCGAGGCAGCGCTGGCGCTGCTGGCCGACCACGCGCGGTCTTGGCGACTCCTCGATCTCGGCCTGGGCTCGGGCTGCCTGTTGCTGACGCTGCTGCACGAGTTTCGTGCCGCGCGCGGCGTTGGACTCGAAGTGTCAGAGGACGCCCTCGCCGTGGCGCGGACCAACGCTGCTGCTTTGAAAGTCGGCGACCGAGCCGAACTCCTGTTGGGCGATTGGCGCCGGCCGGGTTGGCGCGATCGGCTCGGCGGGCCGTTCGACTTGCTGGTTAGCAACCCGCCCTACATCGAGGCGGCAGCCATCGCGGGCCTGATGCCGGAAGTGAGCCGTTTCGAGCCGAAGCTTGCGCTCGACGGCGGGCCGGACGGGCTTGCGGCCTATCGCGCGATCGCCACTGAAGCGCCCCGATTGGTGGTCCCGGGCGGTCGCTTGCTGCTCGAAGTGGGTGAGGGGCAAGCCCCTGAAATATATAAGATTTTCCAATCCACAGGTTTTACGGCCGAAGCCCCTTGGAAGGACCTCGGCGGCATCGACCGGGTGGTCTCTTTGAAGTATTAAAAGGTTGGCAACTAATCCGAATGAGACTACGTTCCACCTCAGCCCCTTGGGGGGGCTTGGGTCCGGGCCATTGGTGGCACTGGGCGAATAATCCCTCTGAAAATCAGCCTGACGGCGCCCACGAAGGGCAGAGGGTAGCAAAGAACAACACCCGTCCGGCATGTAACTGGCCTTAGGTAATGAGACCAAACAATCGTCAGCGGTCGCGCGGCGGTCGCAATGGTGGCGGCGGTGGCGGCGGCGGCCACCATCACAAGCAGCACAACCACAACCCCAACCGTCCGCCCAATCGAAACCAGATCTTTGACTCCAGCGGACCCGACGTCCGCGTGCGAGGCAATGCCCATCAGGTGTTCGACAAGTACCAGGCGCTGGCCCGCGAGGCGGCATCCTCGGGCGATCGCATCATGGCTGAAGCCTACTGGCAGTACGCCGACCACTACTACCGCATGATCCAGGCTTCCGGCGGCTTCGCCCAACGCAACAACCAGGGTTGGGGCGACGGCGGCGAAGAGGGCCAGGCGCCCCCGCAGCAGGGTCAGGGTGGCCAGCCGCAGCAGGCCAATGGCAACGGCCACGTCCAAGGCGAGCAGCGGTCGGCTGGCCGTGACGATCAGAACGACGAGCCTGGGCTTGGCGGCGTCGCCTTCCTGCAAAACGGACGCAATGCGCCGGGACCCAACGATCCGGCGGCGGACGAGCAGCCCGAAGTGCCGGAGTTCACGCCGGCAACAACCGGACGTCGCGGCGGCTAGCGATACGCCGTCCTATGTCATCCCGAGCGTAGCGAGGGACCAGACGCCCGGCAGTCCGACTGCCGGGCGTTTCTGTTTGTCACGGCAGGTGCACCAGGGTCGGCGCCACGAACGCCAGCACCGTGAAGCCGATGCCGAGGACGCCTAGGCCGCAGGAGACGACCATCAGCCAGACGACCGACGTGAGGGCGGCGGCACCGGCCAGCACGATCGCGAGCTGGAAGGCTGCCGAACCGTATTCGAACATGTGGTACGCAGCCAGCGACTTGTCGCGCGTCGCCTCCTTGGCCTTGGCCCGGGCTGCCAGTTCCTTGCGCCCCTCACCGGTCTCCGGCTCGGTTTCATAGCGCTGCGCGGTCTGGCGCCAGCGCTCCGACTGGGCCTTCATCGCCGCCGGCATGGCTTGGCCACTGTCCTTGAAGGTCGCCTCGACCTGGTCGGCCGCGGTTCGCAGGGTCGTCTGGCGAATCGTCTTGGCCTGGAAGAAATTCCACAGATTGGACGCCTCGGTATGAGTGACCAGCGCGTTGGTCTGCGAGCTCTTGCCGCCCATTTCGGAGATCGCCAGCGCGGCGGCCAGGACGGCCACCAGAAGGGCAATCTTCTTGTTCGATCCGTCTACATGCCCATGACCACCAGACATGAAATTCTCCCCGTTTTCTTGATCTAGGTCGTGTTGACAGACGTGATAACCCACCACGGTTACAGAGAAAAGCCGCACGTCTGATCCGGTCTTGCAAGGTCGGGATCCCTCCCCATATCGGCATCAGGATGCCTCTGGAGAGGGTCCACTCTTTCGCCCGCCGATGACGGGGGTGCGAATGAAAGGGTAGAGAAATGAACCAGGAGAAGTACACCGAGCGCATGCGCGGCTTCCTGCAGAGTGCCCAGATGCTGGCTCTGCGCGAAGGTCACCAGCGGCTCGTTCCCGACCATCTTTTGAAGGTCCTGCTCGACGATCCGGAAGGTCTCGCCGCCAACCTCATTTCGTCTGCAGGCGGCGATTCCCGCGCCGTCCATCGCGCGGTCGAAGCCAGCCTCGCCAAGCAGCCCAAGGTCGAAGGCCAGGGCGCGGGCCAGATCTACATGGCGCCCGAGACGGCGCGCATCTTCGACCAGGCTGAAGCCATCGCCGAGAAGGCAGGCGATTCATTCGTCACCGTCGAACGCATGCTGATGGCGCTGGCGCTGGCCAAGGGCACCGATGCGGCCGATGCGCTCGCCAAGGGCAACGTCAAGCCGCAGGCGCTCGAGAAGGCGATCGCCGAGCTGCGCAAGGGACGCACCGCCGATTCCGCGGGCGCCGAGAGCGGCTACGATGCGCTGAAGAAGTATGCCCGCGACCTCACCCAGGTGGCGCGCGAGGGCAAGCTCGATCCGGTGATCGGCCGCGACGAGGAGATCCGCCGCACCATCCAGGTGCTGAGCCGTCGCACCAAGAACAATCCCGTGCTGATCGGCGAGCCCGGCGTCGGCAAGACCGCCATCGCCGAGGGCTTGGCGCTGCGCATCGTCAACGACGACGTGCCCGAGGCGCTCAAGGGCAAGAAGCTGATGGCCCTCGATCTCGGCTCCATGGTCGCGGGCGCCAAGTATCGCGGTGAGTTCGAGGAACGGCTGAAGGCCGTGCTGTCCGAGATCGCCGCCGCCGAGGGCGACATCATCGTCTTCATCGACGAGCTGCATACCCTGATCGGCGCCGGCAAGGCCGACGGCGCAATGGACGCCTCCAACATGCTGAAGCCCGCGCTGGCGCGCGGCGAGCTGCATTGCGTGGGCGCCACGACGCTCGACGAATACCGCAAGCACATCGAGAAGGATGCGGCGCTTGCGCGCCGGTTTCAGCCGGTTTTCGTCGCCGAGCCCACGGTCGAGGACACGGTCTCGATCCTGCGCGGCCTGAAGGAGAAGTACGAGCTGCATCACGGCGTGCGCATCGCCGATGCCGCGATCGTGGCTGCCGCGACGCTCAGCAATCGCTACATCTCCGACCGGTTCCTGCCCGACAAGGCGATCGACCTGATGGACGAGGCGGCGAGCCGCATCCGCATGCAGGTCGACAGCAAGCCCGAGGAGCTCGACGAGCTCGACAGGCGCATCATCCAGCTCAAGATCGAGAAGGAGGCGCTCAAGAAGGAGAGCGACCAGGCGTCGCGCGATCGGCTGGAGCGTCTCGAGAAGGAGCTGTCGGAGCTCGAGCAGAAGTCGGCGGCGCTGACCGCGCAGTGGAAGTCGGCCAAGGACAAGCTTGCCGATTCGCAGAAGCTCAAGGAGCAGCTCGACAAGGCGCGCTCGGAGCTCGAGATCGCACAACGCAAGGGCGAGCTGGCCAAGGCGGGCGAGCTCGCCTATGGCGTGATCCCCGACCTCGAGAAGAAGCTCAAGGAAGCCGAGAACCACGAGGTCCAGGGCGGCAAGGGCGTCAAGGAAGAGGTCACGCCCGAGGATATCGCCGCGGTTGTGTCGCGCTGGACCGGCGTGCCGGTCGACAAGATGCTGGAAGGCGAGCGCGGCAAGCTTTTACGCATGGAAGACCAGATCAAGAAGCGCGTGGTCGGCCAGGACGAGGCCGTGCGCGCGGTGGCCGACGCGGTGCGTCGTGCGCGTGCCGGCCTGCAGGATCCCAACCGGCCGATCGGCTCGTTCCTGTTCCTGGGCCCGACCGGCGTCGGCAAGACCGAGCTCACCAAGGCGATCGCCGAGTTCCTGTTCGACGACGACCAGGCGATGGTGCGCATCGACATGAGCGAGTTCATGGAGAAGCACTCCGTCAGCCGCCTGATCGGCGCCCCGCCGGGCTATGTCGGCTACGACGAGGGCGGCGTGCTGACCGAAGCGGTGCGGCGGCGGCCCTACCAGGTGATCCTGTTCGACGAGGTCGAGAAGGCCCACCCCGACGTGTTCAACGTGCTGTTGCAGGTGCTGGACGACGGTCGCCTGACCGACGGCCAGGGCCGCACGGTCGACTTCAAGAACACGCTGATCGTGCTGACCTCGAACCTCGGCAACGCGCATCTGGCGGCGCTGCCTGACGGCCAGTCCGCCGAGACGGTGCGCGAGCAGGTGATGGAGGAGGTGCGCCGCGCCTTCCGGCCGGAGTTCCTGAACCGCCTCGACGAAATTCTCTTGTTCAATCGGCTGAGCCGCGCGCACATGACGGACATCGTCGAGATCCAGCTCGGCCGCCTGCGCAAGCTCCTGGCCGATCGCAAGGTCGAGCTCGAGTTCGACGGCAAGGCCCTGCAGTGGCTGGCCAACCGCGGCTACGACCCGGTCTATGGCGCGCGGCCGCTCAAGCGGGTGATCCAGCGCAGCCTGCAGAATCCGCTGGCGACGCAGATCCTCGAAGGCCGCGTCAAGGACGGCGACACCGTCAAGGTCACGGTCGAGGGCGGCGAGCTCAGCGTCGGCGGCCAGCGCGTGCTGAGCGAAGCGGCGGACGACTAAGGCAGCCGACCAAGACAAGAAGGGCGCGACGAGAGTCGCGCCCTTTTTCATGTTCGGACCGCGGGCGTCCCGCCCGCCTCATGAATCATGAGCGGGCGGGACGCCCGCGGTCCGCGTATGACTTAATCGCCTTTTGCAACCTGCGGCGTGCTCGGCTCCTTCGGCTTCGGCTTGGTGTCCGCCACGACCGGCGCGTTCTTCAGCTGCGCGAGATACTGCTTCGCCAGCACCTGGAAGCGTGTCACGTCCTTGCCGCCGACCTGCGCGCGCATCGCAAACTTCTGAGCCAGCGGATTGACCTGCTTGCCGCCGCGATGGAACTCGTAATGCAGGTGCGGGCCGGTCGACATGCCGGTCGAACCGACGAAGCCGATCACCTGGCCCTGGCGCACCGCGACACCGGGCTTGATGCCGGGGCCGATCCGCGACATGTGCGCGTAGGCCGTGGCGACGTCGCTGGTGTGCTGCAGCTTCACGTAGAGACCGTAGCCGTTGTTCGGTCCGGCCATCGCCACCTTGCCGGCGCCGGCGGCGAGAATCGGCGTGCCCGGCGGTGCCGCGAAATCGACGCCGGCGTGCAACGCGCTGTAGCCCAGGATCGGATGCTCGCGCATGCCGAAGCGCGAGGAAATCTTCGAGGCGTCCATCGGCGTGCGCAGAAAGGCGCGCACGACGCTCTCGCCGTTGGGATTGTAGAAGCCGTCGGCGCCGCCTTGCGGCCGGAAGCGGATTACCGTCACCGTGCGCTTCAGCAGGCGCAGCTCGCCCGCGAGCAGCCGGCCGGGATGCGTGACGCGGCCGTCGCTGGTCACGAGCTGCTCGAGCAGCACCGTGAACTTCATGCCCTCCTTGAGCTCGCGCTGGAAGTCGACGTCGTAGGAAAGCGCGCGGATGAACTCGACCATCGCCGGCGACGGCACACCCATCTTGACGCCACTCTGCTCGAGCGAACCGTGGCGTTCAGCCTCGACGCGCACGATGCGCGGGCTCACCTTGTAGATCTTCTCTTCGCCCTCGTAGCTGCCGTCGTCGCGGCGCGTGATGATGTACTCGCGCTCGGGTTGCGGACGTACCGAGAGCGACAGCACGCGCGGCGCATCGGGTTGTTCGGGTACATTCTGCAGCAACAGCTCGATCTCTTCGCCGACCACCAGCTTCTTCTTCTTGAGGAGCGCCGTGAGCCGCTCGTGGATCTGCCTGCGATCGGCTTCCGGCACGTCGATGTCGGCCAGCATCTTCTCGACCGTGTCGCCCTTCTCCAGGCGCAGCGTGAGCTCGTAGCGATCGGACGCCGGCGGCTCGGGCTCGCTGTTGGGCTCGGGCGG
>JAKFVH010000235.1 GCA_021732285.1 Reyranella sp. | reverse complement strand
AACTCAATTCCATCGACGCACCTCTGATCACCAGACGTGCCTCTCAGCGAATCATTGCCTTCGCCCCTCTCGCCACAAAAATCTGCCATCATGAGTCAATCCGACGCACGATGTGTGCATCCCCTAGAGCGAAGCTGGGGAGGTGGCCGCGCAGCGGCCGGAGGGGTCATGGGCAACAGTCGCGTTGCTCATGACCCCTCCGGCCCTTCGGGCCACCTCCCCATCGCGGTATCCGCGATGGGGAGGAAAACATCCCGGCGCCGCACGCCGCCGGGTAGGGCGGAGGTGCGCCGGTCGCATCCCCTTGTTCGGTGCGCTTCCGCCCGCCTTCACAGGAACAGTGCTGCGATCAGCGCGGCGCTGAAGAAGAGGGAGACCGACAGCATCGGCAGCGCGCCCAGCCAGCGCGTGGTCTGCGGTAGCGCTTCCCAGTAGCGCAAGGTGGGGAAGGCGGCCCACAGCGAGCACAGAAGGCCGATCAGCCAGAAGCCCACGGCCAGCGGCAGGGCGACGTTGATCTGGTCCTGCGTCACCTCGGCGACGCCCAGCGCCACGAAGGCCGGCGGCACCGAGGCGGTGAACAGGGCCACCGCCCAGATGGCGCGATTGCGGATGCGCTGACTGGTGCCGAGCGGCGGCGACCAGTCAGGCTTGGCATCCTCGCGGGGCAGGGCCGCGCGCGGGCTGTCCCAGTCCTCTCGCTGGAGGTCTGGGCTCACGTCGCTCTAGCCCTTGAAGTGGCCTTCCGACTTGAGCTCGGCGAGGGCCGCGTCGAACGCCTGGCGCAGGCGGCCGAAGAGGTCGGCGAGCTCGGTCTCGTTGATGATCAGCGGCGGGCAGATCGCCACCCGGTCGCCCATGTTGCGGATGAACAGCCCGCGCGCCACGGCGTGGTTGTAGACGCGGTTGCCGGCGCCGACCTTGACCAGATCGAAGGCCGTCTTGGTCTTCTTGTCGGCGACGATCTCGAGCGCGCCCATCATGCCGATGCTCATCGCCTCGCCGACCAGCGGATGGTCGGCAAACGACTGGATGTGCTTGGTGAAGACCGGGCTCATGCGCTTGGCGTGGCCGAACAGGTCCATCTCGTCGTAGATCTTCTGCGCCTCGAGGGCGACGGCGGCGGCCACCGGATGGCCCGAGTAGGTGAAGCCGTGGCCCCAGGTGCCGATCTTGTCGCTCTCGCTCATCAGCGCCTGGTAGACCTTCTCGTTCACCATCACCGCCGAGATCGGCAGGAACGAGGCCGACAGCGCCTTGGCGCAGGTCAGGATGTCGGGCTTGATGTTCATCGTCTGGCTGCCCCAGACGTTGCCGGTGCGCCCGAAGCCGCAGATCACCTCGTCGGCGACGAACAGCATGTCGTACTTGGCGCAAACGGCCTGGATCTTCTCGTAATAGCCCTTGGGCGGCACGATCACGCCGCCCGCACCCATCACCGGCTCGCAGATCATGGCGGCGACCTGCTCGGCGCCGCCTTCCTTGACGATCAGCTCCTCGAGCTCCTGGGCGCAGCGCGTCGTGAACTGGTCTTCGGTCTCGCCGTCCTTGGCGCCGCGGTAGTAGTGCGGCGTGAGCGTATGGACGACGCCCGCGATCGGCAGGTCGAACGAGCGGTGGTTGGTGGGGAGGCCCGTCAGGCTGCCCGAGGCCACGGTGATGCCGTGATAGCCCTTCAGCCGCGAGACGATCTTCTTCTTGGTCGGGCGGCCCAGCGCATTGTTCATGTACCACACCATCTTGACGACGGTGTCGTTGGCCTCCGAGCCCGAGTTGGCGAAGAACACCTTCGACATCTCGACCGGCGCCATCTGCTTCAGCTTCTCGGCGAGGTTGATGGCGGGCTCATGGGAGCGCTGGTTGAAGGCGTGGTAGAACGGCAGCTGCTTCATCTGCTCGTAGGCCACCGTGGCCAGCCGCTCGTTGCTGAAGCCCAGCGCCGCCGACCAGAGGCCCGCCATGCCCTCGATATATTCCTTGCCGTCGTCGTCGGTGACGTAGATGCCGCGGCCGCGCACGATGGTGAGCGGACCGGTCTCCTCGTGCTTCTTGAAGTTGGTGTAGGGGTGCAGGTGGTGCGCAATATCCCGCGCCGCGTTGGAGTTGCCGCGGAAGCTGCGTGAAACGTCATTCATGACCGCACCCTGAGAAAAATTAGCCGGAGCGGGACGATACCGGCCCCCGGCTGGGGATGTCCAACGTATGTGCCCATGCAAAAAATTTGGGCAATTGACGCCACTGCAGAGGCGGTGCAACGTAAGGTAGGTATGCGCTAGCGCATAGCACCAGGGGTCGGGGGGACCGGTCGGCGCGATGGGTGTAGCGCCACGAAGAGGGAGCACGATGATTTTCAATCTGCGGCAGTCTGTTGCGCTGGCGGCGATCGCCTGCGCCGGTTTCGGCATGGCGACGATCGCCGAAGCCAAGACCTTCAAGTGGGCCAACTCGGGCGACGTCAGCTCGATGGACCCGTATGCCCGTCAGGAGACCTTCCTCCTGACCTTCACGTCCAACATCTACGATCCGCTGATTCGGCGCGACAAGAACCTCAAGCTCGAGCCGGCGCTGGCTGAGAAGTACGGCCAGAAGGACCCGACGACCTGGTTCTTCGACATCCGTCCGGGCGTGAAGTTCCATGACGGCACGCCGCTCACCGCCGACGACGTGGTGTTCTCGCTGAACCGCGCCAACGGTCCCGGCTCGAACATGCAGAGCAACTTCGTGTCGGTGAAGGAGATCAAGAAGGTCGGCGACCTCAAGGTCGAGGTGACGACCAAGTATCCCGACCCGCTGCTCGCCGACAAATGGGCGGCGCTCGCCATCATGTCCAAGGCGTGGGCCGAGAAGAACAACGCCCAGAACTCGGCGGACATGACCAAGAACGAGGAGAACTTCGCCACCCGCAACGCCATGGGCACCGGACCCTTCATGCTGAAGGAGCGCCGCGCCGGCGAGCGGACCGTGCTGGTCAACAATCCCAACTGGTGGGACAAGCCCCAGCACAATCTCACCGAGGTGATCTTCACCCCGGTCTCCAACCCGGCCACCCGCATTGCCGCGCTGAAGGCGGGCGACATCGACATGACCTACGAGGTCCCGCCGGCCGACACCGAGTCGCTGAAGAAAGAGGCCAACATCAACGTGCTCGAGGGGCCCGAGACCCGCGTGGTGTTCCTTGGTTTCGACCAGGAGCGGCCCGAGCTGCTCGAGTCCAACGTCAAGGGCAAGAACCCCTTCAAGGACAAGAAGGTGCGTGAGGCCATCCATCGCTCGATCGACGTCGATGCGATCAAGCGCACGGTGATGCGCGGCCAGTCGTTCCCGACCACCCTGATGGTGGCGCCGGGCATCAACGGCTACACCAAGGACCTCGACAAGCGGCCGGCTCTCCTGAAGCCGGAAGAGGCCAAGAAGATGCTGGCCGATGCCGGCTATCCCAACGGCTTCGAGATCGGCATGGATTGCCCCAACGACCGCTACGTCAACGACGAGAAGATCTGCCAGGCCGTCGTGGCGATGCTCGCCAAGATCGGCGTGAAGGCCAATCTCAAGGCGCAGACCCGCAACCTCTACTTCGCCAAGATCCTGCGCAAGAACGACCTGTCGCCGGGTGAGACGACCTTCTACATGCTCGGCTGGTCGCCGGCCCAGACCTACGACGTGCACAACGTCTTCGAGGCCCTGATCCAGACGCCCAACAAGGCGACCAAGAAGGGCCAGTTCAACGCCGGCGGCTACTCCAACCCCAAGATCGACGAGCTCGCCGACAAGATGGAGCAGGAGACCGACAAGGCCAAGCGCGACGCCATGATCACCGAGGCGACCAAGCTCTATGTCGATGACTTCGCCTACATCCCGCTGCACCAGCAGGCTCTGGTGTGGGCGGCGCGCAAGAACATCGACCTGGTCCAGCGCGCCGACAACTCCTTCCCGTTGTGGTTCGTCAACGTGAAGTAACCCCCTCCGGCTAGTCGCCACCTCCCCCATATGATGGGGGAGGCCATGAGGGTCTGACCTCCTCTTCCTTCCCCCGTCATACGGGCTAGCGCTTTTGGTCGCTCCGCGGCCAAAAGCGCGCGGGTGGCGCTTGGCGCCGGAAGGGGGACCTGCTAGGCCTGCGCCGGGCCGACCCAATCCATCATGATTGCCTTCATCTTGCGACGACTGCTGCAATCCATCGCCGTGCTGCTGGCGGTGGGATTGGTCGCCTTCTCGCTGTTCCGCTACGTCGGCGACCCGATCAACGCCATGGTCGGCCAGGACACCTCGATGGAGGACCGGGCTCTCTTGCGCGAGAGGCTGGGGTTGAATGATTCCCCACCCCTGCAGTTCCTGCGCTTCGTCTCGAACGCCGCGCGCGGCAACTTCGGCCTCAGCTACCGCACCTCCGAGCCGGTCGGCCGCATGATCTTCGAACGCGTGCCGGCGACCCTCGAGCTCGCCTTCTGTGCCGCCATCTTCGTGCTGTTCGTCGGCGTGCCGATGGGCGTCTATACCGGCCTCTATCCCAAACACTGGTCGAGCCGGCTCTTGCAGACCGTCTCGCTGCTCGGCGTGTCGCTGCCGCCCTTCCTGCTCGGTATCCTGCTGATCCTGGTCTTCGCCGTCATGCTGCACTGGCTGCCGTCCTTCGGCCGCGGCCAGACGGTGCAGATCGGCTGGTGGACGACGAACTTCCTCACCATCTCCGGCCTCAAGGCGCTGATCCTGCCGTCGATCACCTTGGGCCTCTTCCAGCTCACGCTGATCATGCGCCTGGTGCGCTCGGAGATGCTGGAGGTGATGCGCACCGACTACATCAAGTTCGGCCGCGCCCGCGGGCTTTCCAACCGCGCCATCAACTTCGGCCATGCGCTCAAGAACACGCTGGTGCCGGTGATCACCGTGATGGGCCTGCAGCTCGGCACCCTGATCGCCTTCGCCATCGTCACCGAGACCGTGTTCGCCTGGCCGGGCGTCGGCCAGCTCTTCCTGCAATCCGTGCAGTTCTCCGACATCCCGGTGATGGCGGCCTACCTGCTGCTGATCGCGCTCCTGTTCGTCGTCATCAACCTCGTGGTCGACCTGCTCTATTTCGTCGTCGATCCGCGCCTGCGCAGCCAGGGCGGCGCGGCCAAAGTCGCGGGTCACTGACATGGCGATGCAGCAACCCGCACCCACCAGCTGGCTGCATTGCGTGACCGACAGCGATGTCTGGTGGAGCTTCAAGTCCTCGCCGACCACCGTGGCCGCGGCACTGGCCACGCTCTTCATCTTCCTGATGGCGTTCCTGGCGCCGCTGCTGGCGCCGCACACGCCGTTCGACCCGGCGACGCTCAGCCTCAGCGACGGGCTGAAGCCGCCCGTCCTGGTCTCGCCCGACGGCGACTGGACCTTCCCGCTCGGCACCGACGATCAGGGCAGGGACGTGCTGAGCTCCATCATGTACGGCACGCGGCTCTCGCTGATCGTGGGCTTCGCCTCAGTGATCGTGGCCATGCTGATCGGCATCACGCTTGGCCTGGTCAGCGGCTATTTCGGCGGCGCGGTCGATGCCGTGATCATGCGCGTCGCCGACGTGCAGCTCACCTTCCCGGCGATCCTGGTGGCCCTGCTGATCGACGGCGTGGTGCGCGGCATCATCTCGGTGCAGCGCCACGACGAGATCGCGATCTTCGTCATCGTCGGCGCCATCGGCCTTTCCTTCTGGGTCCAGTACGCCCGCACCGTGCGTGGCTCCGTCCTGGTCGAGAAGAACAAGGAGTACGTCCAGGCCGCCCGCGTGATCGGCCTGTCGCCCGTCCTGATCATGGTCCGCCACGTGCTGCCCAACGTCACCGGCCCGGTGCTGGTGATCGCCACCATCAACCTGGGCCTCGCCATCATCACCGAGGCGACGCTCTCCTTCCTCGGTGTCGGGCTGCCCTCGACCGAGCCCTCGCTCGGCACTCTGATCCGGCTTGGCAACGAGGTCCTGCAGTCGGGCGACTGGTGGATCACCGTCTTCCCCGGCGCCACGCTCGCTGCCCTGGTCCTGGCCGTGAACCTTTTAGGCGACTGGCTGCGCGACGCCCTCAACCCGAAGCTCCGCTGATGGCTGTATCCAACAATCCGCCGCTTCTCGAAGTGAAGAACCTCAGGGTCGAGTTCCCGACGCGCCGCGGCACGCTTCTGGCCGTCGACGACGTCTCCTTCGACATCGCCCCCGGCGAGGTCTTGGGCGTCGTGGGCGAATCGGGCGCCGGCAAGTCGCTCACCGGCAACGCCATCATCGGCCTGCTCGAGCCGCCGGGCCGCATCGCCGGCGGCGAGGTCAAGCTGGAAGGGCGGCGCATCGACAACCTGCCCTACGAGGAGATGCGCAAGGTGCGCGGCGCCAAGATCGGCGCCATCTTCCAGGATCCGCTTACAAGCCTGAACCCGCTCTATTCGATCGGCCGCCAGCTGGTCGAGACCATCCAGACCCATCTGCCGCTCTCCGCCAGCCAGGCGCGCAAGCGCGCCCTCGATCTCCTGAAGGAGGTCGGCATCCCGGGTGCCGAGAACCGCATCGACCACTATCCGCACCAGTTCTCCGGCGGCATGCGCCAGCGCGTGGTGATCGCGCTCGCGTTGTGCGCCGATCCCCGCCTGATCGTGGCCGACGAGCCCACGACGGCGCTCGACGTCTCGATCCAGGCGCAGATCATCGCGCTCCTGAAGCGCCTCTGCCGCGAGCACCACACGGCGGTGATGCTGGTGACCCACGACATGGGCGTGATCGCCGAGACCGCCGACCGCGTCGCCGTCATGTATGCCGGCCGCATCGCCGAGATCGGCCCGGTGCGCGACGTCGTCAAGCAGGCCAAGCACCCCTACACCAAGGGCCTGATGGGTTCGATCCCGAGCCTCGGCGTGCGTCACGACAAGCTGACCCAGATCGACGGCGCCATGCCGCGGCTGACCGAGATCCCGCCGGGCTGCGCCTTCAATCCGCGCTGCACCGTCCGCGGCCAGCGCTGCATGGTCGAACGCCCGAACCTGATGTCGGCGGGCGCCAGCCGCGCCGCCTGCTGGCTGCACGATCGTGGTGGCGTCGGCGCGCCCGTGACCAAGGAACTGGTCGATGCCTGACGGCTCCATGAACCAGTTCGTCAAGATCGAGGGACTGAAGCGCTACTTCGACGTCTCTGCGCCGTGGCTGGTGCGTACTCTCGAAGGCCGGCCGCGCCAGATCGTGCAGGCGGTCGACGGCATCGACATCGAGATCGCCAAGGGCGAGACCTTTTCCCTGGTGGGCGAATCGGGTTGCGGCAAGTCGACGGTGGCCCGCCTGGTGGTCGGCCTCTATCCGCCGACCGCGGGCTCGATCGAGTTCGACGGCAACGACATGGCGGGCCCGCGCAGCCGCGCCGACATGGCCGCACTGCGTCGGCGCATGCAGATGATCTTCCAGGACCCGTATGCCAGCCTCAATCCGCGCTGGCGCGTGTTCGACATCGTCGCCGAGCCGATCCGCGCCTTCGGCCTCGCCAAGGACAAGGCCGACCTGGAGAACCAGGTCGGCGAGCGCCTGCGCCAGGTACGCCTGACGCCGGCGGACGGCCGCAAATACCCGCATGAATTCTCCGGCGGCCAGCGCCAGCGCATCTCGATCGCCCGCGCACTGGCGAGCCATCCCGAGTTCCTGGTGTGCGACGAGCCGACCTCGGCGCTCGACGTCTCGGTGCAGGCGCAGATCCTGAACCTGATGGTCGACCTGCAGCGCCGCCTGCAGCTCACCTATCTGTTCATCAGCCACAACCTCGCGGTCGTCTATCACATCTCCACCCGCGTGGGCGTGATGTACCTCGGCCGCCTGGTCGAGGTGGCGCCGACCGACACGCTGTTCATGCGCCCCAAGCATCCGTACACGCGCATGCTTCTGGACACGATCCCCGACCTCGACATGACCGGCCGGCAACGCGCGCCGGTGGCGGGCGAGGTGCCGAGCCCGATCAATCCGCCGTCGGGCTGCACCTTCCATCCGCGCTGCCCCTTCGCCAACGAGCGCTGCAAGGTCGAGCGGCCCAAGGCGCTGCCCATCGAAGGCGGCACGGTGGCGTGCCACGCTATCGAGGAAGGACGGCTTGGCATAGAGGATCGGTCGTACGCGGGAGCGCGCGAATAAATTCCTCCCCTTCGCGGAGACCGCGAAGGAGAGGTGCCCGCGAAGCGGGCGGAGGGGTCAGACCCGCATGTAGCCTTCGAGCTCGTTGTTCGCGAAGGCCAGCACCTTCTCCATCGGCTCGTTCTTGATGGCGTAGCGCACCACCATCTGGGTCTGCAGCCCTTGCCGATAGATCTGGACGGCGATCCGGTGCGGCGCCGGCGCGGCGGCGATCGACAGGATCTGATGGTTGTACGGGTTGGAGTAGTGATAGAGCGTGCCCTTGGGCGGCCCTTCCTCGGCCCACACCTTCATCGTCGTCAGGTTGGCGAAGGCCGGAATGTCGTAGCCGGCGCTCGCTTTCACCATCGCCTCGATCGCGTCCGCCTGCGACAGCGCCGTCAGCAGGCTTTTGGCCGCGCTCTGGTTCTTGCCGAAGTTCCAGACTCCCCAGAAGGGTGTCGTGAACGGGCCGTAGCGTCCGGCAGGGCCGGCGGCCATGCCGTGGTGCCAGGTCTGTTCGGCGACTTCCGGCCGGTCGCGCCGCGCCACGGCCCAGGCGCTGGGCGGGTTCATGATCAGCGCGGTCTTGCCCGCGACGAACATCTTGTTGTTGCTGGCGTCGTCCCACGCCGGCGCGTCCGTCGGCAGATAGGCGACGAGCTGCTTCATGTAGTCGAGCGCCTTCCTGACGTTGTCGCTCTTGACCGTGATGTCGCCCTTGGCGTTCACCAGCTCCGCATCGAAGCCCTGGAAGAAGGCGCCGCAGGTATCGACCGAATCGGCCGTCGTGCCGAGGCCGATGCCGAACGGAAAGCCCGCCTTGTGACAGGCGGCGGCCGCCTTGAGGAAGGTGTCGTAGGTCCAATTGTCGGCCTTGGGCGGCGCGCCGGCCGGATACATGGCCTGCACGTCGATGCCGGCGTGCTGTTTCAGAAGGTCGATGCGCGACGTCGGCCCCTTGAACTGGGCGCCCGGCGTTCCCGGCACGCCAAGCCACTTGCCGTCGATCACGCCGAGATACGTCGTGATCGCGCTGGCCTTGCCGTTCTGCTTGACCAGCGACGCCATGACGTCGTCGACCGGCGTGAGCTGATCGGCGTATCGCGCACAGTCCCAGCTGCCGAGCGCCAGGATGTCGTGGCCGGACCGCGCCTGCGCTTCTGCAGCGGCTGTCAGGATCAGCTTGTTGCCCTGCGAGGTGATGAAGTCGATCTGCAGATCGACCTTTTCCTTCTCCGCCCACGCCTTGGCGACGGCCTCGGCGCCGGCGTTGGCGCCCGGCACCCAATGGTCCCACAGGCCGACTGAAAGCTTGCCCGCGGCATAGGCGCCGCGCACGAACGGAGCGGCCACCATGGCCGACGAGAGAGCGACTGTGGTTTTTACAAAGCGACGCCGACCGATTGTCCTCCTAGTCATGAGCGTTCCTCCTGTTGATCGATGCTCGCGTGATCGCGATGCGTGGCCTTTGCGGCCTTGTCGGGAATGCTAGGCATCAGCTTAATGCCGCGCAACGGAATTTCGCCGAGCGACTCACCGATCTCCAGCCGTCATCCCGACCGGAGCGCCCCTCGACTTCGCTCGGGATGAACTACGCGCGGAGTGGAGGGACCTGTTTTGTCGATGCGTCGGCAAGAACAGGTCCCTCGACTACGCCGCCTTTCAGGCGGCTCCGCTCGGGATGACGGTCAGCCGTAGACCTTGCGTACTTCGCCGTCGGCCCACTTCACCGCGTCCTCGGCGGGCATGCCCTGGACGGCTTTGGCGTACATGTCGACGATGATGTACTTGGAGAGCACTTCGGCGGCCTTCGCTCCCGCCGGTCCGGCATGGCCGTAGACGCGGCCCAGCCGCGGCGCCACGCGGTAGGGCGCCATCACCGGATCCTCCTGCCACATCTTATGGTTCTCCCACTGCTTGGTGGGGCCGGTGGCGAAGCCCTTCTGCACGTTGAACCACTTGTCGTAGACGTCGGTCGAGTGGAACCACTTCAGGAATTCCATCGCCTGCTTCTGGTTCTTCGAATACTTCATCACCATCATGCACTGGAAGGGATGCACGCCGAACTGGCCGGCCGGTCCCTTGGGCAATGGCGCATGCTGGATGTCGGTTTTTAGCTGCGCACCCTTGTCGGTCTTGTACTGGTCGGGCTTGCGCAGCGATTCGATGTAGATCGACGCGCCGTTCAGCGTGGCGCTGATCGTGCCGGACAGGAAGGCGCGATTGTTGTTGGAATCGTCCCAGGCGAGGCCGCCCTCGTCGTGGGAGTCCTTCCAGAACGCCGTCAGGAACTTCACCGACTCGATCGTCTCCTTGGTGTTGAGCCTGACGGTCTTGCCGTCTTCCTCGACTTCGCGCCCGCCCCACGACCACAGGTAGGGATAGGAGAACGCCGGCGCGTCGCCGACCGTGTGACCGAGCGTCTGCCCGAGCGGCCGGCCCTTGGCCTTGAGCTTCTTGCCGGCTTCCCGGTATTCCTCCCAGGTCTCGGGGAACTTGGTGACGCCGATCTCGTCGAACCACGATTTGCGGTAGGCGACCATGGCGCCGATGATGCAGTAGGGGACGGCAATCCACTTCTTGCCGTCGTGCGTGTTGGCCTTGGCGAGGTCGTAGTAGCCGCCCTGCGCCGCGCCCAGCGCCTCGCACACGGCAGACACGTCGGCGCAGCTGTCGCCATAGAGCTGCGCCTTGTTGTCGAAGATCATGATGATGTCGGCGCCGCCCTGCGCCTGGATCGCCGCCGTCGCGCGCGGCTGCAGGTCGTTGAGGCCGATCGTCTCCATGTTGATCTTGAAGCCGAGCGCTTTTTCGCCTTCCGCCAGCATCGACTGGCGCAGGATCTGATCGCCGGCCGGCACGAAGTCGTTCCACTTCAGCCAATGCAAGGTTGAGGTCTGCGCAAAAGCGGGCGCTTGGCCGGCGGCGAGAATGCCGGCCATGCCGGTGCCCGAGGCCTTCAGGAACTTGCGACGCGTAACACGAGCCATTTTGTCCCTCCCTGGTACACATGCTGTTTATCAGCAAGATTCACTTATGCGGGAAGTGTAGGCCTCGGCACCGGGCGGTGCATTCACAAAGGGCTGGCAAATTCTGGCTCAAATGTCATATTGATTGCCATATAATACGTGTAGTGGAGATGGCAATGGGAGCGAAGAAGTCGCTCACGCGAGAAGGCACGATAAAGACGCCCCGCCTCCGGCGCGAAGGCGCTGCCGGCATCCAAGTCCGGACCCTTAGCCGCGAACTCATTGGCCCCAAGGGAAAGGTCGCTGTTGATCGCGTCATAGAGTCGTTTGGTTTCTCCAAGGCCCAGCTCGCTGAAACCGCCGGCCTCAGCATTGAAACGCTCTATCGACCGGATCGCGTGGCGGCGCCGAAGACTCAGGCACGACTCAAGGAGATGCTGGAGATTGTCGGTCGTGTTGCCGATTGGGCCGGCGGAAAGGATCAGGCGATGGCCTGGTATCGGGCCGAGCCGATAGCGGCATTCGGCGGACGAACTGCCGAATCTCTGGTGAAGGACGGCAAGGCGACTGCCGTGCGCGACTACCTCGATCACGTGGCCTTGGGCGGATTTTCTTGAGGTTTCAAGGTACGTGCTATCGCGCACACGATCCGAGATGGGCTTTCTCACCGCTTTCCGGTGACGGCGCCAAGACCCATGGCGGCCGCTTCAATCCCAAGGGTGTGCCTGCTCTCTATCTGGCTCGCACGATCGATGGAATGATCGCCGAGATGACGCACGGGTTTGCGCACCGACTCGATCTGCTGACCATCTGCTCCTACCAAGTCGATGTGGATGACGTGGTCGATCTCCGGGACGACGACAGCCGCAAGGCGAACGGCGTGGTCCTGGCTGATCTCGGCTGCGCCTGGGCGGAGGATGTCGCGAACGCACGATATCCTGCGTCCTGGCGCATTGCCGACCAGCTCATCGCGCAGGGCAGGGCCGGCGTGCTCGTACCCTCTTTTGCGCGTGGGGCGAAGCCGGACATGACCAATCTCGTCCTCTGGAAGTGGGGACCGGCTCTTCCGCATCATGTCGAGGTCTATGATCCCAGCGGCAGGCTGCCGAAAGATCAGACGTCATGGCCCGCGCCGTAGCGTTGGCGACGAAGCGACACTTCAGTCCCGCGGGTTGCGGAGAACGATGCAGGCGCCACCCGCGGCCTTGAGCTTTGCACACAGTGCGTCCGCGTCTTTCCGGCTGCTTTCCGAGACCCGGACGATGAAGCGCGAGGGCGCCCGCCGCTGCGCGTCCAGGACCAGCGGCAGCCGGTCGCCCAGCACGGCGTCGTACCGGCGCCGCAGCTGCTCGTAGGTGGCAAGCACGCGTCCTTCGGACCAGGTGCCGGCAAGCTGGACGCCCCACGGTCCCCACGCCGGATCGGACGCGAGGTGGCGACGACGCTGCGGACGGTCGATCAAGAGCTTGGCGAGCTCGACGCAGCGCGCACCCATCGCCGCGTTCGAGGGCGCTGCGGTCGAGGGCGGCGCCTGCGGCGGCGTCGGCGACGCCCAGGCCTCGGCGGCGTAGCCGGTGATGATGCGGACGTAGGCCTGGGTCTCGAAGGGAAGGGCGCGGCGGCGGGCGAGCCACGCTTCGACCTGGCCGGGACCGGCATTGTAGGCGGCCGCAGCGAGACCCAGGTTGCCGCGGAAGGTCGTGCGCAGCTCGCGCAGGTAGCTCGCCGACTCGCGCAGCGCCTGCAACGGCTCGAACGCGTTGGTGAGCCCGCGCATCGCGGCGGTCTGCGGCATGAACTGCGCGATGCCCTGCGCGCCGGCCGGGCTCACCGCCGCCGGGTCGAAGCGGCTCTCCTGCCAGATGAGGCGGGTGAAGAACTCCTCGGGCAGCTCGTTGTCGGCCGCCGCCTGCGCCAAGGTGCGGCAGATGTCGTCGACAGAGGGACGCCGATTGCCTGGTTCGGGCTCAGTCGTCGGCGCTGTCGTCACCTCGTCGGGGCCGGCATGCGACGGCGCCAGGTACGACAGGAAGGCAGCAAGCGCCACACAGGCCCCGAGAAGGGACCGCATCGAAGGCATTTTGCGACCCTCCCACGGCTCGGCCGGCTCGCTCTACACATGGTTGCATCGGCTGCTGCAACGAGCAATCGCGCCATTCACGCCTGCCCTGAACTTCCTGCACGATGCCTGATGTGCGTGGGCGCATGCTCGCCGTGCTTGACCCGTCGCCGGGCATCCTTACGATCCGCACCAATATTTTGGGAGAAATAGCGGAATGCCGGTCATTAATCGTATTGCCTCGTTCCATAAGGACATGACCGCTTGGCGCCATGACATTCACAGTCATCCCGAGACGGCCTTCGAGGAAATACGGACCGCCGATATCGTCGCTGAGAAGCTGAAATCCTTCGGTATCGAAGTGCATCGCGGCCTCGCCAAGACCGGCGTGGTGGGCGTGCTGCGCTCGGGCAATTCCAAGCGCGCGATCGGTCTTCGCGCCGACATGGACGCACTCGATGTGCACGAGACCAACGAGTTCGACCACAAGTCGACGATCCCCGGCAAGATGCATGCCTGCGGCCATGACGGCCACACGGTGATGCTGCTGGGCGCCGCCAAGTACCTGGCCGAGACCAGGAACTTCGACGGCACCGTCTACTTCATCTTCCAGCCGGCTGAGGAGAACGAGGGCGGCGGCCGCGTCATGGTCGAGGAGGGGCTGTTCGACAAGTTCCCGGTCGAGGGCGTCTACGGCATGCACAACATCCCGGGCATCGGGGTCGGCCGCTTCGCCGTCTGTCCCGGCCCGATGATGGCGGCCTACGACATCTTCGAGGTGGTGGTGAAAGGCGTCGGCGCCCACGGCGCCATGCCGCATCACGGCATCGACCCGGTGGTGGTGGGCAGCCACATCGTGACGGCGCTGCAGTCGATCGTGGCGCGCAACGTCGACCCGATGGACACCGCCGTGGTCTCGACCACCCAGATCCATGCCGGCGACACCTGGAACGTCATCCCGCAGGAATGCACCCTGCGCGGCACCGTCCGCACCTTCAAGAAGCCGGTGCAGGACATGATCGAGCGGCGCATCGAGCAGGTCGCGCGCAACGTCGCCGCGGGCTTCGGCGCCGAGGTCACCAAATGGCGCTACGAGCGGCGCTATCCCGCGACCGTGAACAGCGAGAAGGAGACCGAGTTCGCGGCCAACGCCGCCTCGGCCCTGGTCGGGTTGGAAAACGTCAACCGCAACCCGACGCCCGCCATGGGCAGCGAGGACTTCGCCTGGATGCTGCTGAAGCGGCCCGGCTGCTACATCTGGATCGGCAACGGCGATGGCGCCGGCAGCTGCATGGTCCACAACCCGGGCTACGACTTCAACGACGACATCCTGCCGATTGGCGCGTCGTACTGGGCGACCCTGGTCGAGCAGCAGCTCGCCCGCCAGGCCATGCCGCAGGCGGCGGATTAATTCCGGCGGAGTAAGTCCCATCGATTCGGTCGTCGTCCGTGGTGCCGTGGCATTGACTGGACATCATCCCTACGCCGGCCAGCGCATCGGTCTTGCGACCATGCACGCCAAGGAGCTGGCGGTGGCGCCGCCGTTCCGCCGCCTGCTCGATGCCGAGATCGTGGTGGCGCCGCAGCTCGACACCGACGAGCTCGGCACCTTCTCGGGCGAGGTGCCGCGGCCCGACGCCCTGGTCGAGACCTGCGCCATCAAGGCCGAGCTCGCCTTCCGTTCGCTCGACGTCGACTGCGCCATCGCCAACGAGGGCAGCTACGGGCCGATCGATGCCGTGCCGCTGGTGCCGAGCGGCATCGAGATCATGGCCTTCCTCGACCGCAAGCGCGGTATCCGGATCATCGAGACGCTTTCCACGCACCGCACCAACTGGCGCCTGCTGCGCTTCAAGGCGGGCGACCCCAACATCCCCAAGGCGGTGAAGGCGATCGGCTTCCCGCGCTACGGCGTGTTCGTGCTGTGCAGCAGCGACATGGCCCATCCGATCAAGACCGGGCTCGACACCCTGGACGACGTCGTCTCGGCGATGAACCAGGAGGCCAGGCGCTCCGAGGACGGCATGGCCGTGCTGATCGCCGACATGCGCGCCCATCGCAACCCCACGCGTATGCGCGTGCTGCGCGCGCTGTCATACAAGCTCGCCAAGCGGCTGGAGCACCTTTGTCCGAAGTGCGACGCGCCGGGCTTCGGCTCGATCGGCAACCGCCGCGGCCTGCCATGCGAGAGCTGCGCCAAGCCCACCCATTGGGTGCATTTCGAGATCGACGGCTGCTCGGTCTGCGGCCACGCCGAGACGCGGCCGCGCAAGGATGGGCGCAAGACGGCGGCGAAGCTCTCCTGCGCGAGCTGCAGCCCGAAGGGCTGACCCGGCGGGGCCCCGGCGCTGCCGCTAGGCGTTGCCCGCCAGGATGGCGTCGAGTGCGGCACGAAGCTCAGGCACCGACTCCGGTTCATTGCTTCTCACGAGGTTGGCCGCTTCCGGAGGAAGAGGAGCGACGCGCTCGGCATTGATCATGGCGAGCCGGCCCGCCTCGTACCGCCCGCCATGAAGGCACCGCAACGCGGCGACGACGTGGTGGCTTTCGCGCCGGTTGGGAGCACGCTTTGCGCGCTCGAGACCCTTGATGAAGCGGTCGATTCGCTGGGCGAGGCTACGTTTCTCGCTCGAGTCGAAGTCGCTCATTCGACGATTCTCGACCGCCGATGTTTCGGATGCAAGACACATCCGCCCAACGGCAATGGGACACCCCAAAAACAACAAAGCCGCCCGAAGGCGGCTTTGCGCCGACGACCGTCGATCTTACAGGCAGCGAGCCGCCAGTGCAGGAAAGATCCCGGTGGCAACTGCTGCGAAGCTCGTCGGTGTCGCATTGGTGGATGTCACAGGATCACCTCCTTTCAAAGTTGATGGGACCTTGAGCGTCGCACAGCGCAGGTGCGCCGTAATCGACGCGATGTGTCGCAGGGCCGATCTCAGGTCCGCCGCAGCCCGACCAGCCACTCGCGCGCCTGCCGCGCATCGCGAAAGATGCGCAGCGGCCGGTTGGTCGGCGAGGCATCGGCGAAGAACGCCGCCTGGAAATGCGACTGTCCCTGTCCCACGACGATGGCGAGCGGGCCGAGCGGGCCATAGCCGTCGACGGCGTACTGCCGGATCGAGCGGCCGAGCGCCTGGAGGTCGGCCACCGTCAGCGCGGTATCCGCCTCGGAGATGTCGAACAGTTTGGGATAGGGCATGCCGCCCTCTGCGGCGACACTGCCGAGGTAGGTCTTGACGTCTTCCGCGGAAATCGCCCCTTCGGCACGTGCCGTCACAAGGCGCAGGTCGTGATCGATCGTCCAGTTGAGCGGCATCAAGCCTCGAGGCTGCCCGCTCACTATAGCCGGTATCGACGGGATAAGAATTGAAACCCTGTGGATCGCCGCAGGCTACCCTGCGCCGCCTTGAGTCTCCCCGGCGGGTTTACGCCAGGCGTAGCCGACCGCCGCGAAGTTCTCGATTTCGGCAAACGCCGCATCGAGCACCAAAAACTTCTTGCGGACGCGTTTCATGGCCGATCGCACGTTCACCAGATAGCCGTCGGCACCGTAGCCGGCCATGAAGCCCGCGTAGTGCATGGTGTCGTAGATCGCCCGGTAGGTGAGCGGCTTGCCGGCGTTGGCGACCAGCTGGCTGATGATCTTGTACTCGGTGAGCGTCAGGCCGACGTCCTGGCCGCGCCATTGGATGCGCGGGTTGCGATGCCACAGGCTGAGCGCGCCGCAGACCAGCGGCGCTTCGGGCCGGGCGGCGACGACGGTTGGCCGGCGGCGGTTGCCGACGACCATGCGGGCGAGCCGCTGGGCGATGATGTCGGCGCCGCGCATCTTGTCGATGAAGTCGATGGCGCCGCGGTCGAGCGCGATGTGCTCGTAGTCGACCAGGGCGCGCCCGGTCAGGAAGGCGACCGGGACGTCGATACCCCGGTCCCGTACCGCCGACAGCACGTCGATGCCCGACATGCTGGGCAGCGTCCAGTCGAGCAGGAGCGCATCCGCCTCAGGCGCGCGGTCCAGCTCCTTGAAGAGGGAAGGGCCGTCGGGGAAGCCGCGCACCGCGAAGCCCCGGTCCTCCAGCTCTGCCATCATGGTCTCGAGATAGAGCTCGTCGTCGTCGACGAGCAGCACGCGGTTGTTCGAAGTCTCCCAGTTCGTTGCCGGCATTTGTCCTTCTTCCTTCCCACACCCACCGGCACGAACGTCGGCTCAGGTGGGGGAGTTTCCAGGCGGAGCGGCTAGGCCGCTCAAGGCACTGGAAGGACACAGGACGGCGGGCCGGATGTTGCCAATGTGCAACACCTGCGCCGCATCGCTCAGCTCATGTCTACTACAGGCCCGCGCGACGGAACGCTTCCAGGTAGTGCGCCCGTTCGGCCGGCTCTTTCACCAGCATCTGGCTCTCGACCCAGGCCAGGGAGATATTGGGCTGGGTCCGGCGCAGCTCCTGCAGGGCCGATCGGGCAAGCTCCCCGTCGCCCGCCATGGCGCGGCTGCAGTCAGGATGCGGTAGCCGCCGACGAATTCCGGGCGCTGGCGGACGCCCTCGCGGGCCAGCCGCACCGCCTCCTCGTAGTTGCGGCCGACGAACCCGGCGTAGGCCGCGACGCCGCTGAAGATCGCCGAGAACGGGTCGCGCAGGCTCAAGCGCAGGGCGCGGGCCAAGTCGCGCGCTCGGAGTTGGGCGGCTACACGCTGCTCGCCAATTCCTCGGCCCACACGGTCAATCTCGCAATCTTTCCCGACATGACCTCCGACACACGGGCGGACCTGCGCGCCATCACGCCGTCGACCACGCTCTGCACCAACGCGCGAATCCTACCACGCGCGAGCCGACCTGGCGTAGCAATACCGACCTGGCGATGGCATAAGCCACCGCTCGACCCCGCCCCGGACACCCTGATGAACCCTTACTGGAGCCATATCGCGCGCGAGCTTTCGCCCTATGTGCCGGGCGAGCAGCCGCGCATCGCCAATCTGGTGAAGCTCAACACCAACGAAAGCCCCTTCGGCCCATCGCCACGCGCGATGGAAGCGATGCAAGCCGCCGCGGCCGACAGCCTGCGGCTCTATCCCGATCCCGAGGCGGCGGAGCTGTGCCAGGCGCTCGCTGCCCATCACGGCGTCAGGCCCGACCAGGTGTTCGTCGGCAACGGCTCGGATGAAGTGATCGCCCATGCCTTCGTGGCACTCCTGAAGCAGCCGAAGCCGCTGTTGTTCCCGGACGTCACCTACAGCTTCTATCCGGTGTGGGCGCAGTTGTTCGGCCTCGCCTACAAGACCGTGCCGCTGGACGACGGAATGCGCCTGCGGGTCGACGACTACCGGCGCGAGGCGGGGTCGATCGTGATCGCCAATCCCAATGCGCCGACCGGCATCGCGCTGCCGCGCGCGGAGATCGCGCGGCTGCTCGAGGAGCATCGCGACATCCCGGTGCTGGTCGACGAAGCCTATGTCGATTTCGGCGGCGAGAGTGCGGTGCCGCTGATCGCCGATCATCCCAATCTGCTGGTCGTGCAGACCATGTCGAAGTCGCGCGCGCTCGCCGGCTTGCGCGTCGGCTATGCGCTGGGCGACTCAGGATTGATCGAGGCGCTGCGTCGCGTGAAGGACAGCTTCAATTCCTATCCGTTGGGCCGCGTCGCCCAGGTGGGCGCGACGGCCTCGCTGCGTGACGATGCCTACTTCCGCAAGAGCTGCGCCAGGGTCATCGCCGCGCGCGAAGCGATGACGCGCGCGTTGGTGAAGCTCGGTTTCGTCGTCCTGCCGTCGAGCGCGAATTTCGTCTTCGCCCGGCATCCGCAGCGGAGCGGGGCGGCATTGGCGGCGGCGCTGCGCGACCGTGCGGTGCTGGTCCGGCATTTCAACAAGCCGCGCACGGAGCCCTGGCTCCGGATTACCGTCGGGACGGAAGACGACATCCAACGACTGATCGCCGCCGCGGCCGACGTCCTGGCTTGACCACGATATGCTCTTCCGGACGCTCGCCGATCCCACGCGGCGGGCCCTTTTCGAACGGCTGTGCCGGGAAGGCGAGAAGACGGTCGGAGCCCTGACGGCTCACGCCGGGATCTCGCAACCGGCCGTCTCGAAGCACCTTGGGGTGCTGAAGCAGGCCGGGCTGGTGCGCGATCGCCCCGAAGGCCGCCTGACGCACTACAGCGCCCAGCTGAGTGCGCTCGCCCCGCTGATCGACTGGACAAGCCAGATGACCGGCTTCTGGCAAAACCGGTTCGACGATCTCGAAGACCTTCTGAAGAGGATGGACCAATGAGCAACACCGCCGCTGCCACTGTGCCCCAACTGCGCTCCGTCGTCGTCGAACGCGACATCCCGCATCCGCCGGAAAAGATCTGGCGCGCACTCACCCAGCCGCATCTGATCCAGGAGTGGCTGATGAAGAACGATTTTGCGCCCGTCGTCGGCCACGACTTCAGGCTCAGCGCCGACTGGGGCGCCGTCGACTGCCGGGTCACGACGGTCGAGCCGAACAAGACGCTCGCCTACACCTGGGGCGCCTATGGCCTGGAGAGCGTCGTCACCTGGACGCTCACGCCGACGGGCACGGGAACGCATTTGCGCATGGAGCAGGCGGGGTTCCGGCCGGACCAGCAGCAGGCCTATGGCGGCGCCAAGGTCGGTTGGCCGCGGTTCTTTGCCAGCCTGGAGCAGGTCTTGGCGCAGATGGAGTGATCGCGGCACAATAGCGATCCAATGACTCCATCGGAGCGCATCGACCGGATGATCGCAGAAGTCACGGACTGGCGAGGCAAGACCCTCGCCACCGTGCGCAAGACCATCCTCGCGGCCGACCGGGAGATCGTCGAGGAGTGGAAGTGGATGGGGCCCCCCGTGTGGTCGCGCGACGGCATCATCGCGCTCGCCAACCCGCACAAGGGCAAGGTGAAGGTTACCTTCGACCACGGCGCGCGGTTGCCCGATCCCGACAAGCTTTTCAACGCAGGCCTCGAAGGCAACCAGCGGCGGGCAATCGATCTGTTCGAGGGCGACAAGGCCAATGAGCGTGCGCTGAAGGCTCTCGTGCGCGCCGCCATCGCGTTCAACCAGAACAAGGCGAAGAAGAAGGCGCCCAAGGCCGAGAAGAAGTGAAACGCCAGCAATGGCCGCCGCACATTGTCATCCCGAGCGTAGCGAGGGACCTTTCCGCCGCCTCAAAGGCCCCTCGCTACGCTCGGGGTGACAGAGGGCTGCTGCGTTGTGGTCACTCCGTAATACGGAGTTTGTCGACTCTGGCCGTGCGCCGGCAGGCAGGCGGGCATAGAACGCTGCAAACGAGCCTGAAGCCGACGGAGGAAGCCATGGCCTATCAGACGATCGAGGTGCGCAAGCTGACGCCCACCATCGGCGCGGAGATCTTCGGCGTCGATCTCGCCAAGCCGCTCGGCAACCAGCAGTTCCAGGAAGTGCACGATGCGCTGATGGACAACCTGGTGGTCTTCTTCCGCGACCAGAAGATGTCGATCGACCAGCACAAGGATTTCGGCCGCCGCTTCGGTCCCCTGCACGTCCATCCCAACGCGCCGATCGCGTTCAAGGACCACCCCGAGATCCTGGTGATCAAGGCTGACGAGAAGTCCAAGCACGTCGCCGGCGAGGAATGGCACTCCGACGTGAGCTGTGACGTCGAGCCGCCGATGGGGTCGATCCTCTACCTCACCGAGGTGCCGCCCAATGGCGGCGACACGCTGTTCGCCAACATGTACCGCGCCTACGAGACGCTGTCCGGGCCGATCAAGCAGCTGCTGCAGGGGCTGACAGCGCTGCACGACAGCTCCAAGGCGCACTATTACCGCGTGAAGGCCACCGACCGCGACGACATCAAGTTCCCCAACGCCGAGCACCCCGTGGTGCGCACCCATCCGGTGACGGGCAAGCAGGGGCTCTATGTCAATCGCGGCTTCACGCTGCGCATCCCGCAGCTCAAGCGCAACGAAAGCGACGCGCTGCTGGAGATGCTCTACCGCCACATCGAGACGCCGGAGTTCCAGTGCCGCTTCAAGTGGCAGGCGAACTCGGTGGCGTTCTGGGACAATCGCTGCGCCCAGCACCACGCGATGTTCGACTACTTCCCGAGCCGCCGCTACGGCCACCGCGTGACGGTGTGCGGCGACAAGCCGTTCTATCGGGCGGCGTAGGGTCAGCCGGCGTCGCGCCGGGTCGCGAGGTCGGCCGCGATCGCCGCGGTCATCTTGGCTAAAAGCCCGCCATAGCGGGTGCCGGCTTCGGTTTCGCTCATCGCCGAGCGCGGGAAGCGCATGGAGATGCAGCCGGCCACGCGGTCCTGGTCGAGGATCGGCACGGCCATGCCGTGCATGCGCATCGGACGCGGCGGCCGGGTGAAGGCAAAGCCGTCGCGGCGGATACACTCGAGCGCGGCTTTCAGCGCGGGGCCCTGGCGGACGCCGAGGCCGCGCAGGATGCGGCGGCGCTCGTCGTCGGGGCAGAAGGCGATCCAGGCGCGGCCGAGCGCACCCACCAGCACCGGGCTCTTGCGATCGTAGCCCGCGCGCTCGAACGACATCGGGCTCTCCGGCGCGGTCGAATGGCGGATCGCCATGCCGCCGGCGCTCAGGGTGGCGAGATAGAGCGGCCAGCCCTGTTCGCGCGTGAAGCGGCTCATGTGCGGGATGGCGGCGTCGACCAGGTGATCGATGAAGCGCACCCCGCCCGCCAGCGACAGCACCTGGTCGGTCAGCCGGTAGCCCGCCTCGCGCGAGACGCGCGAGGCGTAGCCCAGCGCGATCAGGGTATGGAGCAGCCGCACCACGGTCGGCCCCGGCAGGCCGGTCTCGGCGGCCAGCACCGCAAGCGTCGTCGAGCGCCGGCGATTGAGCGCCTGCAGCACCGCGAAGGCGCGGCGGATGGGCTCGATCACGGGCTCAGGCATGATCTGAATCGTTCCTCCCCATCGCCAAGGGCGATGGGGAGGTGGCCCGTAGGGCCGGAGAGGTCATGAGCATCAGGACTGCTGCTCATGACCCCTCCGCCCGCTTCGCGGGCACCTCCCCACGCTACGCGTGGGGAGGAATGCGCCAAGGATTGCTCTACCCTGCAACATCTGTAGCCAGATGGAACAGGCAGTCGCCGCGTTCGCAGCGCGCCGGCACCCGCTTGCACAGCACCAGGCCATCGCGCTTGAAGGGCACGACCTCGGGCTCGCGCCACGGCGTGTGGTGGAAATGGATGCGTGCCGCGGGCTGGCCCTTCTTGACCTCGGCGCCGAGGTCGACCAGGGGCTCGAACAGGCCGCTGTCGGTCGCGTAGACGTAATAGTCGTCGCCGCCGATCTCGGTGAGGCGCGTCTGGGTCGGCGCCGGCACGGGGCCCTGCAGCAGGCCGATGTGCGCCAGCACGCGGCGCATGCCGTCCTCGGCGACTTTCAGCGAGCCCGGCGTCACCAGGCCGCCGCCGCCCAGCTCCGTGCCCATGGAGATCACGCCCTGGCGCGCCGACGCCGAGGTGAAGGTCTTGCCGCCGCCGCCAATCGGCGCGTCTGCGATGTAGCTCACCGGCGCGCCGAAGGCCTTCAGCATGCCTATGACCTTCTTCATTTGCGCGGGGTCCTCCGAGCGCGCCGCCAGCGCGCTCGGGATGTAGGTGAGCGAGCTGCCGCCGGAATGGAAGTCGAAGCTGTAGTCGAAGCCCGGCAGCAGGGAGTGCTCGATGAAATAGGCGATCTGCTGGGTGATGGTGCCCTCGGCGTCGCCAGGGAAGGAGCGGTTGAGGTTGCCCTCGTCGATCGGCGAGGTGCGGCGGCCTTCCATGGCCGCCGGGAAGTTGGCCGAGGGCAGGATGACCAGCCGGCCCTTGATGTCCTTGGGCTGCAGGGCGCGGATCAGGTTGCCGAGGCCGATCTGGCCCTCCCATTCGTCGCCATGGTTGCCGGCCTGCATCAGCACGCTGGGACCCTCGCCGTTCTTGATGCGCACGATGGGGATCGGGATCCAGCCGTAGGCCGAGCGATGCACCGAATGCGGTACGCGCACGAAGCCCGTGGCCTTGCCCTCGGCTAAAAGGTCGATGTCGGCCGAGAGCCTGCTCATCGCCGACAAATCCGTGCGCTGCATTTTCGTCATTCCTGTGTGGCTAGAACCTTGCATCGATCTTGGGCGAGATCGCGCTAGGATGATAGCGCCAGGAGGAAGACCGATGCCCGCAGCTTTCGACGTCACCATGCCTTTGCCCGGCGCCCGTTTCGGCGCGGCGGTTCGCCTGACGACGCCGCTCTCGCAGGGGATTCCCGAGGGGCTGCCGGCGGTGCTGGCCAAGGCCGATGGCCTGCTGTGCATCCCAGGCCTGCAGGAGATCGCCGAAAAGCCCGAGCTGCTGGTGGCGCTGAGCCGCGCCTTCGGCCCGGAGGTCGAGGATTATCGCTACACCCTCACGCAGCGCAGCTCGGTGCACACGACGGTGCCGGAGATCTTCCTGGTGTCGAACATGGCGCCGGTGAACAGGAAGCCGCCGCGGCGGCCCGATCCGCCCGTGACGGCCGACGGCCGGCTGCCGGTGCAGTATCCCCACCGCAAGGGCTGGCACACCGATCAGAGCTATCGCCGGCCGCCGCCCGACATCTCATTGTTTTATGCCGTGACGCCGGTGGCGCGCGACCGCGGCCAGACGCTGTTCGCCGACGGCACGGCGGCCTATGCAGCCCTGCCGCCGCATCTCAAGGCCAAGGTCGTCGGGCTGCAGGGCCTGCACTGCCAGCCGGGCACGGCGCGCTCGCGCGAGGGGGCGCTCGCCGGCCGCGCCGACATCGAGCAGCCGCCGACCGCGCGCTCGCAGCCGCAGCCGGTCGTGCGCCGCCATCCGGTGACCGGCAGGCCCGCGCTCTATGTCTGCGAATGGGGCCAGATGGACTGGGTCGACGGTCCGTTCGTCGGCCTGGAGCCGGGGCCGCGCGGCGCGGGCGCGGTACTGCTGGACGAGCTGATGGCGCACTACACGCGGCCGGAGTTCGTCTACGTCCACGAATGGACGGTCGGCGACCTGGTGGTGTGGGACAACCGCTGCCTGGTCCATGCCGCGACCTGGTACGACGGTGACAGCGAGCAGCGCATGATGTGGCGGACCACGGTGCGGGGCAATCCGGGCGCGATCTACGAAGGCGAGAAGCGGAGCTGGATCCGCGAAGGCGAGCCGGTCGCGGCCGAGTAGGCCACGAGGGTCGCATGGAACCGAGCCTGCAGATCATCGATGTCGGCCGCGTTCGGCTGCGTGTGGCGCTGGCGGGAGAAGGCCCGCTGGTCGTCCTGGTCCACGGCTTTCCCGAGGGCTGGTATTCGTGGCGCCATCAGATTGCGGCGCTGGCGAAGGCGGGCTACCGGGTGGCCGCGCTGGACGTGCGCGGCTATGGCGGCAGCGACAAGCCTCACGCCATCGAGGCCTACGCGATCAAGGACCTGGCCGCCGACATCGCCGGGCTGATTGCGGCGCTGGGCGCGGATCGCGCCGTCGTCGTCGGCCACGATTGGGGTGCGCCGACTTTCAATTACCCACAAGTTTCACTCCGACCGTCGCGCCCAACGCGATGTCAGTGAGGCGAGACAGTCCGCGCCACATGACGGTATTTCCAGGTGGAGGATCATTGGCGCGGGCAAGATAACC